>JANORP010000429.1:0-36149 GCA_031415375.1 Bacteroidota bacterium | reverse complement strand
ACTGATTATCTGAACAATACATCACTTGTCATTGGTGCCGGAGTGATCGAGGGAGCGTAGCGCTGCGCCCTCGCAAGGCGGGGACCCGATCACGCAGCGGAGAAATCTAGCGCGGCCAGATACACCTCCTGCTTGGAAACGCCTATTTGCTTTTCCCGCAAAAAGCGCCGCATCAGAAGGGCCAGTTAGTAGGAGGTGTATCGATAGGCGCAAGATTTCTCCGCTACGTTTTTGGGCATTTGCTGCGGCTCTTCCAGAGCCTTGCAAATACCAAAAAACTCCGGTCGAAATGACAAGGGATTTCGATTACTGGCAAAGATCCTGATAAGCATATAACTCAAGGCCCGTTCAAAATTCTCGTTTCCCCAATTGTAATGAAAAGCCGTCTGAATCCCGGCAAACGGCCCGTTCATGGGCCTCCCAGCAATCGGAAAGGGGTAGTAGCGGAGATCTAGATTGGTTGTGACGTGGCGATCTTGACCCACCGACAAGGGGGTAAAAATCGTTTTGGAATACCCACCGATGGTCGCTTTTATGCTCCATTGCGCATTGATGGAGCGCTCATAGCTGAAATTGGGTGCCCAACCAAATTTTTGGTGGCCGATGCCAATACCGATGACCTGCTTGGCTCCATGCACACGCACGATTTCTGATACGTTTTGTGCGCTAGCCGTCCCAAAACCCATCAAAAACCAGAACAATCCAGGATAGACAACTGATCGTAATATGTCATTCATAGACGTGAATTTAAAAATTTCTGCAACAAGTTTTGCCCAAGAAAAAAGCCACCGCACCCATTAATGGGGCAATTCGCAAGGGCGCCCCGCGAATTACCCCATCTCTCAGTAGGTCATGCGGCATGACCTGCATGCCCACGTGGATCGTCTTCAACATCATGCACAATATCCTGAAAATAACCCGTTGCATTACGCTTGCCCCATGCGATCATCTGCGCGACGATCTCGGGCGTGACTTCATCTTGCCTGAACGGGATCTCCTTTTCGGGCCTGATCACGCGCTTGAGCCCGTGGATCACGCGCTTGCCCGCGAGCGGCGAGCCTGCCTGCGTGCCCGCCCCATGGGTGATCAGCGCATTGATGAGCACACCGATCTTATGATCATTGTTGATTTGCTCATTGCTCAAGATGTCCATCACGCGCTCGGTATAGGTCATGAACCTTCGGTAATCCAAGCTAGGTTTGAGGTCCATCGTAAGTGGGTGACAATAGATGCCCAGCACATTGACAGCACCCTTTTCAATCGCGAAACTCAAGGGAGACGAGTCGCGGCCTGCACCATCGATATAGACCTCTTCGCGCATCACCCCATGCACGAAATGCTTGATCGGTACCTGGGGCATGAAAAACGGAATCGCAGAACTCGCAAAGATAAATTCTATGAGATTGCTTCCCGAGTTGCCGAAATCAGCATAAAAGATCTCTCCCGAATTTAAATTCGTAGCCCCACAGGCAAAATAGACGGGGGATTTGCGAATGTTGTCGAGCGAGATCTCTCGCTTGATCAGGTTCCTGAGCGGCGTTGTATCTGAGAGGCCCCCCCAGTTCTTGAACAAAACGCTTGCCGCAATCCCCAAAAAGCCTCTCTTGCGCGCAATATCCTCGGAGGATTTGATTTCACGCGTCCAAAATTCCACCAGTTCTCGACCGATGGCAGGCCAATCTGGCAATCTCCCCTTGAGGATCGCACGCCCAGCACGATCCGCCAAGAAAGCCCCGTTGAGTGAACCCACCGAGATCCCATAAATGGCATCTGGGACAAAACCTTGCTCCAAAGCAACTTCGATTGCGCCTGCCTGAAAGGCTCCTTTGATGCTTCCCCCGCTCAATACGAGCGCATTTTCAAAACGATGATTCATGACTTTACTTTTTGGTGATTCTTGAATTCTTGAAAAAAGAGCCCCCGCTGAGCGAGGACAGGATTTTTTTTTATTTCTTGAAACAAAGAACGAGAGGGTAAAAAAATATTTTAAAGCACTGAAATTTTCCAACAAACTCTCTACCAGCAGATTGACGCACAATCCAAAATTGCGCAAATAGCTTCCCCAGCCAATCTGCTATCACAGGTGACCGCGAAATTTACTTGCCCAGCAAGGCTTAAGAGGACAGGTCCAGCAATGCCAAGATGCACATGCCATCCGAGAATGTCATGGCGGAAACCCCTTGCGCATTACACGGTTGGCTAGCATATTGACCAGAGCTTACATTCAGCAGTATCGTTTTAGTAAACTGGGATGAACCATTTTTTCATCGCTGCCATTACATTTGAGCATTGGAAGAAGTCTTCGTTTTTAAAGGCTGCGCGACACAACGGCACTATTCCCACGCAAGTCGCCGTTGCCATTTTCGGGTACTTCGTCGTTTTGTAGGTACATTCGCCCTCAATCCATCACCCAAAATCGATTTGCACGAGAAATGTACATCACCATCACCTCCATTCTGCTGCGCAGCCCTTGGCAATTTTTTACCCTTACCAACCATGGGCGCAAGATCATGTTGCAAGCCAAAGGCACAACAGGCTTCGTGAAAATGAAAAACACGGGCTGGTGGAAGCTGCATCTCACAATGAGCCACTGGGAAACTGAAGCGGCCATCAAGCAGTTTGCGCGCAGTGGCGCGCACCTCGATGCCATGAAGCAGAGTGCCAAGCTCTCGACAGAAATTCGCATCTACACTTTTGAAAGCGACACGCTACCTGACTGGAAACAAGCCAAGCAACTGCTGGTCGCGCATGGCAAGTTGATGCAATTTCCTGCCTGAGAAACAACGAATTGGAGGCTGCACCCATCCGTGCCTAGCTGGCAATTCCCAAAAACCGAGTATCTTCAAGCCCGATCGTGAGCCGATGATGCGCCCACGCCAATTTGATTTCATTGCTAGATGCAGCACAATATGAATGTCTTTTTTCGCCCCAATGACGACCTGCGCAACCGGCCAGGCCTTTTTGAATTTCTGGCCGATGTCAATGGAAAACCCTTTGCGGCCATGCTCAGCAAGGGGCTGCTCCGCAAATTTCCTGACCCTGAGTTTGGGTGGCTTTGGACCCTACAACTTGCTTGTGGCGACGTGGATCCTGAATATGAAATGCCGACCGAGGCCGAGCTCAATCTGCTCAACGCGCTGTCCATTGAGCTGTTTGAGGCCTTGCACACCAAGCTTGACATTCTCTTTGTAGGCACAACGGTGCACCGCAACAATTTTGAAATGATGTTTCTCGGCAAGGCAGAAGACGTCGCTGCCATCGGCGGAGCGGTGTACGATTTGCCTGAGCAGATGCCCGAAATCCAAGATCGATTCCTGCAGTTCAAAAGCGACCATGATCCTGAATGGAAAGCGCTTTTGGGAGTCTATCAAGTCGTGAGAGAATATTCCCACGCAGATTGAATTCTTTCACCATCAAGACCTATGCCCATGTCCAAATATGATATTACGCTCCTCACCGACGCCCGCTACGTGCATCCCAAGCCGGGAGATTGGTATGTAGAGAATATATTGCTCGAAGATGCGCTCTTGCGTGCGGCCCTCGAAGCACGCGGTCTCAGCGTTTACCGCACCAATTGGGACGATCCCAATTTTGATTGGCGCGAGACACGCTATGCATTGTTTCGCACGACATGGGACTATTTTGACCGTTTTCCCCAATTTTCCAAATGGCTTGATGCTACGGCGGCACTCACCCAGTTCATCAACCCCTTGCCCTTGATCCGCTGGAACATGGACAAGCATTACCTGCGCGACCTCGCGGCGCAAGGCATATTGATACCGGCAACACAGTTCATCGAGCCAGGCGAATCGCGCTCCCTCACTGAGATCGCGCAAGCCACAGGCTGGGACGAATATGTGCTGAAACCCGCCATCTCAGGCGCAGGCAGGCATACTTACCGCCTGAGCGCACGCAATGTGCAGGCACACGAAGACATCTTCCAAAAGCTGATTGCGCAGGAGTCTATGCTCCTGCAAGCATTCCAGCACAATGTATTGCACAAGGGCGAGCTCACCCTCATGATGATGAATGGTCAATACACCCATGCCGTCCTCAAAAAAGCGAAGGAAGGCGATTTCAGGGTGCAGGACGATTTTGGGGGCGTGGCACATGACCACACGCCGACTGCAGCAGAAATTCAATTTGCCGAGCAAGTCCTACGCGCCTGCCCCTCCATGCCCCTGTATGCCCGCGTGGATATGATCTGGGACAATGAGGGCCGCCTCTGCGTCTCGGAATTGGAGGCAATCGAGCCAGAATTGTGGTTTCGCAGATGCCCAAGCGCTGTAGAGCCACTCGCTGATGGACTTTTGCAATTGGTGAGGGGCTGAGATTCCGTTGTTGATAAATTTTTCGGTGCAAAAATGGTCCCCTTCTGGAAATTTCCAGAACCAACATGTCTGCCTGTTAAGCATTCGAATCAAAGATTCTCTGATTTACGAAGCGTCCGAAAGGTATTCCTTTGCCATGTCGCGGTAGTAACCGACGGCTTCATTGTCGATAAACGATTGAACCGCTGCATTTCTTTCGGCGGCGGTTGGAAGGTTCGGGAGCATTACCATCAAGCTCGCAAAGCGACGATTGCCAGCCTTGTGCATTGCGGTCAGGTGATTAATGGTGGCGCTCGGTTGTGATAGGTCTGCGAGCAGTGGGTGATTGGGAAGGTCAAGCGCTTCAATGATGCCAGGAAGAACCGTGTGGCTCGTTTCCAAAAACCGATCTTGGATCTTTTGCGCCGCAGCCGCGTATGCTGTCATCAACCAAAGTGTGTCTTGCATGTGAAAGGACAGTGGCCGAGAAAATACGTTTTCCAAGACTTCGACCGCTTTGCTTGCACGACCGGTGGCATTCAGCAATTCCACGTAGTTACGCACTACAAGCGTGAATTGCGGGACATTTTCTTTTGTTGCTTCAAAGTGTTGCTGGTAAATGGCCAAGGCTTGGTCAGGCTTTCCAGCATCAACAAATATGAGGGCCGTCCACCATTCACATTTTTGGCGCAATTCAGCGTCTAGGCCGTCGCCCTTTTGAACAACAAATTTGTCAAGGACTCCTTGGGCAAGCTCCCATTCGCCGTTGTTGTAGCGGGGCATCATCTCCTTCAGTACGTGGTCAAATTCTTCCATCGTGAAGGTTCCTTGCCCAGTTAGGTGTCAAGTTAGGATTTATCGAAATTTAATTCCTTAGGTTTGCGATCATCTGATCCAAACGATCTCGGATGTCCTTTGCGTAATGACCGCAGGTTTCCACAGCAAGGTACGCTTGAAACTGAGCGATTTTTTCCGAGTCCTCTTGTATGCGATTGATTTGCAAAAGCAGGCGTGAATAGCGTGTATTGGCTGCATTGTACAATTGAAACACGGTTTCTGCCCTTGTAAATGCTCGTTCGGAATCAGGGAAGCTCAGTCCTTGCTCATCCAAATCAGCTACGGCCGCATCCAGTGCCGGGAGGTATCGCTTGGGAAAAGCACGTTGGCACGCTTGTAGTGACGCAGCATAGATGTGAAGCGTATGAATTCGTTCCAAAAGCGTAGCTGACTCCAAATGGGCCATCACATCCTCCAAGGCCTCAATTACCAGATGGTGTTTTCCAGCTTTGGACAGCAGTTTTGCATAGCTAATTGTCGTGAGCCGACGCCCAGGGCGATCGACCGACATCGCTTGAAGGGCATCACGATAATAGGTCATGGCTGAATCAATCGCACCTGTTTCGTCATGCAATGTAGCAAGCCAAGTCAAGCAATCTATTTCTACCTCCAAATCAGGAGTTGGCGAATTCTTTGCGCGAATCTCTTCGATGATATGGATACACTGTGCATCATTTTGGTTGGCTAACTCCACCAGAAAATCGCTGAACAATGCTGGGTATTTTGATTCAATCATTTTGGCGACTTTGGTATTTACTTAATAGGGCAATTGAGGTCGTCCCATTTGCCCTGGGTTATGCAATATTGAAGGCAAGTAGAGCAGGGTCCTTGACGACATTGTTTTACAAAGATATCGATACATTCGGCACGGCTTAGGAAATTTATTGCAACAATCGCCTCCGCAACCAACAAAGCCAAATCTTTGGCCGCCTCATAAATATCTCCATCTGACGCAGCCTTTGCAGTAAACAAAAGCAATATGACGACCCCAATTGCCGCAAGGGGCCACGTAACAATTTCTTCAGGCACAGGAATGAGCATCCCGGCCGCAAGCGTGCCTCCAATTGCTGCCATGCCCTTTGTTTGCGCGCCGCCCGTTGTCAACATGTCCTGCATTTTGGAAATCTGTTTGATCAAAGCAACTGCTTTTGATTCCAATTGCGTTTTCTGACCAGTTGGAAGTGAAGGGGCCTTCAATTGTACCTTGATTTCTTCAAGTGCCTTTTTTGAGGCTTCCAATTGTTGCTGAGCATACTTTCTTGGTTCGGATAGGGCGGCAAGTTCCCCTTTCATCTTTAGTACTTCCAACTTCATCGACGCCAACTCACCTTGTACCTTGTTCAACGATACCACAACCAGCCGCTTGACATCATCGAAGCTTCCCTCGAATTTTTGAAGCTTGTTTTCTTCCTTCAACCGCTTGGCGACGGCCTTTGCATCGGCATCCCCAGATTCGGTTCCTTTGAGTTCCTGATAAATGCGATAAATTCCTACATCGGCCTTGAACTGTTGCAAGACGGCTTTGTCATCGCGGACTTTCTGCTGAAATTCAGCCCGAGTGGAATACCAGTACTTCCCAACACCCAACTCCTTTAGGATGCGAGCATGAAAGTAATCGTCATTTGATTCTAGCGTAGAGCAAGCTTTGAGGTTTCTCCAATCAACGTAACCGACTTGTCGTTTGCCTTGATATTCCCGTTCTACGTGCTGCCAATTGTCTTTGGAAATACCTAGCACCCAAACTTTGTCGCCTTGCACAAATGCAGGCCAAATACGGTCGTCATTTGTTTCGGGCTTTTTGGGTTGCTTTTGAAACCCGATAGAAGAATTGCCCTCGGTCTCGATTGTGGCGCACCAAGGAATTGTGGACGTATTTGCATTGGATTCCTCCTTCCGATCCACCTTTCGCTGAATTGCTGGGGCAACTGCACCTTGTTGGATCGTATGGGTAAGCTCATGCGCGATCAATTGTTTGCCTTCTTGGCTTTGGTCATCGTATTGCCCCTGACCGAAGAAAATATGATCGCCGCTAGTAAATGCCTTGGCGTTGAGGGTGTCGTTCAGGGCAAAACTATCTTGGCTCCTATGGATTTTCACCTTGGAGAAATCTGCGCCAAAGCCATGCTCCATTTGACCTTTGATGGGTGTGGCGAGGGCCTGTCCACTGCCCTTCTGCGCCTGGAGCTGCTGAGCGGTGTCGTCGCTGGCGATGAATTTGTTCCTGAAATCGGGTTGCGGCCACTTGTCCGGGCCCTGATGGCCCGGCCTGGGCCACTCCTTGAGTTGCACCGGCTGCCTTGTGGCTGCCTTCCCGCCTGCCAGCGCAGGCATGCTGCGGTGGATCGCCTGTGGATCCCACTGGCGTTGGAGGCTCTCCTTGTCACAATCCTTGCACTTGGCCTGGACTTCTTCCTCCTGTGTGTCGCCCTCGGGCGCAGCCGCCATGCGTGAGATGCGCGCCGCGACGGGCGTCGCGGGAGGGGCACTGCCGATCCCTGCCTGTCCCTTGCCATGCACGACCTCGTGGGCAGCCTGGTCGGCCTCGGCCTCGGCGGGATCATGGGCGCTGCCCACCACGAGTTTGGCCTGCCAAGGACGCAGCTTGGCCATCGGGTGTACCCCCGTGGGCGCATGGGGATCGGCCGTCTTGCCGCTGTTGCGGTTGATGATCGCCGCCTGATAACTGTCTGCGGGGTAATTGCCGTACTGGGTGCCGTTGTGGGCGGCTCCTTTGCTGTTTTCCAACTGCTGCGTGGGCTGTCGCTGCGCGTAATCAGACATTGTCCTTGCTGCTTTTCTTTCTAGGGGTGATGAAGGGTGATTAAATATACACCGTTTTCAGGAGAATGTGAAATGGGGATAGTTGGATGGGAATATCTTTGGGAGCCTTAAGGCGGGCTACCACATTGTTGAGTGTACGTGTGCGCTGCCCACAAAAACATATTACGTAAACTCTGGCGGAGTTAGGGGTCAAAGTTGATCCAAAATATTTTGGGCATCGGATTTGTGGTCGGCATCGGGCAGCTTCACATAGTCTTGCAGATATTTTTGGGTGCTATCTGCTATCTCCAGCTGCGCGTAGGCGAGGCCCAAGTGGTAGTGCACCTCCTCGCAGATACCTTTCATTCGGGGATCTAAGCTCGGTCCAGGAGAGCAGGAAATGCTATTCAGGATCGGCAAAGCGCGACGCGGATCTCGTGGCAGGATGGTGATCGCCGAGTCGAGCAAGATTTCGGCGGAGTCGAGCGCAGTCTTGGCTGTGCTGAGCGGCTCACCACTTCGGCTGCTGCCCCTGCTGCTGTCGGCCTTCCTGCTTTGCGCAAGCGCCAAGTCGCTGTAATCCTGCGGAAGTACAAACCCGATATACACCACCAAAAAGATCGCCGCAGCAGCCGAAACGGCGAAGATGAACCGCATGATCTTGGGGCGGCGCGCGCGCGCTCTGGCGTGCGCTTTCAGGCTCTCACGCAGCTCGAGCATGCGGCTTGCACGGGCGAGCGTCTGCACATCACGCTCATGCGCGAGTGCCGCTGCGAGTGCAGGGTCACGTGCACACTCGGCCTCCAAGGAGGCGGCCTCCGCAGGGAGCATTTGGTCGAGCAGGTAACGCTCGATGCGGTCTTGGTCTTGAGGCGTGGTATTCATGGTCGATCAAATCTTAAGAAGTCCTTCAAATCGGGGTGGTCATCAAGGTAGCGCTTCAATTCATCCATGCAGCGCTTCTTTTTCTGCTTCACGCTGTCTTCGGAGCGATAGTTGAGATACTCGGCAATCTCATTCAGAGGCCATTTATACCAATAAAACATTTTCAAAATCGCCATGCAGCCCTTGTGCAACTTGTCTAGCGCTTGCAGCAATGCCACCAACTTGCTATCGTTGATCAGCTCCAATTCCCGTGGCAACTCCGCCAGTTCCTGAAGGGCGGGCTGATCGCCATCCAACACTTCGACATGGCCTTCCAGCGGTTTTTGCCTGCGCAATTCGTTGAGCCACATATTGCGCACGATGCGCATCAGGTAGCTTTTCAGGGAGCTTTCGCCTCTGAAAACACCTTTATGTACATTCAGCAAGAGCACCAATATGGTATCCTGCATCATGTTTTCGCCGTCTTCTGTGCGGCCCTTGTTGGCCTTGACATAATTGATCACCATATTCCTGTGTTGGTCATAAAACTCAGTCATGGCAGTGTTCTCCCGACGACCTCCCTCCAAAATCATTGCGATCCATCGGGCGTCATCGTCCTGATGAGGATTCTTTCCTGCTGCCATATTGGTGTCAATTTTTCTAACCAAAAGTAACAAGTTAATAAAGAAAAACAAATTGGCGCCTCGGGACAAAAATTGCGACTTGATTCTAAATCGCCCTACTTCATGGCGATTCTCAACCTCTCATTTTTGTTCGCGGCCAGTAAAAACACCCTTGCGGGCACCTCTAAAAACTCATGATGTTGCTCTCTGCAAGTCCGATGGATTCGAATGTGAATAGAAGTAGGGGAAGCCTACGGCTGGATCAGTACCATTTTCCTCAAAAAAAAGTAAAAGGTCAATAAAAAAAAACAAGCAAGCCGTTACCTCATGACAAAATTGATGACATCATCACAAATCGCCCTACTTCAATGCGATTATCAACCTCTAATTTTTTGTTCATGCCTAGTAAAAATGACAACTACGTGATCAAGGGTACGGTGCTCGGCAAGTCTGGCAAGGCGCTAGCTGGCTTTGAGGTCACGGCCCTCGACAAAGACCTGATGGGTTCAGACCTGTTGGGCAGCAGCAAGACCGATGGCGAAGGCCGTTTCGAAATCTGCTATACAGAAGCACAATTTGCGGGATTTTTGGAAAAAGGCCCCGATGTCTATCTGTTGGTAAAAAATGACCAAGGCCAAGCGGTGCATTTCACTGAAAATGCGATCCGCAACAACGCCGGCCACGAGGAAGTCTATCACATCGTGCTCGACGATGCCGAGGCACTCACGCCGAGCGTGTCCTTGGAACGCTCGCGATACCAGCGCATCCTCGCCCAAAACCCCAACTACTTTGGGACGATGCCGACGGAACTGAGCAAAGGCTATATTGCGGTCATCTCAAAATGGAACCAACACACGCAATATGAGGAACTGGATTGTGTGGGCTTGCGCCGCCGTGAAAATGTGCTGGAGGCTGTATTTCATGTGAAACGCCCACAGGGCTACGGTGGCCCCCGCTGCGGTGATGGCAGCAAGGAATGGGTGACGTTTTGGGTGGATTACCAAGACGGCAATGGCTGGATACAAGCTGGGCCACCTGTGTCGGTCACGGTACATGACCTCTCGGTGGCAGATGAAAAGGGCATCTGGTATGCTGCCCAGCTCAATTTCCAACCCGCCGTCGATCCCACGACCTGCAAGCGTCACCAAGTGGTGCGTCTCAGGGCCATCCTCTCCTGGTCGGTGCCCCACTTCAATCCCAACACCTTGCCTGTCTGGGGCAATCGCAAGGATGCTTGGATCTTCTTGAAATCCAAAAGAAGGTTTTTCCCGCCCGACTTTGCCGTGCAACCGACGGAATTTGCCGTGTTTGACAACATCCAACCTGCTCCGATCGCCTCCCTCAACCATGCGATCGCCTTGCACAAAGAGCTGGGCGCAGGCATCGAGCAAGCGCAAGCTGCTGCCCAAAAGGGCGACACCCACCGGGTGCAGATGCACAGCTACTTGGCCAAAAATTTCAACTATTATGGCAATTTCAGTCTCGCCACCTCGGCAGAAGGGATCCAAACCGACCTGGCCAAGCTACCCAATGAATACTTGAAATTGGTGACATTGCCCGACAATTGGCTCGACTTGATCCCCGTATTTCCGCAGCTTGAGAAGACCAAGTATGAGCAAGTGACTTGCCTGGGATTGTTTCCAGAGGTGGATCTGTTGGAATCGACGATCGCCATCAAGTTGCCGACTGGCTACCTCACCGATCCTTGTTTCGTGGGCAGCACCGAGTATGTGGCCTATTACATCGACTATGGCATGGGCTGGGAATATGTGGGCACCGACAAGTTTCAAGTACATGACGTCGCCGACGACCTCATCGAACCCATCCCTGCCAAAAAGCCGCTCATGTATGCATCGCGAATGCAGGTGAAGGGCATGCGCAAGCGTGCACTTGCTTGCAGCAAGGAGCAGGTGATCATGGCCCGTGCGATTTTGTCTTGGAATGTCGATCCTACATTGGGCGGCCCACATTTCCCACCGATCTGGGGCAATGTGATCGACCGCCGCATCGAGGTCATGCCGGGGTTATCACAAGTCGCCCAGCCACGCATCACCGAGGTGAGCGATGTCGATGTCGCCTCCATCAATGCTGCTGGATTGGCGGAGACAGATGCCCTCGGGCATATCAAACCCTTTGGGGCTGACCTGGGCATCTGGGGAAATGTGAATGTGGCGGGCGCGACCCACTACAGGCTGCAATACCGCAAGGTGACCGACATCGGCTGGACCGATGGCATGGCCTCCCGTGCGGCACAGCGGCCGGGCACCTCTTTTACCGACCTGCGCTTGGTCACAGGCGACGGCTGGTTCAGCATCACCGATTACCTCAATGACCTTGCAGAATATTCATCGACCATGCTCTGCCGCTTCGTCTCTGCTGGCTTGGATGGCCCCTACGAGTTGCGGCTCCAAGTCGGCAACGGCATCATTGTGAGCAACAGCAGCGACCCCGTCACAGTACTCATCGACAACAAAGCGCCGAGCCTCTACCGCTTTGCGGGTGAGACGATCCCCAACGTGGGTGTCACCGTCAAAAATGCTTGTGGCCTCTACAAGGGCACCGAAGACATCACCGTCTGGGGCAATTTTGAGGACGACCACTATGCATTCTACCAACTGTCGCTCGTCGGTGGCGGCATCACGAGCCCGCAGAGTCTGCCGTCACCAGCGGTCGGTGCCTCAGGCACCTTCCCAGCAGGCGACTTCCTCACTGGCCAGATTTTGACGACCTTCAAGATGCCCGACGTGCATCCACAGGCCCTCAAATGCGCCTATGCCATCCTTATTACCGTCCATGACCACACCATCGCTGGTTATGCTGGGCACTATGCCTTTGGCACTTACCCCGTGTACACCACGTCGAGTGTCACGTTTGATTGGGAGCCTTGATCACCCTCTCCCCATCGGTCAGCAGGCTGGGCATCAATGCCCAGCCTGCCCCGAAAGGATGATCGTAACAACTATTATTTTACTTAAATTGAATTGTTGGAAACAATCGCTGTTAAAATTTTGCACCATGAAATCTAAAGCACAATTATTGTTCGGAATCTTTTGCCTGTTGTGGATGGGCGCAACTGCGAGTGCGCAATCCACGACGGTCTATCAACGCATCGTTGGGTTTGAGGAAACTTTGGATCGCGTCACAGGCGTCTATACCTTTTGCCCTACCTGCGTGGGCAAGCGTGGCCGCGAGAGCTACCCTTGTAGCGAAGCTGAGCTGCGCCCTTTTTTGTTGGAGTGGCATTTTGGGGATGGAGATTATTCTGTCGCCCCCAAGCCCACGCGCAGATTCACCAGACCTACTGCCGAGCCTAGCACCGAGGTGAGGCTGCGCATCACGGGCCTCAAAGAGGAGCGTGTCGGCCGCTGCATCGCCGCCGAATTCGTTGACGATTGCAGGGATACCATCAGAGCCTCTATCGCAGCTGCGAGTTGGGTGATTTTCCCAGAGTTTAGCAGGACCATCAGCAATATCCTCGGCGACAAGCCGATCATCGCCACCGAATTTATGGATTTATTTCCCGATCCAAGTGCCATCGGCGTGGCCATCGCGCCGCCCTATTGCAAACCTACATGGGGCGCTGAGGTGATCTATCCTGTGGTGTTTTACAACCCTACTGATTGTGATTATGAGATTTCGAATGCCAGCATTCGGCATTGGCTATTGATGCCACGCACCAAGGACTGGATACCTTATGAATTGGGCTGCGAAGACTTCATTCCCAGTGGCAATGTGCGTTGCGAGGAATATGTCACGCGCGGCCCGATTGCGCCAAGCATCGGTGCTGCCGCAGGATCATTGACGCGCAAGGGTGCAAGCTCCCTTATCGAAAGCCACTTACAGTTTATCGTTCCCGCCCGCTCCTCTAGGGTCATACTGATGGCCTTGCAATTGCCTGAGTCACTTGGGAGGCTCGACTTACCTCGACATCGAGTAGCAGTCAATGCGACTTGGACACGCATCGCCTCCAAGTCCATCGCCGCTCAAAGCATCGGTTTGCAGTTTTCAAAACCCCAACCAGCAGACAGCTGTCCTGACTCCCTGATGCTGTCGCGCATCCGCCTCGATACACTCGTCACGTCGATCGACCCTAACAAAAAATGGATCGAAAACCAAAATGCAGTGTATTACGACGGCGACAAGATCACCTTTGCCATCCAATTTATGAATACAGGCACCGCCGACGAGCACCTCGTGTACCTGCGAGACCTCTTGCCCCTGATGCTCGATCGTCACATCGATTTCCTCGGATGCACGCTTGCAGGCCCCAACAGACGCCGGCCAGCATCCTTTGATAGCCCGACCTCCCAAGACATCGTCGATCTCAATGGGAGATATCTCTACAAGCTAGATTTTGAATCAGAAGCAGCCGCGTTCACGACATTTCCGGGTGATTCAGGCATCGTGCGCTTCAGCATTCCTGTGAAGACAGGCGCAAGTACCACTTGGCTGCCCAGCATATTTGTCAAGGTCGATACCATTTTCGATACCTTGAGCAATATCGGCTACACGGTCTTCTCTGGCGAAGGTATCGTCCATGCCTCAGATCCAGTGCGGTATGTCGTCGCACATACCGAAAACTCCCCCAATGGCGCGTTTTGGGGTTTGGTGATCCTGCTCGGAAGTGGTATCGTGTTTTTGGTCGTATGGGTCGTGCGCCGCGTGCCCGGTCTCAACACAACTGTGCCAGATGCCCAACGAACGGCGCCAGTGATTTCCGACAAAAAGGAGGCCGCCTGCCCCTCAACAGTGACAGGATATGCCACTTCGGATGCGAACATTTCTTAGGATCCCAAAAGGCCATGCATGACGGGTGTACGATCCCGCTTTGCTGCGGGAGCAGCTGTTCGTCGGCCCACAACAAAGCGGTGGGCCGACGAACGAGCATTTTGATCATAGATTTGGCGTCGCAGAATCATCGCTTGGCAGCCAATATCGTTCGTCGGCCCTCAAACTTGGCTTTTTGGGGGCCCAACGAACAACGTAATTCCTGCGTTTGCTCCCGCTCTGTGAGCGGGAGCGTACACCCATTCATGACCGATCCAAAAGCAGCATTGCGCGGTGATCGCGCTGTCGCACGAGTTTACACATGACGATTCGCCTTCGCCCGTTCGTCGGTACCATCCCTTTGGGGAGTCCATCGATAGACGGGCGATGGCGTAATCAGCGTGGTTTCAAAAATCATCACGCTATGAATCCCACTTTTCATTATCTTGTCTCATTACCCTCCGCGCTATGAATCGCACGTCAAAATGGATCGTTTGGGGTTTGCTCCTCGCAATTTGCAGTTGCACGACTGAGCCGACGAATGTTGCGGAACAACGACGTGCGTGTACAATGGACCTAGACTCCCTGCATGCGCTGTGCGTGCAACGCTTGGCATGGGCGAGGGAGATTCCACAACCTACTGAACAACAAGTGATCGACACACTGTTGCCACTCGTCGCTGACCCAGCTTGTACGACGAGACAGGTGGCAGTAGAGGTTTGGAAAATGATTGGCGACAAATACTTTGCCTTGAAAAATGCAAATTCATCCTTGCGCGCCTATCAATCGGGGCTAGATTTATACAAGCGCCTACCTCCAACGATGGACAGCACGGCACGCGCATTGGAGGGAGAATTGCTACATGCATGCGCCAACCGATTTGCGCAAATCGGTAGCCAAGACAGCGCAATCAATTTCGCCAAAAAAGCAATCCATGCCAAGCAGTCGCAATATGGGATTGCTTCGCTCGAGGTCGCAAAATCTTTTGGGGCATTGGCGCAAGCATATCAAAATAATCGTGCCTACGATGAGGCAATCAAACTGAGACGCCAAGTGCTAGCCATACGCCAATCAAGCGCGAGATCGACGCCCCGCGAAATGGCCTATGCTTGGTTCAATCTTGGCGATGGGCTATTGGATACGCCCCCTTGTGATTCCGTAGCCTATTGTATGGCCCAGACGATCAAATTCATCCCAGCCTTGAAACACGATGACAGCCTCCTTTTTTTGTTTTCGGTGGATGAGGCCATGGCTCGGCTAGGCCGCTTGCAAAACAATTCCCAAGATGCCCAAAAGGCCATCGGCAAGTGGTTGGCCCGCGCAAAAGCTATGGGGATGCCCAACCCCGATATTGCGGCTAAACTCTATGAGACCAAGGGCAATATCGAGCGTGAAATCGGCGACTTTGATACTGCCTTGCAGAGCTACCACGAGGCGCTGCTGCTGCGATTGCCCGCATCCACAAGGCCCAACCTGCACGACTTGCCGCCTGTCGATAGCCTTGGCACCGATCCCAATGTGTTTGTAGCCTTGGCACTCAAGGCCCGCGCCATCATTGGCCATCCCGACACCGCCGTCTCCAATCACTTCGTAGCGACAGCCGAGCGTGCATTTCAGTTGCTCGATGGGCTGCGCCGTGGATTTTGGGCAGGCGATGTCAAGGCCGACATCTCTGCACAGGCGATCACAGAATATGAGTTTGCGATGCGCATGGCCATCAGCCGCAATATGCGTGCCCAAGCCTTTGCGTGGCTGGAGCGCAGCAAGGAAAATGAGTTGCTCGATATTGTGCAGGACCTCACCCGCTTGAACTTGGATGTGATTCCCAAAGATACCCTCGACATGGGCAAGCGCTTTCTTGAATTGAGCAAGGCCAATCTCGCCTTTCGCGACAGCCTCACAGCCTTGCAAGCGGCAGTGAGACGCGCCTACCCTGGGCAATTGCGGGCCGAGCCCACCTTTGCAGCCATCCAAGATGTGCGGCAGCAGCTAGGCGACACTGCAATGTTTGTTTCCTACTACTGGGGCGCGCAATATCTGATCGCCTCGGGTGTGACCACCAGACGCGACACCTTGCTCGCGCTCCCGATTACGCCTGCCCTGCGTGCAAGTATAGCTCGATACCGCCACGATCTCCAATCTCGCTGGACCAAGGACACTGTGTTTGCGGCATCGGCCTACGAAGTCTATACCGCTATTTTGCAACCGCTATTCCTGGCCATCACCGAAGGTCGCATCCCCAAACGCCTCATCTTAAGCCCGCATGGCGAACTGTCCACGATTCCATTTGAGGCGCTCACGACCGACCCAAAACCAAGAAGTTTTCGCAAATTACCCTATCTGCTACAACAAACCGTCATCAGCTATGTGCAATCGGGGACGATGTATGCCGCCTACCGACCCGAAACTGTAAATGGTGGCGTGCTCGGGATCGGATCAACTGGGGGTTTTCGCAATTTAGGCACCATCATGCATGTGAAAGATGAGATCGATGCGGTCATCGACCACATGGGCGGCGAGGCCCTGCTCAATGCCACGCATGCAGAACATAGCATCAAAAACGAACCGCACTTGCGTACCATGTTGCATATTGCGTCGCATGGCCTTTTTGAGCCGACTGCACCCCTCCTTTCTAGGCTGCAACTTGCGGATGATTCCACCTCGGGCGAAGACGGCGACCTGTACGCCCATGAGGTGATGCGCTTGCATTTGCCCGAAAAGATGGCAGTCTTGAGCGCCTGCCAATCTGGCCCAGGGACCACCTTGCGTGGCCAAGAAATGACCGGCATGGGTTATGCCTTTCAAGTCGCTCAATGCAGCACAGTGGTCATGAGCTTATGGAGCGTCGATGACATGGCCACTTATGATATCATGGACCGCTTCTATGCCCATATCGCAGATGGATTGCCTGTAGCCAATGCCTTGACACAGGCACGACGCGATTACCTGAGCGATCCCCATTCAGAGGCAATGAAACCTTTGATGTGGGCACCATGGGTCATGGCTGGCAATGGGGAGCTGCGGTTTGTGGCAACGCCGTCGCGGGCATGGATTTTGTGGCTGGCCTTAACCGCGCTTTTACTGTTGCTAAGCGCGGTTGCAGGGCGGTGGTGGCGACGTCGGCGGCAGCGCCAATTTCAGTGGACCTAAGCCAAGTGAAACCCGCAATCCGCCACCGTCACCACCGCGCTCACCTTACAATCTGCAGCAACTTCATGTCGATCACATTGCGGGTCTGGAGTTGCACTTGATAGACCCCTGCTGGCAGGGCATGCACATCGATGGTGCTGCCATTCACGACAGGGGTCGCTTGCTGTAGCGTGCGACCCGTCATGTCCAAAATCCGCAATTCTCCTTTGATGCCTGCATCCAGCTTGATCTGTGTCGTCTCATACGCAGGATTTGGAAACAGCGTCCAATCGATGGTGGTCTTGGACTGGATCGGATCGACCGCCACAACACTCAACAAATAGGACTCCTCAAAAATGGTTCCCACGGTATCGCCATCTATAATGCTGCCGACAAGCCTGATCGTACCCCTTTCTTCAAATCCCATAGAAGTCTGGAAATTCATCCCGAGACCTTCCGTAAACGTGACGCGCTGCCCGCTCCAAGCGGTGCTACAGGCTGGCGAATTGGGTGCCGTCGGAACATAAAAGGCAGGATTGGTGTCTGGCCCAAGTTGGAGCTGTACAATGCCATTGGTTTCGGTATAATCTGAGCGCATATAGACTTGCGCATTGCTCGCGAAGTAGGGGCAATCCAATCCCAGCACGAGCATCGGTGCAAAAAAGGGCGGCACGTAGGATGTGAGCACCCTGGGAAAACGGATGGGCTCATGGTTTCCACGTTCCACAAGGCCGTCGGGACGATCAGAAATCCCCCAATAGCGGGTTCTCAAATGGCCGGTGCCGGGAAAGCCATTGATATACAGGCGATCAATCCAACGACAGTCGAGGTGCAAGCCCAGACTATCGCGTCGTGCGTCGGTGATTTCGACCCTTGTTTCCCATTGGTAGGAATCAGATCCCCCACCGCCATTGCCGACCACATAGGAGGCCGAGTAAAAAAGGATGTCCCCAACCTTGAAATGAAAGAAGCCATCAAATCCCGGCAATGTATCACCCAGATGCCGCTCTTGGATGCCAGCCAAAATGAAATGGCTGCCTCCAAGCACTGCGGGCCATTCGACGATGCCATGCGCCTTGGACAGCTGCAAGGTGTCTCCACCGACCGCGATCACCTTCACAGAATCCATCTGCCCGAGCACTGGGTAAGCATCGATGCGCACCACTTCGCCACTCAACATCTGGACAGAATCCATGAGCCAAGTGTCGCCGACGTTGGCCCAAGTGGGGAGGGCAATGTTGCTGGAGTCGCGAAATTGATACAAGCCACCGCCTTGCAAACGCACACTGCGCCCGCCGATGTTGGCGCCATTGATCATGGCGATTGCGCCCGCTTGCTCCCACAGCCGATTGAATTCCCAAATGGAATCTCCAGCCATATTGCTGGCCGATTCCAGGCGCACCGTGCGGTCGGGAAAAGTCGTCGCACCAGAAAAATACTGGTAGGATTCACCGACCGAAAAAGGTTGCCAATTCTGCGCAGCTAAGCCCGAGCAGGTCACCATCAGGAAAATAAGTATCGTATTTGCTATTTTCATATCCCAAAAGTATTTATATTGTTTCGATTATGGCAACATTATCGCCTAAAAAATAAACTTTCCCCACTGTATCGTCAGCCTGCCCAAGCCATTGCAAGCGGCATCCCTTCAGGAAGCCTAGCGCAAGACCAAGACCTTGGCCCTAAATTTCCGTCCCTTTTCAGACACGATTTCCAGCAAATAGACCCCAGGGGCGTAGCCGCGCAGGTCCAAGGCTGTCGGTTGCTCCTCGCGCAGCAGCGCCTGCTTGAGCAAGGCGCGCCCGGTCATGTCCCAGACCCGCAAGGTCGAGACATCACCCGCTGCCACATCCCAGGCCATCAAAAACTCACCCGCACTCGGATTGGGATACACCAACATGCCCCCGGCACCTGGGGCAGGCCACAGGGTGTCTGGCACCGTATCCCGAATCACACAATTGCCGATGAGACAGCCCAGCGAGTCGAGTTTGTAGAGGGTAGTATAGTTGATGAACATGGCACTCGGCGGCCAATAGCCGGAGTTGTCCACGAGCACGAGAATGTCGCCATTGTCGCGTACTTGGATTTGAGTGGGATCCTGCAAGATGCCGTGGATGCTATCGCCACCAAGGTCATAGATGCGGGTCCAGAGACTATCAAGCCCTCGCGAAAATTTGGTGATGAACCATTTCCGATGTTGCAGGCTGTCGGTAGGATAGCTGTCATGCCGCCCAGCATAGAAAAAATCGCCCTGCTTGGATTGATGGAAGACATAGGCTTCATTTTCAAGCTTGGGCGGGAAGAGGTATTTTTTCCAAACCACATCAAAGTTGGAATCCAACTTCACGACCCCAGGCTGGTGATCTTCATACACTGCCGTCGTGTCGAGGATATACTTCATCAAGAACCCGAAATACCCGCCATCATCTGTGCGATGGAGGCTCCCAACCACATTGTCCTGCAACTGCGCGGTGAGATCCTTACGCCCCAAGAGCGTGCCTGTAGGGCTATAAAATGAAATCCTTGGCCGCATATTGAAGCTCTGAAAACCCGTGAAGTAAAAGTCTTGACTAGGTGCCACGATGATTTCTCGAATGGAATCATAGGTACAGAAGGCAGTCCCATGGAGATAATTATTGTTGATCCTTTCAGTAGAGTCCAGATGTGTGATATTTCCTAGACTATCTACCCAATTGAGCCAAGTAAGGAAGGCGAATCGACCACGATGGGTATTGACAAAAACCCCTCCTCCCCCAGGCAAAGGCAGGAACTCATAAAAATAATCCGCCTCATGGGTTTTCGGGATTGCGCTTTCAAAAAGTACGTGGCCACTTGCGTCCATCTTTCCATAATACAAGGGCCTCGTTAAATTCGATCGAATGTAACCCGTCATCCAATACCAAAAATTTCCTTTACCATCGGGAATCGTCTTGCGATTGAAGGCGGGATATTCGAAATAGTAGCGATTCGTATCCCCATGGCTGACTCTTGTAGAAACATTGAATTGAGAATCGATTACCGCGACTTCGGCGCCATAATAGTATTCACCGGGGCCAAGACTATCAAATTTAGTAAACAGTCCCCACCATCCATCTTGCGAAGGCCAAATAGAGGTGAAGTAAGAATAGTTGGGATAACCCGCCTCAAATTTCCGCACAAAGGGCTGATTGGCCGCTTGGCCTAGCAGCACGGCTCCCACTTGCACCTGATACAGGAGCAAGAGCAGCAAAACTTTGGGCCACCATCTTTTCATGGGCTTAATTTAGCTGAATTTGACCTGATTTCCAAGCCAATCCGTCCCGCAGCAGCTCATAGCGATACTGCCCGGCCTTGTGTTTTGCAAGGCGCAACGTATTGATGGTGTTGGGGAGAACGACGCTATCGAGCAACGATTTCCCCTGTAGATCCAGGACTTTGACGCGGAACTGAGCGCCGATGGCAGCGTCAAAGTCCAACAACAATTGATTGGCATCCGCATTTTGATACAGCTTAAATCGGGTTGGATCGGTGACCGCAGTGGCTACTCCTGTCCCAGCGACGGTCGGGGGCAAGAGATAACTTTCGGGGGTACGCAATTCCATGAGCTTTTCAAGAAACCCTTGCGCCAAGGCAAATGACTTTGGCATCACAGGATAGGCTTTTTCATGCGTGATGTCTGGAAAGCGCTCCTCAGCCCCAAAACATTCCTTGGCTTGTACATCAAGTTGCCGCACGAGCTGCTCCAAGTCGCCAGAACCGCCTTTGCAATTTTGAAGGCCATTCGTAGAGCTGGCATCGCTGGTCGCGAAGTCGGTCTGCATGGCGCGCGCCTGTTGTTGGTAGCAGCGGGCATAATTGAGCTGCGTGAGGGTGGCGACCAAATTGTCCTCGGAGCGGGGGTCCAAGCTATCACGCAGCAAGAAACGGATCTTTTCATCTTCCCAAAAGGTCTTGTCGTTGCGTGCTGTAAACATGTCGTTTTCCAAAAGTTCCCGCTGAGAGACACCCTTTTGTGCAGCAGCAATTTTCTTTTGCACCGTTTGGGGCAAATTGGCAGCCGGTAGGCGCGCCAACACTTTGGGACTGAGGGGTGAATTGGCCAACAAGAGGGTTTGCAGGGTACCCGCAGGCAGGAGTGGCTGCTTGCGCAGCATCGTTACCAATACTGTATCCGAGAGGTAGGGCGAATAGCGGAGCAAGTCTGCTTTGATGGCGGAAGCTTTCGTCGATTTTGCGAGGGCAGCTAGCCGATCAGCCGTGTTGCCGCCATCCACCTTGGCGCTCAAAATTGCCTGCTGCTCGACGAGGCGCTTGGTTGAGGCAGTGATATTGGGTTCGATCACGGGAAGTGAAGCGCCTCCGATTCTTTGGCAATGGCTAGGCCTAACTAAGATAACAGAGGCGATTGTGACATCCAAAGCAATATCACTACATGCTGGTTGTGGCAATGGCTGGCACACCGAATCGCTGTTGCAGCGATGATCGATCCTATACTGATTGGGATGGGAAACTAGAAACTTGTTTTCATTTGCGGCACTGCATGCCCCAAAGTAGCGGTTACGAACGAGATTCGTTGGTACCGCAAGCGGATTCACTACAGCCCTCCCCTGCGATTCCCCCACGCCAGAATTGGCACTGGTGCCGAGCGCCATGATCCCAAAGGTGCAATTGGTAAAATCATTGCAGTTCATGATGAGGCCATCGACTGAGCTGGGTCCCTCATTGTCTTCGAGTGCGGCGAGTGCATAAGGCAGATTGCTGAAGCTGTTGTTGTAGGCAAAGTTGTAGTCGTCGCCACTTTCCCGGACGACAAAGCCGAAGCGTGCTTGGTTGCTCGGGCGCGTGGCGTCAAAGGCATTGCCTTGCAGGCTGTATTTGGTACAGCGGTCGAGGTAGAGGCCCGAGGCGTTGAGGGTCGTGCCGACATCAAAGCTGTTGTCCTCGATCACCGCAAAGTGCGCGCCGCGCAGCTTGGCCCCGACGACCGTGTTGCGTACAAATGCTGCGTGGCGGATCGCGGGTGAAAGCAGCGGGTTGTTGCTCTCATGGTGTACGCCATAATTCAGTCCTTCAAATGTGCTGGGCACACCGCCCGTGCAGCCATTTTGGCTGCTGCTCGTGCAGCGCCAATCCACCATATAAGTCGCATCGACGGCCGTGATGCCATTGCCGCGCTGCAAGACGGGGTAGCCTGTCGTGTCGGCATGCCGAAAGCTGCAACCCGTAAACGGGATCTTGCGCACATTCCACATCGAGACGTGGGTCGTGGGTTTGAGGCCATCGCGCAATGCCCGATTGGTCTCAAACAGGCAGTTGCGGAAATAGCTCATGTTGGGATGCACGTAGGAGAGCATCTCCACGTCGCGCTTGTTGTTGAGGAAGCGAGCATTGCTGCACCGCACGATGCCTCCAAAACTGCTCCAATAATAATTGCCTTGGCTGTCGTGGAGCGAAGTGGAAATGCCTGTGATGGCATTTTCGATGGTGCCGCCCACGACCTCGACGATCCCTTGGAAACTCGGGAGGCCATTGGGGAGCAGGCTTTGGAAACGGTTGAAGGTGCCATAGACATCGACGCCTGCCCACATGCCGCAGGCGCAAGTGAGGGTACCCCCTTGCAGCAGGAGCTTCGCGCCCCGATCGACGACGAGCCGCTTGCCAGGATTGAAGTTCACCGAGCCCTTGACCGTGAGCACCACGCCAGGATCGACGATGACATTGCCCGCAAAGAAGCGCACTGTCCCTGCATCCCATGTGCGTGAGCTGGTGATGTGGTAGTCGGGCGTCGCGGGCAGGTCGGCCTCCCACATGCCGCGCCCATAGGTCGAGACAAGGAGGCGATTGCGGCAGTAATCGACCATCACTTTGGTGCAGCTTGCTGGGGGAAGGTCGCGGTTGAAGCATTCCCAGATGCGCCGTATCGGGTCAAACCTGAAAACGCCCGCATCGGTCGCCGCATAGACCACGCCCCCGCTGCCGTTTTGGTAGCAAAGATGGCTCACGGAAAATGGGCTGAGACCCTTGGAAATATCGACCCAATGGTCGCCGCCGTCGGTGGTCTCGTAAACCTTATGCCGCGCTTGGTCACGCAGGGTGTCCCAGTCATACCCCGAAATTCCAGCAAAGACATGGTTGGCATCCTCAGGGTCGATCTCCAAATCTTTGACAAAAAAGAATCCATGCACAGGCGTCACGCCATCTTCCAATTTCAGGTTTTGGGTCAAGTCCGTATAGGTTTGACCGCCGTCCCTGCTCCTAAAGAGTAAGTTGATCACTTGGCTAGGTGAATTTTCGTTCAGGTATTTGGGCCCGGTATAGCTCCAATACATGGTTTTGTGGTCGTCGATCGAAATCGCCAAGTCTTGGAGCCGATGGCTGCCATTGGAAGCAGGATGGGTGAAGATAGGTGCCGACCAAGGCCATGGAGGGCCCCCGACCACTGTAACGGTCTTTAAAAATGAAATGTCACCCGCCCAGAAAACATTTGGGCGCACAGGATCGGGCGTCGTGTGAATTTCCAATTTGAACCCACTTCCATCACCCGTGTTCACCAAACTGTCCATTTGAAGATCGCTATCGTTGGCCATTCCTCGGCGGTTCACGAGCCAGCGATCATTGCTTACAAAATAAACCATATCGCTGTTGTGGTCGTCGATCTCTGTCCATCCACCATCGCCCTGATAACGCAATGTCCATGCATTCCCATCAAAATAATGGGTGTAATTGTCCATGGCACCCGCGACGATATGCCCATTTTCGGGCTTGAAATCAAAGCCAAAGTATTGATTGGTCGTGAGGCCCTGCCCGTTGAGCGACCTCCAGGAAAGCGAGGAATTGTCTGACTGTGCAATGCCACCGTCGCAGGCCACCAGCAACTCATCCTTGCCTGGCACACTGCTGGGCCTGATGACCATGTCGCGCACATCGGGATGCTCATTGATCCCACGGGGGAAAAATTCAAAACCATACACCAATTCGCGCTTGCCAGACACGAGGTTGACCCTGCCGAGCGCTCTTCCTCCAATGTAGGCATAGTTGGGATCACTGTCTGACACCTCAAAACTCCCCATATGGTAATTGGTAAGCGATTTCACAGAAACCATGGGTTGAAACTGGAGCGTGTTTCCCACGCTGGTCGAGTACACGACCTTGGTCCTAGAGCTGTCACTGAAGTGATCATAGGCCACATAAAACCGCCCGGGGAACCGTGTCGTCACATCGATCGAAAACCGCTCCGCCATATGAAAACCGCTCCCTGGCAATGAAACGCAACGCCACGTGAGCCCGGCGTTGGTAGAGAGGAGGAGCTCTCCCGCTACCGACGATGGAGGGATAAACGTGATGTCAAAACGCGTGCCCGCCAACATGAAATTGGGGTTGGCAATGTTGATTTCCATGTCCATAAAGCTGCCACCGCCCCGTAAGCTATCCTGGCCGGCAGCGCCAAACACCTGCGTCCAACTGCCACCGCTGTTGGTACTGCGGTAAATCCCAGTCCCACCCGCTGCCAAGATCACATGGTTGTTGGCGTAATTGGGATGAAACCTTATCACATTGATCGAGGCACGGTTGGCGCCGGTATAGGCGATCGGCTTGGGGCCAATATGCGTCCATGTCCCACCGCCGTTGCTCGATTTCCACATCCCATTGCCATAAAACAAGTTGTTGTGCGCCGTCTCGCCCGTACCAAAGTAAACGATGCGGTGGTCGAGCGGATCGAGCGCGATCACATGCACAGGGAGAAATGGCAGGCGAATCGCATCGGTGATGCAGCGCCAATGCTGTCCACCATCGGTGGTCTTCCAGACACCCGAGAAATTGCAGCCCGCGTAGATCGTGAGCGGATCGATAGGATCCCGCACGACTGTATTGGCGATGCCCATGGTCATGGTCGCCATGGACTTGGGCCCAATACTACGCCAAGGGGAGGTTGGTAAATTCTGGGTGCAGACATCAAACTCACCTTGCAGGAACCTGGCATAGTATTCGTAAAACGCTTGAAAACTGCTGCGTGTCGCACTGCTGCTGCACACGCGAGGCGCCCAAAAGGATGCCCATCGGGCAAATACCTTCTCGTCATGGGTCACCTGCCCATTGTTGGCTGCGCGCAAGGCATCGAAGTAGGGCTGCGCCTGCTTCACAATCTCATCATAACTCATTCGTGAGTTTTGCAGCAAGGCAAAGGGCGACTGGGCCTGCACAAGGCCACTCGATATCAAAAGGAGGCCCAAGGCCAGTCCTAAAATCCATTTTTGCATCTGAGTGCGCTTATTGGTCGGGTAATATCAGAATGTGTCACGTTGTCGGCTCGTCGTTCGCTTGCCGCCAATTATGTGGATGCAACGTTCGGCAAAAATCGGGGAATTTCCAAGATACAGGGTGTGCGAAAAACTCATCCATTGAAGCGAGAGCGCCCAACCACGACGCTGATGGGACCCTGATCCTCTGCTGGTTACCGGCCATCTGGAACTCACGAATTGAATAACTGCAGAATTTGGCTTCGCTGAATACGATTGCCGTACACCATGATCAAAACAGTGGTCCCACACAAAATCCAGAGGACGGAAACCGTAGCCAAGAAGGCACAAAACGACCCGCAAACAATGACCTCGATAACTATCAAATCACAAAAAAATCCTGCATTTTTACGTTCATGAAACACATCCTCGTCACGGGCGCATCCACAGGCATCGGCTACGCCGTCGCCAAGGCATTTTTGGACCAAGGCTACCATGTCTATGGCAGCGTGCGCAAGCCCGCAGACGCCGATCGGCTACGCCAAGAGCTCGGCCCCCAATTCAGCCCGCTGCTTTTTGATGTCACCGACCACGCCGCCATCGCGGCGGCCGCGCAACAGGTCGCCGATGAAATCGGCAAAGATGGCCTCGCTTGCCTTGTCAACAATGCTGGCATGGCAACATCGGGGCCCCTGATGTTACAGCCGCTCGATGACTTCAAGTTTCAATTTGAAGTCAATGTCTTTGGGCAGCTTGCGGTCACACAGGCATTTTTGCCCTTGCTGGGCGCAACGGCAAATCCCAGCCATGCACCCGGCCGCATCATCATGATCAGCTCAGTGGGCGGCAAGATCTCCGCACCTTTCTTGGGCGCCTATTCTTCCAGCAAACATGCCTTGGAAGGCTTCTCCAATTCCCTCAGGATCGAGCTGCAATTGTATGGCATCGATGTGATCGTCATCGGCCCTGGCGCCATCAAAACCCCGATATGGGAAAAACCGAGCGCCAATGACCTCGGCATTTTTGCAGGCTCGCCTTATGCGGCCATGATGCAGAAATTCCAGCGGTATTTTGTCAAAAATGGCCTCGAAGGGCTGTCTGCCGACGACCTCGGCAGGCAAACCGTTGCCATCTTTGAAAAGCGCAAACCCAAGACGCGCTACGCCATTGTCAAGAAAAAATTCAGCAATTGGACAGTACCCATGAATTTGCCCGCCCGCATGCTGGACCGCATGATCGGGAAAGCCACTGGACTGATCCCCAAATAATAACTCTTGCGGACTACAAATCGCCCACAACTCAATAAGAGGCCTTTCCATTGCCCGATTACCTACATAAAACATACGATTGGCGATCTGCCGCGATGAGCGATGCCTTTGACGAGCTTCCCTTGTGGTCTGCTTTTCCTGGGCAATTGCTGTTGGAAAACATCCCTTATGCAAGGCAGCGACGCATTCTGGACTTGGGTTTTGGCACGGGATTCCCGCTCCTGCTATTGGCGCGACGCTTTGGCCCCGACGTCGAGGTATTTGGTGCTGATACTTGGGAGGAGGCTTTGGAGCGCGCAGCGCGCAAATGTGAGGCATGGGGGCTCCACAATGTGACCTTGCTCTTGCAAGGTGCCGACCACATCGACCTCCCCTCACAATCGATCGACTTGATCACCTCCAACCTTGGCCTCAACAATTTCCAAGACGTAGCAGCAGTCTTGGCAGAATGCAGGCGTCTATTGCGCCCCGATGGACGATTGTGCATCAGCACAAATCTGCGCGGCACCTTTGCAGAATATTATGCCGCTTTTGAGGCTGTGAGCGATGATCGCTTGCGCAGCAAAATACAACAGCAGGCTGGGCACAGACAAGACATGAAGGGACTTCGCTCCCTGTTTGAAACACAGGGATTTGAGGTGGTGCAAGAGGTCGAGGATCTGTTCACCATGACCTATGCCGATGGTTCAGCCTTTTTGCGCGACTATTTTATTGGTATGGGATTCTTACCAGACTGGAAAGCCTTGGTTCCCGAGGCAGACCAATCACAGGTTTTTACAGCCTTGGAGATGCGTCTCAATGCCATCGCTGCAACAGCAGGGAGATTGCGCCTCACCGTCCCCATCGCCTTTCTCGAATTGAAGCTCACGCACACAAAGCCGATTCCATGAAACATAGACAGACGCTTGCCAGAAGGCGATCAGCTTTCACTCCTGAGCGGGATACGCAATATTTGCCCCAGAGATCAATGACGCAATATGTCTCTGAACCTCTCCGTCTTTGACGAATTCCCCGCCTTGCAGACCCCGCGTCAATCAATTTATTGCGCGGCTACGGATGGCATTTACCGACCGCCTAGCGATCATGTTGCGCAATATTGACGATTGCCTTGCGATTGGGTGTACGACAAATTGGGAAGGCGCAGGGATGACGTTGTTCGTTGGCCCTCCCTCCACAGGCTGTCGCAGCCCCAAAGCCAAGTTTGAGGGCCGACGAACGGTATTGGCCGCCAAGAGATGGTTCGGCGATGCCGAATCTATGATCAAAATGCTCGTTCGTCGGCCCACAGCGTTGTTGTGGGGCGGGCCAACGAACAGCTGCTCCCGAAGCAAAGCGGGATCATACACCCCGCTTCAATTCCCTTTCCGCAAAAACCTCCCAAAATTCCTAAATTTGCCGCATGGAGCCAGTCAAAGTTTTGTTTGTATGCCTCGGCAATATTTGCCGCTCACCGATGGCCGAGGGCCTTTTCATCCAGCAGGTCGGCCAAGCTGGGCTGGGCCACTTGATTTCGGTGGATTCTGCCGGCACTTCGTCACATCACGAGGGAGAGCTCGCAGACTACCGCATGCGGCAGACCGCGCAGCAGCACGGGATCACCCTCACGACCACCTCGCGCCCCATTGCGCACAGGGACTTTCAGCAATTTGACTACATCCTCACGATGGATCGCTCGGTGCACCGTGAAGTCAAGCAACTGCAAGCCATAGACCCGCGCCCCAAAGACAAGGCAAACATCCTGCTGATGCGCGACTTTGACCGCGAAGACGTCGGCCCCGACGTGCCCGACCCTTACTACGGTGGTCCTGATGGATTCGAAGAGGTCTATCGCATCCTCGACCGTAGCTGCGCCGTCTTGCTCGACCACATCCGCAAGGAAACTGGACTGTGAGCCTCGTCTTGCCACCCGCCCTGCACCACGCAAGCCTGCCCGCTCGGCACACATCCACGTCCTAGACGTGGACGCTGTCACAGGCGGCAGCATCCACCAAGCAATACAAGATCGAGACCACTCTCCATTGATGGCGCATTTGAACCTGTCTGGACACTCATTTTTACCACAGGTGCAAGAAACCATGCGTTTGTGTGCTTAATCTGTTATTTTTGCTGCTCGATTGAAAAAATTGTCATGCGCTACCTCGCTTCTACCATCGTCGTCTTACTGGTCATCCTGCAACTCGCTGCCTGCAAAGGCGGTGGTGTGAGTGTGGATGAAAAAGAAAAGGTGGAGGCGTTAGCAGGTCTGTCACGGGTCGAATACAACCGTGGCGGCACGATTTTCAGTGTCGCCGACCTCGAGGATTTGAAGCGCGTGAACCGCGACTCAGTGCCTTGGGCCAGCTTCATGCTGGAAAATGACAGCAATGGTCAGCTCGGCTATTATTTCATCCCCGGGTACAAAATGGACTTTTCGGCGCCGCAAATACGTCTCGAATACATGCACAAGGGACTCAAAGGTTGCAGCGAGGCAGACAGCGTGCATACATGGCTCAAGAGTCTTTTTATCAACGACCAGCGCAATGGCAAGGTCGTTTCAGAGGAACCCATAGCTACCCTCGATGGGCAAGAGATCAAGATCCTAGAGATTGAGACCCCAGTGTACAAAGTCAATGACTCCACTGAGTATGGTGGCAAATGGATGGCTTGGGGCTATGCCGACAACGGCGACCACCTCGTCGGCTTTTCCTTCACGGCGGTGAATGCCGATGGCTACAAGCAGGGGATTCCTGAATTCAAGAATCTCATTCGCTCCTACAAAGACAACCAAAAATAGAACGCTGCCCGGCGCGATTTCAATGATTTGAATCCGGGAACGATCGTCCCGGAAAGTCTGCATTTTTGTCAGCCACCGTTGACAAGTCTGCAACCCAGCATCTTTGAAACCAGTATATTAGCCGCAACTAGCAGGATATGCAAAAGCTCTACTTTATGTACCAGGCCATGGCCCCATTGCGCCGCCAAGCCAGCGATGCTGCCGAAATGGTCAGCCAATTGCTTTTTGGCGACGTCGTCGTCCTCTTGGCACGCGATCGCCAATGGATGCACGTGCGCAACACGGCCGATGACTACACCGGCTGGATCGACGAGAAATCGGTCTTGCAGGTGGATGAGGCTTGGCTCGCCAAGATCACGCGATGGGAATATGTCATGGAGGACCTGCAGGTGCTCCACACCCATTGGGCGGGCTCCCCCCTCCCACTCAGGCTCAGTCTCGGAGCCCGCATTCCACGCATCGGGCCCAATCCCAACTTGGAAATCTCGCAGTGGACCCTCACAAGAGACGACATCACACAGCCGACCGCCGCCTCCCTAGGCGACCCAGCGACGATCGTCTCCTACGCCGCAAGGTACCTCGGCACGCCCTACCTCTGGGGCGGCAAGACCCTCTTTGGGATCGACTGCTCGGGGCTCACACAAATGGTCTATGCGTTCGCTGGCATCCCCCTGCCGCGCGACGCACGCGACCAAGCTGGCCTCGGCACCGATGTGGACTACGCATCGCGCCGAGCGGGTGATCTGGCATTCTTCATGAACGCCGAGCAAAAGATCAACCATGTGGCGATCGTCTTACCCGACGGCCAAGTACGTCACGCTGCGGGGCACGTGCATGATGCACCCCTACACAAGACGGGCATCGTCGGGAAATATACTGGAGTACAGACACATAGATTATGTAAAATCAAACGAATTATTTAAATTTCACAATTATGGCCTCTAGAGTACTGGTTTTGAATCAAGATTATCAAGCAGTAACTGTATGCTCGGCTGAGCGTGCATTTGTGCTCGTGCTGCTGAACAAAGCCGAGATGATCAGCGAAATGGCCGCCCAAGTACTGAGATCGGTATCGCGAGAGTTTCGCTACCCCTCCATTATCAGGCTGAATCGTTTCGTAAACCTGCCTTTCAAGCGCGTCGCGCTGAGCCGCATCAATATCTACAAGCGCGATGGCAACGCCTGCGTCTATTGCAATAGTACTGACCGCTTGACCCTCGATCACGTCTTGCCCCGCTCCCGTGGTGGCCGTGACTCTTGGGACAATCTCGTCACCGCCTGCCAGCGCTGCAATACCGAGAAGGGAGACCGCACCCCTGAAGAAGCTGATATGAAGATGCGCCACAAGCCTTTTCGTCCTAGTTTCATCATGTACCTCCGTGATTTTCACGGCAAGGTCCAAGACGAGTGGCGTCCCTATCTTTTGATGAACTGATTTCCCACACGCGGGAAAGAGAACTTACAAGCCGCGCGGTGATGCACCGCGCAACTTATTACTTTCAACACCCAGCCCTTTCAAAACATGCGAGACGGCATTCTGATGAAATGCCCTGCGCTCTTCCGTTCACGCATCGCAAATCCAATGGAAATCGTTATCTTTGCACGATTTGTTTTCTGTGATTTGGAAAAAGTAAACGCGATTAGAACCTTGACGACCTCAATTCGGGTTTGGGGAAGTATTGCTGCAATGGCATTTTGCATCCTTGCCGCAGGCCCCCTGCAGGCACAACGCCTGCGCAATGTCTTGTTCAATACCCCAAAAGCCTACGAAAAAGAAAGGCTGCCACTGGTGCACCTCAACCCCGACTCTGCAAGGATCGCTGCGGGTTACGAGCACCGCATCCAAATCGATGACCAAGTGGGCATACGCTTTCTCAACAACCTTGACATCACCAAAGGTTTGGCCATGGCCGAGGCTGGTGCTGTCGAAGGCGGCGTACCTTTTTTGGTGAACAAAAATGGCGAAATCGATCTGCCTGCAGTCGGCAAGCTACGTGTACTCGGCATGACCAAGCAAGAAGTCAAGCAGTCGGTCGAGCTCAAGTATGCCGTCGAATACCGTGATCCCAAGGTAGAGATCGCGATCCTAAACCTCTCGGTCTCGGTGCAGGGAGAGGTTGCCTCACCAGGTGTATATCCACTTGTGCGTGAAAAAACCACTTTGCTAGAGGTTTTATCCCAAGCAGGCGGCATCAGCCAATTTGGCAAGCGACGCGTCATCAAGGTCGTGCGTGGAGTTGGTCAAATGCGAGAACCTGAAATTCTCATCTTCGATTTACGACAGCTGGAGGCTATTCGCACAGAAGACATGTACCTGCAAGACAGGGACGTCGTCTATGTCGAGCCTAGGGATATACGTGTCATCGCCGATGGCATTTCTCCCTATACCACCCTTCTTTCCATCTTGACGACCTTGGGTACCCTGACCGTCGTGGTCCTCAACCTTAGAAAATAAGCCTACAAATGCGGCAGGTCTTCCAATCCAAAAATATCAACAACGAGGAAATCAATCTCGCCAAAATCCTGGACCTTTTCAGGAAGCGGTGGTATTTCATTGTCGTGAGCTTTGTATTGGCCGTGATCGGCTGCAAGCTCTATTTGCGCTACACCAAGCCCTTGTACATGGCCGAGACGACCGTGCGTGTCGAGAACAGCCAAGATGCAGGCCAAGGCATGGGACTCTTGGAGGGTTTTGGCTTTGGAATGATGCGCGATGACATTCAGTCTGAGATTCAACTCGTGCAGTCCCGTACCATCATCGCAGAGGCATTGCGCAAAATGGATTTCAATTGCCTCTATTTCTTAGAAGGCACACTCGTCACCTCCGAGATTTACAAAGACGATGCCCCATTTTTGGTGGAATATGACACCAGTTCTGTCGTCCCCTATACCAATCGATACTCCTTTTTCTACCTGAGCGGCAACAAGTTCAAGCTAGCCTATCAAAACGGGCCAGACCGTATTGAGAAACAGTATTATTTTGGAGAGAACATAGAAATCGAGGGTTTCAGGTTCAAGCTCTACAAGCGAGAAACCCTGCGCTACAAGCTAATCCCGGAGGTTGAGTACCAGTGGGAACCCATACAGTGGGAATCGATGATCGGCAGAACCATGGGGGGGCTCAAGGTCGAGCAATCGGGCTACCTTGTCCCGATCCTCAAAATTTCCTTGCAAGACAACGTGGCAAAATTCACCTCTGAATTTCTGAACACACTCATCGAGGTCTATGAGAAACACGATAGTACTCGCAAGACCCTAGGTGCCAATCAAGCGCTGGACTTTATCCAAACACAGATCAATGACGTCGAAAAAGGCGTCAACGATGCCGAGACGGCATTGCAAAAATTCAAGCAGAAAAAAGAGTTTTTTGATGTCGAGACCAAGGTCAGCTTTGACATGGAGAAACTCAAAGAGCAAGAACTAAACCGCAACGAACTGCTCGTGCGGCAGATGGAGATCGAGCGCCTTGAGAAGGAGGTAAAATCTGGGGAAGCCATCAAAACGTTTTCCTACTCCATTGCGGAGTTCAATGATCCGCTCCTCTCGTCCATCATCGGCTCCTACAATTCCTCGACGCAAGACATCACACTTGCCTTGCAAATCTATACAGACCAGCACCCAAAGGTGCAAGAGTTGCGCGCCAAACAAAACGACTTGCGCGCCTCGATTCTCAACAACATCTACTCCATCAAGGGCGGTAACGAGAGTAAGCTCATTTACTACACCGGTCTCCTGAAAGCGACCAAAGACAGCTTGGAAACCCTTCCGGAAACAGAGCGCATGATGCAGAGCCTGATGCGGGAATACAAGGTAAAGGAAGAAATCTTGCTCACATTGCTGCAAAAACAAGCTGAGGCCAAGATCGGCACAGCATCTATTGTCTCATCGGTGCAGCTCATGGACAAGGCGCTCGTGCCCATCATGCCCATCTCCCCCAATGCCCGCAAAAGTTATATCATCGGCTGTGGATTGGGGGTCTGCCTAGGCTTGTTGTTGATCATCATAGCAGGCATGCTCAAGAACACTGTTTCCTTCCGCGAGGAAATCGAGGCCCTGAGCTTCACACCTATCATCGGCGTCGTGCGTAGAGCCAATGAAAGCATCAACCAAAAGTACCCGCGCCTTCTATCAATAGAAAATCCGAAATCGGGTCTGAGCGAATCCTTCCGTGGCATCCGCACCAACCTACAATTTTTGGCTGCGGAGAAGTCCACCAAGGTGGTCGCGATCACCTCTACCGTATCAGGCGAAGGCAAGTCGTTCATCACGATCAACCTCGCAGGCATGCTTTCCATATTGGGGATCAAGGTGGTGATCATCGACATGGACTTGCGCAAGCCCAAGTTGCACTACTCCTTTGGCAGCGACAATTCCACGGGCCTCTCGACCCTGCTCGTCGGCAAGAGCACGCTTGCCGAGACACTCAAGCACACCGAGCACCCCAACTTGGACTTGATTACCTCCGGTCCGATTCCGCCCAATCCCTCAGAGCTCATCCTCTCGCCCCAAATGGCGACCTTGCTTGAGGATCTCAAGTCCAAATACGACTATATTATCATCGATACACCACCGATCGGCCTTGTGACCGATGGTACATCGACCTTGATCCAAGCCGACATAGCCCTTTATGTCGTGCGTGCAGATTTTTCAAAGCGCGCCTTTTTGCGCCACCCCGACCAATTGGCCGAGGAGCACAACATTCGCAACCTCTACATCGTTTTCAACTCCGTGAGCACCATCAACAAGCGCTATGGCGGCTACGGCTACAAGGTCTATGGTCACGGCTATTATTCCGAGGACCACGAGGCACCCAAGTGGTGGCAGGTTTGGAAACGATTTGCCAAAAAATCATGAGCTTTCTCCAACGTATTTTTGGAGGACAAGCCTCAGAAGTAGCCCCTTTCCTAAAATTGGGCGCCGACATCCACTCACATCTCATCCCAGGCATCGACGACGGCTCTAGCAACCTCGACGAAAGCCTGCTCATGGTGCGCCAATTGCATGCATTGGGTTACCGGAAACTCATCACGACACCCCACATCATGTCTGATGCCTACCGCAACACCCCAGAAGGCATACGCAGTGGCCTCCAAGGTCTGCGTGAGGCCGTGCAACAAGCAGGAATCGACATCGTGATCGAGGCAGCTGCAGAGTATTACCTCGACGAGATATTTGCACAGACCTTGGGTACTAGGGAGCTGCTCACCTTTGGCGGTGACCGCAAGTTTTTGCTTTTTGAGACCAGTTATGTCTCCTCCCCGATGGTACTCAACGACGTGATCTTTGAGCTGATGACCAAGGGCTATACACCTGTCTTGGCCCACCCAGAGCGCTATCAATACCTCTGGAATGGCGACGCCGTGGAAGATGTGCGCAACCTCAAAAATCGTGGCGTCAAGGTCCAGGTCAATCTCACCTCCTTTGGCGGCAGGTACAGCAAGCGGGCAGCGATCATCGCCCGCGACCTCGCCCAAGAAGGACTCATCGACTTTATAGGAACCGACCTGCACACTCCAATGCAGCTCGAAACCCTCAAAAAGACCTATCAGGGCAGCAAGGAATTGCGCCAACTCATCGACGGGGGCACATTGCTCAACGATAGTCTCTGACCCAAAATTACAGTTTGCCATGTACAAAGCGCAACGCATCGTCGCACTGATCGCCGCCAGAGGTGGCAGCAAACGCCTTCCGCGCAAAAACATCCTGCCCTTGCGTGGTGTACCCCTGATCGAATGGTCCATCGCGGCTGCACAAGCCTGCCCACTCATTGACGAGGTGATCGTGAGCACAGACGATGCTGAAATTGCAGACATCGCCGCATTGGCAGGCGCCATCGTCTTGGATCGCCCCGCAAACCTCGCGCTCGATCAGACGCCGAGCCTGCCCGTGTTCCAAGATGCACTCCAACGCATGCGCCCACAGACCGATGTCTTGGTGGTCATGCAACCCACCACGCCGTTTAGACGCAATCAAGACATAGAATTTGGGATCACGCAATTGGTCGATTTGGAAGCCGACGCCGTGATCGCTGTGAGCCAAGCCAAAATGGGCCCCGAGTGGCTCTTGGAGATCGAAGACGGCCTCCTGAAAATGCCAGCCGCAAATGCCATGACGCGCACGCGCACCCAAGATCAGCAGCTGCGCTACCAGATCAATGGTGCCTTGTACGTCTTTCGCCCGACCACCGTGCTGACGGCCGAGGGCTATGCATGGGGGCCACGCACACTGCCTCTCATCCTGCAAAAGCCTTGGGACATCGACATCGACGACATCACAGACTTCAGGATCGCCGATGCCATCGCCCTAGAATTTGGCTTTCAGTGCCGCTAAGCCGAGGCAAAACCGCGCAGCACACCACTCCAGATAAATTCGTAATTTCGCGGCGCAGCTGTGGGTTTTCCATGCAGCCCGCATGAGAAAATAGTCTAAAATGAAGGAAATGCAGCAACGCGAAGCCTATTACGGCCTTCCCAACCAAGTCACCTGGTGCTCCAGATGCGTGATGTCCAACCAACGGCCCGCATCCGCTGTGGAATTCAAGCACACCATCGACAGCAAAAAAGTCACCCTCAACATCGATGAGGCGGGCCTCTGCGACGCGTGCA
>JANORP010000428.1:0-3909 GCA_031415375.1 Bacteroidota bacterium | reverse complement strand
TGAGAATGAGCGTAGTAGAATACTGAGCTGCACAAAAAAGGACTTGCTCAGCCAACCTCACCTCACTGTTTTCAGGGAAATGCAGCGCCAAATCGGCACGCTCTCACCCAATACGCAAGCACTGTTTCACAAATCAGGTGCGCTCAATTGGTAACGGTCAGAACCCTCACAACACATCATACTTCCGATTGCTCCCCCGCGCCTTATCGACATAGTTGGCAAAAGTTACCATCACGGCATTTATATTGCGCTTGAAATTGGCTTGGGCCTCATTGGGGAAGAATGCCCACATTATCATGCTTGGGTGCAGCGACTGGCAGAGCTGGCGGATGGCAACGATTCTCTTCTGAGGTGAAATTCAGGCCCCATTGGTGTTGCATGCATTGCTGCATCAAATTCAATTTGTCCCCTCAATACTTCCCCAAAACCCCTTCAATTTCCTTTACCAGCTGCTCTTGCGTCATGTATTTGGCGCCGCGCATCAGCCCCTCCAATTCAGCCTTGAGTGCAGTGCAGCTACCAGTGCCCACATCGCCCGAAGCACCCTTCCGCTCCACAATCGCCACAGGCGCCTTCGGCGGATTGGCGTCAAAATACCGCTTGGCAGACTCCAAGCGGGTGAGCAGATTGGCGTAAAATTCTTTGATTTCGATGTTGCTGGTGCTGGCGCTCTCGGCTTTGTAGTCGCTGCTAAGTTGGGTGTAGGCGGCATCGATCTGGGGAATGGTAGCGCCATGTCCGAGGTCGAGTGCGCGGTAGTGGTCTGTGGCTTGCAGGCCCACCATGCCTTTGACGACCTCGCGGTTGGCGGGCACCTGCCCGCCTGCGAGCACGGCCTCAGCAGGCTCCCACGCGAGGGGCGTGAGCTTGTAGCCCTTGAGCTGCTCGATGAGCACACGCTGAATGCGCTCTATTTTTTCCTGAATCAGGTGCTGCACAATCGGTTTTCCAAATTTGTACACATCCAAGATGAACCCGAGGATGCCCATTTCCTTGTTGTATTTGCTCAAGTCGTAGAAAAAACTCGTGAATTTCGCGCCGACTGCCGTGATGCGGCCTTGGTAATCGAGGAGCGGTATTTCGCGCACATCCTTGAGTTTTTCAAAGCGCTGTACCGTGCCGATGATGTCGTCGATGATCTGATTGTACTCTTTGCACAAGGCATAATAGCGCTCCTTTTCCTTGCGAAAGTCGGCCAATGGAATCGCCTTGGTATCAGGATTCTCCATGACCTTTTCCAAAAATCTCGGCACAGCCTTGTCGTCTCCACCCTGCACATCATTGAAAATGGTGCGCAATTGCTCGAAGAAGATGTCGCCTGAGATCACTTCCTCCAATTTGCCTTTCAACTGCCCTTGCAGGGAGCTGAGGCATGCCAAGCATAAAACAAAGGTCAATAGACGTTTCATCGCAGGATGGATTAATGGTAAAATTTCCGTTTTACAAAGAGGAAGGAACCGTTGTCGCCATGTGAGTTCGGCTCAAAGACCGACATCGAGGGCTTGGTGCTGCCTTGCATGGTCTTGGAAACCTCGGGCTCGATGATGTCAAACAGTTTATCGACCGTCATGAAGCGCACAGGATGCCCATTCAAGGCACGGATGATTTCCTTGGTCAATTCGCTGTCTTTGGTGGTTTTGTTGGTGGCGGATGTCATCACAATCCGCGCGCGATCGGCGGCCGCATCGCAGACGTTGCGGTTGGGATTGTACTCCAGTTGTTTGTTGGGCACCATCTCGCCGCTGTAGCAGGCATCCAAGACCACGAGGACTTGCTTGCATTTGTACAAGCTGCTGCCATCAGCTTTTTTGGCAGCAAGGGCCGTCCAAATATAGGCTGAGCGCAAGGCTTCGTCCTTGAATTCGATGGCCTTGTCTTCGGTGCCATGGCTGATGACGTATATGATGAGCCGATCTTTGGTGGTGAGATGCCCCGGCATCGTCTTCTCCAAATAGAGCAAGAAATCTGCCTCATTGGCATTTTCCAGCAGCGTCACATTTTCGCGCTTGAATTGGTAATTTCCGACCAACTGATCGCGCAGTTGTCGCCCGCGACTCACGGTAGAGTCGAGCGTCGGCACCCGACCGCCAAAGTCACCATTGGCGACGATCAATGCATGGTAGTCATCGGCGAGGCAATCAAAAAACTTCTCGCCTTTGGTGGTGTCACCTGCAAAGCAGGTTGGGAGGCAATAGCGCTCAGTCTCCTTGTCGTCAAAAAATGCAGGAAGCTCTTCCTTGTCGCCTTTGATAAATCGTACGCTACTCACCGCAATATTGGCTTTTTCTTGCAGCCCAAACCCGCATTTCGTACCCGGGATTTTGGTGTCACCATTCTGGAGTTTCCATTTGAACTTGACGGGGGCATCGACATTGTTGCTGATCTCAATAAACAGCCAATCTTGCGGATCATCGAGGGTGCCAATGTAAAATTGATTGTAGCGCTTGATGGTGAGGGTATATTGCACCTTGGTGCCCTGCCCAAAAAAGCTTGGCGTCACGCGCTCCCGCGCGAGGTATTCAAAATCAGTGTAGATGGTATTGAAGGCATTTTGCGAGCTGCCTTCTCCAAAACCTTGCTGCTTGCCATTTTCCATTTGCCCCAAAAAGACATTGTCGCGCTCACCGACGACAAAGTAATAGCTGTCTTCGGTATCGTTCATCCCAAACGTGATGATGAATTTAGAATTGTCCACCAACTGGGCGTATGTGAATTTGAGTTCAAAATCCAAGTTGAAATTCATCGGCCCAAAACCAAATGGCACGATGGCGAGCTTGGGGTTCACCGTGCTGGCTTGGGAGATTTCGGCATTGCCACCCGATTGTGCTGTGTCGGGCTGAGGGATCCGCTCCATGTAAAATTTGTCGTCCTTGATCTGCAACGACAGCCCATTTTTGCCCTCGCGTTGCAGGTGTCTTTCATCGCGGCTGAGAAACTCCTCGTCAAAGCCCGGCTTCAAGTTGCGGTCTGCGCCCGACTCTTTGAATTCCAACCTAAATTTCTTGACGGCGCGGTTGCCTTTGGCATCCATGAGATCGACCTTCATTTCTTGATGGTTGTCGCTGGGCAATACCAAGTGCGTGAAGCGATTGTCATCTTCTAGCTGCACGACACGGCCATTGATCTTGAGCCACCTGATGGGACTATCGTCTTTGACCATGCCGGAGAGCACAAAGCGATGGTTGAATTTGTCGAGCACGACCTCGTCGCCGGGTGCGAGATAGACGTTGTTTTTGGGATTGAGCAGGGTGAATTTAGGCGGATCGACCTCATGCTGCAGCAGCATCACCTTTTTGGTACTGGTATTGCCATGGATGTCTGTCGCGACCAACTCGACGATTTGTAGATTGAGGCTCTTTTGTGCCTCGATCACGACCATTCGGGTGTCGCCCTCGTTGATGATGATGGGTTGCTTGGCACAGGTAAACTCTTTGATCGCGCTCTCGTCGGAGAGTTCGATGACATAGCCATCTTTGCCGTCGGTAAGTTTTTGGCTCACAAGGGTGTCGATCCCTGTATTGCCTCTTCTACACTGATCGTATTGAAAAAGCATTTGCGGCCCCTCGGCCTTCACTGGACCATAACAAATCCAGTCGATTTTGTTGGCTCTATTGTCGATGGCAATCTCGAAACTCGGATACTCCTGGTTGATGCTGCAACGCAACAAGGTATCTCCAAAGCGACGCACATCATACCCCCGAAAGAGGGAATCTGCGAGTCTCTCCAATGTATTCATGCAGGCCGTTGCGTGAACTACCCCCTTGTAGGGCGCCGACAACTGGGCAAATTTTTCCCGTACAGTGAAGCTACTAAAGACAGCTGACAAGTCTCCCCAAGGGCTATCGTATTGCCGCACCGCTTGAAACTGATGCCGGCTCGCATTCAAGATGGTTTGGACCTCGTCTTGGA
>JANORP010000427.1:0-6998 GCA_031415375.1 Bacteroidota bacterium | reverse complement strand
GACAAAGGGATGGCTCGCTCCTAGGACCCGCAACGTGCCCATATTGAAATCTGTGTCAAATGTATCACGTATGGTAATGTTGAAGGCGGTGTCGGTCCCTGTGTTTTGAAACCTGATCATGTAGCGCAGCATGGTGTCGGTCGCGACGATGAATGGATCGGCGACTTGGCCTGTCGATGTCCAGACACGCTTGTCATTGGGGTCGTAGGAGCCCGTCACCAATCCACCTTTGACGTCGGTATTGTTGCCAGTGACCGTTTCGAGACTGGCAGTGGTGACCGTAGAGGTGTAGCTAAACGGTGTGTTGAGTGGCGTTCCTACAGGGACTGTGGTGTAGAGATAGGAATAGAAGGATGCGTTGGGCCCCATCGTGCCGAGATTCCAGATCATGGTATCTCCATTGGTACTCGTGGGTGGGCCAATGGGCACCGTTCCATAGCCAAACGTCGATGGCTTCACCAATTTCAGCACGACGTTGTTGGCAGTATTTTGCGTCAGATTTTGGCAAAAAACATTTACCTGATTGTTGGTAAACCCTGGTCGATGGTTGCCGATCACCAGACTGGAGGTCAAGTCGGTGATATGATTGGGCTTGCTGAAGAAATCGATCCCACTTGTCGTCGCGCCAGTCGTGCTCACTGTCGCGTTGAGCGTGAAGGGCGACGAGGGGCAGATCATGGTTGCACCCGGGGGAGCGGGTGTACTGAAGGTATAGGTACCCAACGGGAGTGGGATATGAAAATTACCTTGTGCATCTGTGATGCCATAAAATGGACCAGGGGTAGCTGTCACGAGCGAATTGGCCACGCCCACATCTGCGCCTCCAAACACGCAGTTGCTGTCTCGATCGAGGACCACTCTGCCATCGAAGTAACCCACATTGCCGGCTACGCTGATAAAGGAATTCGCAGTCACAAACATGTTTTGCTGCCAATTGTCACCGCTGTAGCCCCTCAGCTCGACGTTGTAGGGGCCTATGGGTGCATTGGCAGGGATGGTGATGTTGCCAGTAAGGATGGTAGAATTGGGTGCTGGATTTCCAGCGATCCAGCCTGCTCCGCTCGGTGCGGTGCCAAAGCTGTAAATCTGGCCATTGCTTACATTGGTGAGCTTCAAATTGATGCCTGCGGTGGCTCTGTGAAAGAGTGTGCCTGTGCCAGTAATCGTGAGCGTACCAGTATAGCCTGTAGGGATAGGGTTGGGAGTGGCTGTAGTCAGCGTACCTTGTGCAAAGGCGGCATACAGCCCAATGAGCAAGAAAAAACACAATAGGAGTGATCTTTTCATCAGTTGTAGATTTCTGCTGAAACAATGATTTACCAAGAAAAAATTACCTACGGGAGTGTTCTGCTATACTGTTGAAGCCTCACAACTAGGCTTCATTACCGATCTGTAATACGAAGTAACAAAGAAAATATGATTCGGCCAAAATGTTTTTGAGGGAATCGGCGCGAATGCTGTGTGCACATTCAAATTTACAATGTGAGCAGGCGATTTTGCCATGACTGATGTCTTTGCCTCAGACTTACCCACAAAAAAAGCGGGAACCCAAGTCCCCGCTTTTCATATCCTCGTCAAATCGACAAGGCCATGCACATTCCATTATTTATCAGATTCGCCCATCACAGGATCCATGGACCCGATGAGCACCACGGTGTCGGCGATCATCGCACCTTCCATGATTTTTTCCAAGCCCTGCAGGTTGCTGAAGCTCGGCACATTGATCTTGCAGCGCAGCGGTGAGCCAGTCCCGTCTGAGATGAGGTGGTAACCCAGCTCGCCCTTGGGTGCCTCTACGGCACAATAGGTCTCGGCACCCACAGGAGGGCATACGCCGAGGTCGGTCATCATAAAATCGTGGATCAGGCCCTCCATCGAGTAATAGATTTCGTCTTTGGAGGCGTAGGTGCTCTTGGCGTTGTCGGCGCGGATGATGCCGCGATTCTCAGGCTTTTTGAGGCGCTCGATCAGTTGCAACATCATGTTGCAGCTCTGCTCGATCTCATCGACACGCACATAGTAGCGGGCGAGGCAATCGCCCTCGGTGCGCACGATCACATTCCAATCCAGCTCGGCGTAGTTGAGGTAGGGTTCAAATGTGCGAATGTCGTGGGCAATGCCGCTGCCGCGCAACACGGGCCCGGTGAGGCCATAGGCGATCGCATCTTCCTTGGAAATCACGCCAATGCCATCGACGCGGTTTAGGAAGATGGCGTTTTTGGCCAGCATCTTCTTCCAGCTCGCATGTTCTTTCCTGAAATTCAGGGTGAACGCCTTGATCGCGTCGAGTGTGCTGTCGTCCACATCAAATTGGATGCCCCCGATGCGGCAGTGGCTCACGGTGAAGCGCACCCCTGCAAACTTGTCAAAAAGGTCGTAGATGAATTCGCGCTCGCGGAAAGTCCACATAAACATGGAGATGGCGCCAGAGTCCATCACCATCGTACCGAGCCAGAGCAAGTGGGCGCTCACGCGGGCGAGTTCGCAGGCCAGCGTGCGCAGCAACTGTGCACGTGGGGGAGCCTCGATGCCGCAGAGCTTCTCGACCGCCAAGCAAAAGGCGACGTTGTTGCTATAGGGGCTCAGGTAGTCCATGCGGTCTGTATAGGGCATGAATTCCTGATAAGTCTTGTGCTCGGCAATTTTTTCCACACCCCTGTGGAGATAACCCACATCGAGCAGACATTTCTGGATGCGCTCGCCGTCGAGCTGCAAAGCGCAGCGCAACACGCCGTGTGTCGCCGGGTGTTGCGGACCCAAATTGAGCACCATTTCGGTTCCCAACGGATCCTGCTCACCTAGCTCGACAACCAAGTCCTTGTTTTCCAGGCGCTTGTAAAGCGCCTCTTGGTGCTTCGGGAAAAAGGTCGGTGTGACCCGCTCCTTTAAATCTACGACATTGCGACTCATGCTATTCAGAATTTGGGCTGAATTTAAGGATAAATGTGGAATTGGCAATGGTGGAGCTAGGTCATTCGATCAGCCAAATTGGAAAATCAGCGCCAACCATCGTTCGTCGGGCAGCCCCAGCAACCGCGCAGAAGGCCGACTCACGGCGAGCGCGACGCAAACCCGCCCGCCAACACCCCGATTCACCAGCCCAAAAATCATCACCCCGCACCTTTCCCCAAAATTCAACCCCATCCCCAAATTCTGCCTATCTTAGCGCCTCGAATTACATCACGCATGCTCATTGCCTCCATCATCGCCCTTTTTTCGACTTTCTTGTTTTCGAGCTTGGTGGGATGGGTCACGCCGGAGCCTAGCATCATGCGGCGGCTATTTTCTGCGTTTTTTATCTGGGGACTGGCGATGGCGATGCCCCTTATCTTGCCGCTCACAGAGCCTGATTTGGCTGCACAATGGGCGACTTTGCCTTGGTTTTTGCCCTATTTGGGCTGGGTAGGCACCTTTTTTGGGGCGGGTGCCCGCTGGTGGTCGGGGGCTTGGTGGCGCAATCCCTTCCAACTCACAGGTGATTTTGAGCTGCGCTTTGCAGCCCGCATCACCTTTAGGGCGCAGCGCTCGATTTCGAGTTTGGTCGTGCGGCTTGGCATCATCAGCATCTTGGTGGGCGTCGCTGTGATGGAGGTCGCCATCTCGATCGTCTTCGGATTTGAAACTGCGATTCAAGACAAGGTGATCGGCTTCGGCAGCCATATCCATATCGGCAATCTGCTGGAGGAGCATGAGAGTGAGGTGCTGCCCATTTCAAGTGACCACAAGTTTATCAGCGCCGTCGCGGCCATGCCCGAAGTGCGCAATATATCTCCCTACATCCTGCGGCCGACCATGCTCAAGAGCAAGGTCACGCAAGAGGGCATCGTGCTCAAGGGCGTGGACAGCACTTATGATTGGGATTTTTTCAAGGCGAGTTTGCTCCAAGGCGAGATTCCCAATGTAAGCAAGGGCAAGCGGTTCAGCCAAGACCTGCTCATATCCCAAAAGATGGCCACTGTGCTCGACGTGCAAGTCGGCGACCCCGCGTATGCCTACTTTTTTGATGTCGATGCTGGCACAGCCCGCGTGCGACAATTCAACGTGACGGGCATCTACGAGACGGGCCTTGGCGAATTTGACCAGGTGAATGCCTTTTGTGACTTGCGCGCCGTGCGCGAAATCTGGCGCTGGGACAGCAGTCAAGTCATGGGTTATGAAGTTTGGCTGCAGGGCATTGAGCGGCTCACCGACATCGACCCCATCAATGACCGTGTCGAAGACGTGCTCCGCGCAAACGATGCCTTTCAATACGAGGCCAAGCCCATCACCGCCGAGTATCCCGAACTCTTTGAATGGGTGGCCTTGCAGCACCAAAATGTCTGGTTCATCCTCATCCTCATGGTCATCATCGCGGTGATCAATATGATCTCCGTGATCCTGATTTTGATCCTGGAGCGCACGCGTACCGTGGGCCTGCTCAAGGCGCTCGGCATGCGCAATACGCGTATGCAAGACCTCTTTGTGACCAATGCTATGTTCCTGATTCTGATCGGCTTGACCTTGGGCAATCTCGTCGGCCTAGGGCTATTGGCGAGTCAGGACTGGTTGGGTTGGCTCGTAGTCGATCAAGAAAGTTATTTTGTGCGTGAGGTGCCGGTGATGTGGAAATGGGAATGGTTTCTCGCCATCAATTTTGGTGTGCTTGGCGTCTGTACGTTTTTCATGTATTTGCCAGCATGGTTGGTGACGACGATCTCGCCTGTGAGAGCTTTGCGGTTTGAATGAGAATTGAGTTAGCAATTAGCAGTTAGCAGTGGTGTTGGGGATCGATTTGCGGTTTCCTTCTCAGGGTCGTGCTTGGCTTTGCGCTCCTTTGAGGTCGGTGCGGTTTCCTTACTCAGGGCTGTGCTTGGCGCTCCTTTGCGGTTTCCACCCTTCAGCACCGTGCTTGGCTTTGTGCTTCGGCGTTTATCCCGACACGGTCGGGGCGGTCGTCGCCTGTCCCGATCAGTGATCGGGGCGGTTTCACCCTTTCAGCGCCGTGTTTGGTTTTGCGCTACTTTGCGGTTTCCTTCTCAGGGTCGCGCTTGGCTTTGCGGTTTCCTTTTCAGGGTCGATTCTATTTGTTTCCAATCACCTCAAAAAAATGTGCGCGATAACTCTCCGAGATCGGAATGCGCACCTCGCCGATCACTATGCGGTCACGTTCCACTGCGTCGATCTTGTCGAGTGCCACCATCCAAGACTTGTGTACGCGCAGCGCGATCGTGGACGGAATGGCCTGCTCTAGGTCGCCAAAGGTCTGCAGGGTCATGATGCGCTTGTGTACTGTGTGGATGCGCCGGTAATCGCGCATGCCCTCAATGTAAAGCAAATCGTGGAGCATGACCTTTTCCAAGCGGTGCTCGGTCTTCACAAATAGAAATTTCTTGTCTGGCGCAAGCTCCTGTTTTTGAGCGTTGGATTGCGCCCGTTCCACGGCTTGCAAAAACCGCTCAAACGTATAGGGCTTGAGCAAATAGTCGGTCACTTGCAGCTCATAGCCCTTCAAGGCATATTGATCATAAGCCGTGGTGATGATGACTTGCGCATCCAACTTGGCAGCCTCCAACAATTGGATGCCCGACAATTCCCCGAGGTTGATGTCAAGGAAAATCAAATCCACAGGATGATCCTTCAGATACACCAAGGCGTCGATGCCATTCTCAAAGGACGCCAAGACTTGCAGGTAGGGCAATTTCAAGGCATAAGCCCTTGCACGCTCGCGCGCCAAAGGCTCATCCTCCACGATGATACAGGTCATCTTCATGCTAGAAAAATCGTGAGTTGTACTTGATAGCTGCCGTTTGCAGCTTGGTGAGTGAGCTTGTGGCGGCTTGGGTAAAGAAGCGCAATGCGCTTGGCAATCAAATCATTGCCGAGCCCACCGCTTTCGGAGACTGGGGCTGCCGCCTGATAAGAATTTTTGCAGTCAAAGACGATCTCCTTGGCGCTGATGCTGAAGCTGATAGCGATCAATGCCTCTGACTTGATCCCCTCAGCAAACTTGAATGCGTTTTCGATGAAAGGGATGAAGAGCATGGGCGCAATCTGTTGTTGTCCAACATGGCCCGAGATGCGAAACTGTACATTTTCTGGCTTGGAATAACGGATTTTTTGCAGCGCAATATATTGCTCAATATAGTCGAGTTCCCGCGCGAGTGCAATCTGTGCAGGCTGGGTCTCATAGAGCATGAAACGCATGATCCCACTCAATTTGTTGAGGTAAGCAGATGCCTTCGCTGGATCCTTTTCAATCAAGACATCGATGTTGGCGATGGTATTGAAGAGAAAGTGGGGATTGATCTGTGCCTTGATGAGCGCCATTTCCATTTCACGATTTTTTTGCTCGAGCACCTGCTTGGTTTGGATGTCTTCAAACCAACTCACAAAGGCACGCATGCCCAAGCCGAGCAAGACATTGGGGGCCGCGACCATTGCTGCCATAAACACAGTGATCTCCATCGCCAAGCGCATGCCATCGGCAAATAAGATTTTGGGACCCCTTACAATAGTGAGAGCCAAGTCGCCGATCAAGGCACCACACAAGGCCGCCGCAGCTCCTAGGAGCAGCGTTCCCAGAATCTGCTTGCGCTGCAGGAATTTCGCAAAAATCAAGCCATAACTGGCGTAAAAGGCACATACGCCAGGCACCAAGCCCATGAGATACACGACGACCGGGATCTCGCCGATGTGGTGTGCAGGTACGGCATTGCTAATCACGGCGATCATAATCGCAGTGAGAAACAAGAAATAAATGCCCCAATAGGCGAGGTGCAACAGCACCAAATAGGTTTTTTTCATAAGAATACTTCGGTTAAGATACACAATGATCCAAATGTAGCGGTAGGCGAGGGGCTACAAAATTGCCTTATGCCACCTGCCGGGTATCCTCTGCGAAATCGGCTCGTTGTCCTGCAAGTGGTTTTTTTGGGGGGGAATCATTGGCGGTGATGGTTGCATCGACCAGTGCAAGATTCGAAGGTGATATCGGCGGTGATGTTCAATTCAAAGGTTGC
>JANORP010000426.1:0-2096 GCA_031415375.1 Bacteroidota bacterium | reverse complement strand
GCTCATCCTCATCGGGCAGGCGGTAATCAATCTGGGCGGCACGGTCGATTTCTTCGTCAACAACACCTTCAATTACCCGACGCTCGCCTAGGCTTACAAAATCGCGGGATTGGATGCCTGGAACCGCATGGGCGCGAGCTGATGGCTACGGCCTTGGACTGTTTTCCCTGAAGACAGCCGAGACCGCAATCCCGAGCCATCCCGCAATCAGCAGCACACCGCCAGCAGGCGCGGCCATCGGGAACAGCCGCGAGCCAAGGTAAGCGCGAGTCAAAAGATCGCCCGCAAACAGCGTCAGCCCCGCGACAAGCACAAAGCTCGCGATCAGCCGCACCCTGTTTCTTGCCGCCAAGCTCAACGCCAGAAACGCCGGCGCATGAAACATCAGCATGTTTGCAGCAGTTCCAAGATTGGGCAGATCAGCACGGTGCGCGGCAACAGCGGACAGCGCAACGCCGAGCGCACCGCATAGACCGGCAGCGATGAGGAGAGGGCGATAGGGGATCATTAACGGTTCAAACCTTTTGGTATCTCACTGCGCATAGACCTTGCGGATGATCGTGGCGAGGGCTGCTTCCGCTCTCTGCCAGTCCTCATCAGTTGCCAACGAAAGCCCAGAGAACCCGCCAAGCGTCGATGATGCCAAAATCAAATGCTGAGTGGCGGCGATGAGGATGGCGTTTGTCGCCGCCGCGTCAATTCCCGCTGGCGGCGCGAGATCGCCCCTTTGCCCGGCGATCCAGCGGCCAAGCGCAATGCTCCTCGCCTTCGACAATTGCCGCACCGAGGGCGAGGCGTCGGCGATTTCCCATGCCGAGATTTTCTGCACCAGCCTGTTTTGACGCAGCGCAGCCATATAGCCGAAAAGCAGCGTTTCCGCCCATTGGCTGTAAGTTGAAGGCTTGACGGCCGGGGCCATGGCAGCATCGCTGATCCAGGTCGCCAAATCTGCGCCGATGGCTTCGACCAACCCTTCGAGCCCGCCAAAATAGCGGTAGATCAACTGCTTGTCGCATCCAGCCTTGCGGGCAACCGAATTGATTCCAAACCCCTGAAACCCGTCAGCGGCAAGAACATCCTTCGCAGCAGAAAGGATGGTATCATGTGTCCTTGCCCGATCGCGCTGCTTGCCCTCAACTGGTTCGATGCTTTCGTCCAAATCAAAATCTCCATTGGGAACATTGTGTTAGCGCAAAGAACCGCGAACGTCCAACTTTTTGTCACCATATGGTGATAAAACTGTTGCGCATGTCACCGACTGGTGATAAATAATTGTCACCAGTTAGTGACAAAGGAGAAAATCATGAGCCAAACCATCAGCATCCGCACGCCATCGCAGCACGCTCCATCAAGCGGCAACAAGGCGGCAATGATCACAGGCGGCGCGGCCATTGCGCTTGCCATCCTGTTCAACGTGCCGTTTTCAACACTTGCCAGCATTTATCAGTACCCGGACATCCTGCGCCGCCCGGCAGGTGAGGCGCTTGACCTGTTCGCCAGCGGCGGGCCGGTTCTGATCCTGACCTGGTACGCTTTTGCCATCGCAGCACTTGCCTTGGCACCCATGGCCCTGGCGCTTTCGATCACCCCGGAGCGGCTGAAGTCCGCGCCGGCTCTGTCCATTGGCGCGGCGCTGTTCGGAGCATTGGCGGGCGTGATGCAGGCAATCGGCCTGTTGCGCTGGGTGTTCGCCATTCCCGCAGTCGCTGCCGCGCATGCCGATCCGATGGCAAGTGAGGCCGCCCGTTATCAGGCAGAACGCACCTTTGATCTGTTGAATGCTTGGGGCGGTGTTGCCATCGGCGAGCATCTTGGCCAGTTGCTGACGGTGCTGTTTGTCCTGTTGCTGTCGATCATCCAGTGGCGCGAACAGGACCGCATCACTGCCGCCGCTGGCTTTGGCACTGCCGCCGCTATCGCAATCGGCACCGGCGAAGGCCTTGCCATGGTGCTCGGCGGCAATGGCGACCTGTTCTCGCTGGCGACAATCATCGGCTTCATGGGCCTAACGCTCTGGCTGATTCTTACCGGCGCCAACCTCATTCGCAACAGCAAGGCATCGGCCAGCGCTGCTTGAGGCTGCACGAGAGCATTTC
>JANORP010000425.1:0-21091 GCA_031415375.1 Bacteroidota bacterium | reverse complement strand
GACGCTTGGTGAGCAAGGTCACGATTTTGCGGATCACATTGAAGCGCTCGCTACCATCCTCCAAAAACACGCCGTGGCCGATGTGGTCGTAGAAGAAGTTATTTTCGACGAGGGTACTCTCGGTGCCATGGATAGTGATCGCGCGGTTGTAGCTCTGGTGGATGCTGGAATTCTTGAAGTATTGGCCTGCCCCGACGCTGCCGAGCATATGCCAATGGAATGGATATCGGCCCAAAATTGCTTTTTGACCCATGTTGTACAATTCGACGCCGCCGATATATGCCCATGAATTGTCCATGATCATCATGTGCCCGCCAAATCCATTGGTGCTGGATGCGGCATCGCCCTGCACCTTGATGTTGTGGCTCAGTACCCCGACTTGCGCACGCAGGTCGGCTGTCCAAGTCTTCGCGCCTTGGGTATAAGTCTGCACCACACCTTTGTGGGGATAGCTGAGTGCCGTGTTGAGTGTGAGGGTATTGCCGGAGATCGAAGTGATGCTCCGCTTCTCCGCTTCGTTCCAATTGGTGCGGCTCGACACGATCACAATTTGGTCGCCCACCTGCCAATTCACGGCTTCCTTAAGGGCTATGGTATTGCTTCCCGCATTCACATTGGCCGCAAGCTGCGACCAACTGATCTTGTCTTTGCCATGAAAATGGATCGTGGCAAAATCCATCGCGCCGATAAATTTATTGCCCATGCCCATCACATTGGGGTCTGCCGTTGTGGCATTGAGCGTGAAGATGGCTGAGCCAGGATAGGGAACCAAGTCCTGCCCGAGTTCGAGGAGCGCGCCCGTGCCCATCACCATGATGTTTTTGGTGGTCACGTTCATATTTTGGTTTTGCACTCCTACCAATTCGCCCATCACCATGATCGTCTGGGCATTGACGGTGCCTTGGAGGCAGACAGTACTACCCATATCGATGTTGGCGTCGTCGCTGAGGCTCGGCACAGCGCCGCCCCAAACATAAGGATCTTGCCAGTCGTGGAGCATCTCCATGCGCAGATTGTCCACCAAACCCGTATGGTCACCCGGCAAGGGATCCACGCCCGTGATACTCAGCGTCTGTGTGCCTGCTGTGAGATAGATCGCAAGTGATACCTTTTCGACATAACTCGTACTGGTGAGGGGAAATTCGCCGACCACGTTGCCGCCGATGAGGAGGCGGATGTTTTTGGCTGCAGGTTGCGTGGGATTGGCACCCCGCAAAGCACCTTGGAAGCGAAAGCGGTAGTAGCCTGAGTAGGGAATACTTACGCTGATCGAGGCCGTCGCGCCGCCACCTTGCAGAAACATGGCTTGGCTACCTTCTGGGCAGGCTGGATTGCTAGCTGTGAAGCCGCTCCCGTTGCGGCTCAGTCCAGTGCCGCCGCCAAAGGTCCATGGGCCGCCGGCTGGCGTATAGGCAAATCCAGGAGAGACTGGCAATGCAGGCAACTCAAAGCCGCTGATGAGCTGTGCCTTCACGCGGGTCACCTTCACATCGTCCACAAAGGCGGTGTTGTCGCCGCCCAGCGGATTGGTGCCGCGCAGTTCGACGGTATGGGGGCCCGATGAGAGCAGCACTGCCACAGAAGTGAGACTCTGGTAAGTAGCCCCCGCTGGCGTGAACGCCTGCACGAGTGCGCCATCGACCTTCAATTCGATGGTCTGGTTATTGGGCATATTGCCGCGCTGGGCTGCAAAAAAGCTAAACGTGTAGTAGCCCGCCACAAAATTGAGGCTTTGCGATGCGCTGGCCGTCGTCTGTAAAAACAGCACCTGCGCGCCCTGGGGCGTGCTTGGGTTCCCAGAAGTGAAGGCCGTGCCATTGCGGGAAAGTCCCGCGCCGCCCGTGAGCGTCCAGCCCGTGCCCGCAGGCCCATACTGGTAGCCAGGCGCGGTCGCCAGCGCAGGCGCCTCAAACGTGCCATTGGGCAGTCCCACAGCCGTGCCCCCCAGTGAGGCCGCAGTACGCGTCGCCGCATAGCCGCCATTGAGTAATCCACAACCCAAAAGTAACAGCACAGCCCGTAGGCATGCCCTCCAACATAGCTTCGTCATTTGCAGAAATATTAACGTGATTAAACAGTTCCTTGTGCGAAGGTAGATGAATTTATTGGGGAATTTTATTGTGGGGGATGGAATCGCATGCGTGCATGATATATTTTATGCTTGTCTGCAACTTTGCCAGTAGTTTTTGACAGGTACAGCTTCGAACAGACGTTGATCCACCATTCCGACCTTGGGAGCCAATACGCGTCAGACAGGTACACCCAAGCGTTGGAAAAGGGAGGCGTGCGGATCAGCATGTGTCTGATCGTATATGAAAACTCACACGCAGAGCGCCTCAACGGCACGATCAAAAACGACTACCTGGAACCCAAGATGCCCAAAAACCTGAAGGAACTCAAGCGGATGCTACGCCAGACGGTGAAGTTGTACAACGAGAGACGTCCACATCAGAGCATCGGAGGCATCCCTCCGGTCGAGTACGAGGAATTGCTCAAGGACCAGCCACGTGAAAAAAGGGCGGAAATGAGGCCATTTGTCCATCCAGAAACCAAAGTGCGCAACCAACTGCGTAACCAGCTCACGATATTCGACTAAAACGAGGCATGTGACCTTGAAAGGAAAATCCTTAATATTGTAACACAAAAGTCAACCTATTTCAGGACCGCACCCCCCCAAACTCATAACCCCTAGCCCCAACTCCAGCGCAAACTCGGTGAGGATCCCTTCCGGAGCTAGACCCACTCCGCAGTGGCCTTTGGTGAAATGCAGCGTTATTCCACTTTCAGCAGCATACAGCACCTGCAAAACCAAGCAAAAGCCTCCCAAAGAAAGTAGCGCAACCAGCCTAGAAACCTCCACCAAACAAAAGGGACGACAAAGCTAGCTTTATCGTCCCTTGTTGGCGTTGCGCAGATGATCACCTAGCGTTCATCCGCAGTAGGGCCATACATACCCGGTACAGGGATGTCCAGCAGACGAAGATAGACGCTCAGTTGGGCACGGTGATGGATGATGTGGCTGAATACAAATTCGCGGAGGATTTCCTTTTTGGGCCTTGTGAAGTAAATCTGATCGCCAGCACGCATGGTCCAGTCGCTGTCCAGCACCTCGTCGGTGGTGGCCTCGATGATAGCTTTGGCGTCGGCCCACTGCTGATCGCAGCGTGCGAGCAGTTCCTCTACCGTTGTGACAGGCGTGGGGCGATCCATGGGCTTGGCGAAGTCAAGCTCATCTTGTTGCAGCGTATATTTTGTCCAAACAGGAAGATTGGCAACGTGCTGCGCAAGTCCGCCCAATACCTGGGATTTTTCATGGGGTTTGAAGTCCCAGCGGTCTGCGGGCACGCGTTCCAGCATTTTGCGGGTTTTGGCGCTCTCATGTGCGAGGTCGCTGAGGAATGCATCTTTTTGTGACATATTACTTGATTGTAGGATGATAAATTGGGGTGATGAGGGTAAAAAAATGGTCGGAAACAACCCTGTCTGTAAATCACTTTCAGGGCTGGACGCGCGAATAGCGCTTTAATTCTTTGTAGTGATAGCCTTCGTCTTCCTGCTCTTCGGCTTGCCAGCCAGCCATCACGACCGCATCATTGCCTTCATACTTGATGTACAGATAATCGCCAGCACCGGCCCACCATCCGCCGCAGGCCGAGATGGCGTCCTTGGGGATCTCATTTTCTCCTGGAGAGATCGTCTCGCAAACGCTGAGGCTGTCCACGACCGTGAGTTGCGCGCCGATCTTGATCGAGACGATCGAGAGGGGGGCATCCTCGTTGGGGCCGCGAATCTCTTTGCAGACGAGGCTGGCATCAAGCAGCGTGGCTGGAACGGTGGTGGCTGCCACATTTGTCGAGTCGGTCGCGTTGCCGGTGGTGCTTGCAGCAGGTCCACAGGCATACATGCAGGTGGCCAAGGCGGAAATCATCAATGCATTTTTCATTTTCATCTTCATGCGAATATGGGCATGAAATTATGGGTTGAGGAGGATAATTCCTATTCGGGAGTCCCAGATCATCCATAGTACAACCAGTGCCTGCGGCCAAGACGCCTTGGCTCGGCATCGCACATCCATTGATTGGGGATTTGTAGAAATCCGCTATTTTGCAAGCTCATTTAAATGAATCGATATGTCGGCACGCGCAATTGTTGAAGCTTATTACAGGCATTTTAACGCCAAGGATTATGAGGCCATGCTCGCCTTGGTGCATCCTGATATACAACACCATGTAAATCAGGGTGGCACACGTGTGGGCAAGGAACTTTTTGCAGCGTTTCTCCAGGAAATGGAAGATGCCTACACCGAACAATTGACCGAGATGGTGTTTTTCTCAGAACCAAGCGATGCGCGCGTGGCCGTGCAATTCACAGTGAATGGGATCTACGAAAAAGCCGACGAGGGCATGCCGCCAGCCCATGGGCAGTCTTATGTCTTGCCAGCTGGAGCTTTTTTGGAAGTGACCGATGGGCTGGTGTCGCGGGTCACGACCTATTACAATCTCCCATTGTGGATCCATTTGGTCACCAAATGAATCCTGTAAGCCCTGCCTCTGAATTGCGGTACACGCGCTTTTGCGGCGCAGAGATTGCGTCGCAATTTGAAGCACTTGGGCAGCTGCGGATCGAGGTCTTTCGCGCATTTCCTTATTTGTACCAAGGAAATCTGGCCTATGAAATGGCTTACCTCAAGACCTATGCCGAGTCACCGCGCAGCCTTTTGTTCGCCGTATTTGACGGGGGCGATATGGTCGGCGCCACGACTTGCATTCCACTGATCGACGAAACAGAGGAGGTACAAAAGCCCTTTCTTGCAACGGGCATGGACTTGCAGCAGATTTTTTATTTTGGTGAGAGCATATTGCTGCCTGCCTACCGCGGTCTAGGCTTGGGCCATCGTTTTTTTGGGGAACGCGAGGCGCATGCCGCAAGCTTTGGCAACTATGCCCTCACTTGCTTCTGTGCGGTCGAGCGGCCGAGCGACCATCCCTTACGCCCACCCGACTATCGGCCATTGGATGGCTTTTGGAGGCAGCGCGGATATGAGAAGGCACCTCAACTGCGCAGTGAATTCGAGTGGCAAGACATCGGGGAGGCAAGCTCGACGGTTAAGGAAATGGTGTATTGGACACGGAACCTATGAAAAACAAGTTGAATACCTTGCGGGTCGCATCCGCACAATATCCCATCGCAGCCCATGCAAGTTTTGACGCATGGCGCGTTCATTTAGATACTTGGGTAAGCCGTGGGGTGGTCGAGGGGGCACAATTGCTGGTCTTCCCAGAGTATGGTGCCTTGGAACTGCTGAGCTTGTTTACCGCCGATGTACAGGCCGACATTCACCAAAATCTCAGCGTCTTGCAGCCCATGTTGGCCGATTTCAGCACCGTCTTTGCGGCATTGGCGCGACGATACCAATGTGTGATCGTGGCGCCGAGTTTGCCAGTCGCCTTGGATAACACCTTTATCAACCGTGCGTTTGTTTTTGGGCCACAAGGATTGGCAGGCTGGCAAGACAAATGGTTCATGACGCGCTTTGAGGACGAAGAATGGGGCATTGTGAGTGCGCCCAAGGAATTGAGTGTGTTTGAGGCAGATTGGGGCAAATTTGGCGTGCAGATTTGTTACGACATCGAATTTCCCATCGGGGCGCAGCGGCTCTGTGCTGCCGGCGCGCGCCTCATCGTCGTGCCAAGCTGCACAGAAACGATCAGAGGCGCGACGCGGGTACATGTGGGCGCAAGGGCGCGGGCCTTGGAAAATCAAGCCTTTGTATTGGTGTCGCAGACCATCGGGGAGGCGCTATGGTCACCCGTCGTGGACATCAACTATGGTTACGGTGCCTGCTATTGCCCGCCCGATGCGGGCTTGCCCGAGGAGGGTATCGTGGCAATGGGCCATCCGCAAGTCGTCACATGGTTGGAGGCGACGATCGACCTTGACGCAGTCGATGCCGTGCGACGTGACGGCCAAGTCTTCAATTTCAGGGACTTCGGGAGAATGGAAACAAACTTGCAAGGGGAGGAGATCGTGGTCGTGGAGCGGCGGGTTTGAGAGGCGAGACAAGCCATCACTGCAAATCCCCTCTCCGACATCATGCAAACACAAGGGATCATATTTCTAGACCATGAGGACGGCAGCTACACCGTGCTCACGCACTATCACTTGCGCTACATCGATGGTTGTCGCGCAAGGCACAAGAATTCAGGGATGTCTTGCATTCGAGGAGATGATCTTGCATAGCGATCACTCCACCACAAACCGCAACACTTGCATCTTGGTGCCAGCATGAAGTTGCAGCCCGTAGGCTCCGGGGATCAAAGAGGCTGTCGGCAAGCTAGCTTGTAGGCCGCCGTCGGTTTGGCCATGCAGCAATTGGCGGCTGTCGGCGAGGCTGTAGATCGTCCAATCCATGGAGCTTGCACGCAAGAGCTGCAATTGCAAGGTACCCCCACGGTGCATTGGATTGGGGCTCAGGCCCGCTGCCAGGCTGTGCATGCCCTCAAATCTCACTTCGCGGATCTCTGAGAAACTGGCGACACCGTCGGTGCCGATGGCACGCACGCGGTACCAGTTGCTACCGAGGCGCGGTTGCTGATCGGGCCAGGAGTAGGTGTGCCCATGGGCATCTCCATGTGCAGCAGAAGTACCGATCGTTTCAAAATCTTGGCCGTTGAGGCTACGTTGCAATTCAAAGCTGCCGAGGCCCAGCTCGTCACTCGTTTCCCAGCGCAACTGCACCTGGTCTTCTTGTGGCTCCGCTTGGAAATCGAGTATTTTCCCATCTAGAATCACGCCCGACCAGCTCAAAAAGAGCGCCCATACATGGTTGTCTGACCCGCCTCCACAATGGGCAAATGTCACTGGAATCGCGTTGGTGGAGCCTGGGATAAGCAATTGGATATTGCTCAAGGCATCTGTGAGGTTGATCGCCTGATTGGCGTTGTCATCATTGTAACCCGTGAGGGTGCCGTTGTAATATTGGAATCCAGACATAGTACCCCATTGTGAGGCAGCATTGAAATCCTGTCCACCAAACGAGCCGACATTGGTCCCATTCACAATCACCTGCTCGCAATCGCTGCCCGCGGCGGCATACCCCCCGAGGATACCCAGCCCCACTGGATTGGCATTGGTGACAGCGGCGGTCGTGTTGAGGGTCCAACCGAAAGAATTCACGTCCAGATTGGTCGTGTTGAGGTACACGGCAGAATTGATGGCCGGCAAGCCGCCGTTGTTGAAGGCGATGTAGAGGTAAAATTCTGGAAACTTGTCGGAGACCGTATTTTGCACAGGCACCGCGATGGTATAGGCAGAGGTCGCCGGGCTAATGCTGGCTGTGATGTCGATCGCATGCACTGCCGAGAGACCACCATATATTGTATTGAATCCCGTGGTAATGATATTGGCGTTGCTGAAGGTAAAGGGAGCCCCGTTGAGCGTCACGGTGACGTTGGGGGCAGCGCCGCAACGGCCAGCGATGAGGTAGGCACGGCGAATGGTGCTGCCAGGAGGGATCGTCACATTGAAACTGCCCGATCCTGATGGTACTGTCGCACCATTGGAATATCCACCTGTGACGACGCCGCCATTAAATGTGCTTTCATACAGCTTGAACTGCGCTGGGAGGGCGCAGACAATGCCAAATAGCATTCCTATGATCAAAAGGGTGACTCTCCAACGCATGATGCTTTCCTCCTGTATTCCAATTTAAATATAGTGATCGAATTGGCGTTTTCCAATTGCTGCTTTGGAATTTTTTAGGCCGTGTACACCAGTTGATACTTGCAATGGTATGCAGTGGTGGGCAAATCGTATTCGAAAGGGAGACATTAATCACAAACCCAACCGTTGACCTAATAAAAACCTGGTTACCCAGGTTCTTCTGGCTCCATCAGCTCTTCCATCAGGTCGATGATGATCATCTGTGTTTGGATCAGTGCGTTTCTCAGATTTGATTTAGGATCAATGAGGTTGTCCAAGATTTGTTCAGATGCGGCCTTGAGGGCGTTTAATTTTTCGTTTCGCAGGTGTTTTTCTGGTGGATACATATTCCCGCTCGTCCCGGGGATGTTGGCCGGTGGCTGAGCGCGGCAAGTCCTGGGTGCTTTTCGGGGGTGGGCGATAAAATTTTGGGCAATGTCCAGCATTCGCCCGGAATCGATTGATGAAGGGCGGATGATGGACCTCTTGCCCAAAATTTTATCGTTTGCCCCCGAAATTGCCCTAGATTCGCCTCGATCGGCTATTGGCCAACATCCTCGGGGCGAATTTGGACATGCCTTCACCAGAAAAATGGTTGTGGAACGAAAAATTGCTCGCTTGGCTCGACGAGGATGTGATTGCACAAAGTGTGTCTTGCTGCGTGAAGTTGATGAGATTGCCAATCCCATCACCATTGTTAGACGAAGGCCATTTGTTTTCAGACGATGGTGTGCATCGCCGCGCCCACTGCTGCCTGAGGCATATTGGCAGGCAGCGCCGTGCATTCCGTAGGTGCTTGCTTGCAGAATTTTCGTATTTTCGCGGTGATGCACATTTTGCAATACATTCACTGGGATCAAGATCCTTCTATTTTTGGCTTGCCTTTCCGCTGGTACGGCTTGCTGTTTGCCTCCTCTTTTTTCTTTGGGTACATTTTGATGAAGCGAATCTTCTTCAAAGAAGGTGTGCCTGAGCAATGGTTGGAGTCACTCACCATCTACATGGCTTTGAGCACCGTCATCGGTGCACGGCTAGGTCACTGCTTGTTTTATGACCCTGGGTACTATCTGAGCCATCCGATCGAGATCTTAAAGGTCTGGGAAGGGGGGCTGGCAAGTCACGGCGCAGCCATCGGGATCATCACCGGCCTCCTTCTTTGGTCGCGTCGCGTGAGCAAGCGCTCGGTGCTCTGGGTACTGGACCGTGTCGTGATCATGGTGGCCCTTTCTGGGCTCACGATTCGCACGGGAAACTTGATGAATTCCGAGATTCTTGGCAAAGAAACGACTGCCCCCTATGGCTTTGTGTTTCCACGTGCCGATCAGGGTGAGGCCATGCGTGCCAAGTGGGACGGCGAGAAAGTGGCCCTGACCTATAGCCCGACGGCAATCAAGCAAGACCGCGTGTTTGAATTTTACCGCACCGCCGATGATACCTTGGTGCAGCGGCTCAGCCAGCAAGATGTACTCATACCGGGCGGGAAATCTGCCAAGGCCGTGCAGATTGTTGATAATCAGCCAGGCACGCGTGGGCACATTCGCTACTTCAGTGCAGAGATGAGCACCAAGGCCCCATTGGTGATCAGCAACGGCGATAGCCTCCATCTGCGCACAGCGACATTTCAAGATCCATTCGCAGAGGGCAAGCTTGCATTTGGCGGGCGCTGGGAGCAGGATCGCGTACATCTCAGATTTGACATGCGCGGACTCATCTCGGGGGCTGCCACACGTGGCACGCTGTTGCTCAGAAGCAATGGCGATGGCGATTGGCAGGTGATCCACCGAGGCGTACTCGGGGGTCCCAATACGATGGTGCTGGATACACTTGATTTCCCCGCTGGCATCACCAATCCACAATATCGATTGGTGGTCAAGGAAGATGAAACTTTGCTCATCGCCCGGCATCCAGCTCAGATTTACGAAGCGGTGGCCTACACCATCATTTTTGTCTTTTTGCTTTGGCTATATTATCGCAAAGACGGCAAACTTCCCCTCGGACAGCATTTTGGACTGTTTTTGGTCATGGTATTTTTGATGCGTTTCCTCATCGAATTTGGCAAGGAAGAGCAAGCCGAATTTTTGGTAGGATCGCCACTGAATATGGGGCAATTGCTCAGCATTCCCTTTGTATTGGCGGGCTTGTTTTTCATCGTGCGCTCCATGCGAAATCCGCAGTTTCCACCGGCAATGCCGATTGGTGCTGACGCCGAAGTCGCATCGCCGCCCAAATCCAAATCCAAATGACCATGCGCACCCAGAGGCATTTCGGCAATGCAAACCCCTTGGCTTGGGGATTGCGTTGGCTGGTGGGAATGGTGATGCTTGCCATCTCCACGACCAGCTTAAATGCACAGGTGATCAATGAAAATACGCCCCAAGACAGCATCTGGGTAGGAGTGGGGGCCGACAGTGCCGACTTTGTCGCCCAGAGTTTTGTGGCCAGCATCAGGCGGGTACGCAAAATCGGGGTGTGGTTGCAGGGGCTTGCAGGCTCTGCCGAGGTGAGGCTAGCCATCGTCGCAGATGATGGGAGCAATCGCCCAAACCTCAATGCTGTTTTGCATGAGTCGGTGCTCATCACGCCAGATACCGCTGGTGCATGGGTATGGGACTCGACCTTTTCGGCGGTCTTCACCTTGAGTCAAAAGTACTGGATTGTGATCGATGGGTACAACAATCTTGTGGGAAATGGCTATGCGGGCGTCGGCACATCCAATAGCTTTACGAGTACTTCCGATCCGCTGCGGTATAGCACCGATGGTGGAATGAATTGGGCATCGGTGCCGAGTACGCCTCTAGCCATCTATGTCGAGGGCGACAACTGTACCTTTGGATTGAACATCACACCTGCGCAACCCTTGCTGTGCCCGGGTGGAACCGTGAGTTTTGGGGTGCCGAGTGGCTTGGTTTCCTATATATGGGGTTCGGGACAAACCTCCTCTTCGATTACCATCGCATCTGTTGGCATCTATAGCGTGACCGGTGTCGATACCGCCAACTGTACCGCGACAGCCTCTGTACTGGTCGTGCAAGGCACAATCCCCTATACCGGCTTGCTCGACTACTATGAATCCTGTGAAGGATTTCCTTTGCAACTGAGTGTTCCGCCCTTTTACCAAGACTATGTCTGGTCCACAGGGGATGCAACCAATGCAACATCGATCTCACAATCAGGAATCTATTGGGTGAGTATCACATCAACCTCGGGTTGTATCACCGTCGATAGTTTTGAGGTTAATTTGCGGCCCCTTGCCCAGTTGGACCTCGGTCGCGACAGCAGTCTCTGCGTGGGAGACAGCGTGGTGCTCGTCGCTGATCCAGGTTATTTGAGCTACTTATGGAGTACTGGCGCCACTGGCACGACCAATACGCTTTTTGCAACGACGGGAGCGTGGCTGCAAGTCATCGACAGTGCAGGTTGCACCACGATTTCAGATACGGTACAGTATGATTTTAATCCGCTTCCAGCTCAGCCCATCATCGAAATTTTGCCTTCTGGGCTGCAATCATCGTTTGCCAATACCTATGCTTGGATCTACAATGGGCAGCCATTGGTCGGGGCAAATGCGCAAATTGTGCAAGATCCCTTGCCGGGCCTCTACATAGTGATGATCACCAATGCCTTTGGTTGCAAGGCCACCTCAGACACCGTGCGTGTGGCTGCCGAAACCCTCGGTGATTTTGTGTCGGGCGGTTTTTCTCCCAATGCCGACGGGGTCAACGATGTCTTTTTCGTCGAAGGCATCAGCCGCTATCCCGACTGTGCATTGCAGGTATTCAATCGCTGGTCACAGGAAGTGTACAGTCAGCGTCCCTATCAGAATACCTGGGATGGCACTGGTAAATCTGGTCAACAATTGCCAGTAGGGGATTATTTCTTCATTTTGGATTTTGGCGCTGGGCGCGAGACCTTGCGTGGAACAGTATTGATCAGCCGATGAAAATGAGACGACTGCTACCCATAGCCTTGTTGCTGCTCTTGGCTGTCGCTGCACATGCACAGCAAGAGGCGCTATACAGCCAATACCTCTTCAACAAGCTGGTGCTCAACCCCGCCTATGCGGGCAGCCGCGAGCAATTGTCGATCGGCTTGCAGGGCCGCCGACAGTGGTCGGGTTTCACAGGTGCACCGAGCACAGAGGCTGTGACGGTGCATTTTCCCACACCCGACCTGCGTCATGGATTTGGCTTCAACTTGGTCAATGACCGCTGGGGCCATACCCAAACCACATTGGTGGCCGCTGCCTATGCCTACCGCATTCCTGTGGGTGAAAATGGCACATTTTCCATGGGCCTCAAGGCTGGCATCAAATCCTACCGCATACAATTTCAAGATGTCGCCCTCTGGACCGCCAACGATGTCGCTTTTAGCGATGGCAATGCATTCTCAAAAGGTGTTTTTGTGGTCGCGCCAGGGCTGTACTTTCAAAATGAAAAGTTTTATGCTGGGGCATCGGTTTCTGACCTGCTGCCCCACAAGTTGTATGACCCGCAGTTTGCAAGTCGAGGTGGCAACACAGCCATGCATACCTTCGTGATGGCAGGTGCCGCGATCCCATTGGGATCGGCGGTGAAGTTCAAGCCTTCTTTGCTGGTACGCGCAGTAGCTGGCGCACCGCTGGGCTTGGACCTCACATTGGCAGCTGCTTTCAAGGACCGCATCACCCTGGGCGCCACATGGCGGCCGACCAACGCTGTGGCCTTTTTGTTGCAGGCATACCTCACCAAATCCATCCAACTGGGCTATGCCTACGATTTGGGGACCAATGAGACAAGGTCATTTGCGACGGGTGGGCATGAGCTCATGCTCGGGTTTGACCTCAACTTCCTGCAACGCGACATCGACAGCCCCAAGGCATTTTGATAGCATTTAAGACGTCCTATCTATGCTGAATCTTTGGTCGATTTGGTTTATTTTGTAGATTATTTACTCCAATGCACATGCTCGAAACACAAAGGCAGATTGCCCCAAGCAGCACAGCAAACTTTCAAGTCGGCAGCTTGATCGGTGGTCGCCCATGGATCGGCGAAAACGGGTTCAAGATGATCGCTCGGCACTGCCTGGGCTTTATGGTGGCGATGGGACTCCTGCTTTTGCAGGCCTGCGGCAGTGCTAGCACCGAGACAGATGCGACGTCTTCGGGCCCCAAAGGCTTGGATCAGACTGATCCTGCGCAAGTGGTCGCCACCATCTTTGAGGTGGCGAGTGGGCGCTCAGCACCGCAAGTCTTGGCGCAACTCTGCGACCCCTTGGCCCAAAACGACAATGACACCCGACGGATCTGCGACAACGCGACTGGATTTGATCCAGAAGGCGAGTTTGGCATGTTTTTCAAAACAGGGAAACTGAATGGTCCACCACAGATTGAAGGCGACGTCGCCTTGGTGCCCTTTTTGTTTGGTCCCACAGGCGATGAGGCCGAAAACATGGAACTCGTGCGCCGCGATGGCAAATGGTACCTCAGTCAATTCTAAGCCTTGATTCCTTACAACATACCCTGCTCTGTCGGCACTGAAAAAGATTGGGTGCAAGCTGCCATCGACAATGGGCATATCTCAGGCAATGGCCCTTTTGGAGTCAAAGTGCAGGCACTCTTGCGCGCAGCCTACGGCTTTGAGCATGTTTTGCTCACGCACTCCTGCACGGGAGCGCTCGAAATGGCGGCAATGCTCTGTGATTTCCAACCGGGCGACGAGGTGATCCTGCCCTCATTTACCCATGTGGGCACCGCCAATGCCTTTGTGCGTGCGGGTGCCACATTGGTGTTTGCCGATTGTGAGGCCGCCCACCCCAATATGGATGTCGCGGCTGCAACGGCGCGCATCACGGCACGCACCCGGGCCATCGTAGTCGTGCATTATGCAGGCGTGGCCTGCGACATGGACGCCTACGCGGCGCTCGCGACGGCACATGGGCTGCTGCTCATAGAGGATGCGGCTCATGCCATCGGTGCACAGTACCATGGACGGTGGATGGGTAGCTTTGGGCATTTTGCAGCATTCTCTTTTCATGAAACCAAAAATATCACTTGTGGCCAAGGTGGCATGTTGGTGCTCAACGACATACGTTTTGTAGAGCAAGCGGCTGTGCTTTGGGAAAATGGCACCAATCGGGCTGCATTTTTCAAAGGCACTGTCGGTCAATATACCTGGGTAGGGCAGGGGAGCTGCTTCACCCTCAGCGACCTCAACGCAGCATACCTTTATGGGCAATTGCTGCACAAAGAGGAAATTATGGGGCGTCGCATGCGCCTTTGGCATAGGTATTTGGATGCGCTAGCACCCATGGCTGCCAAGGGGCATTTTGCATTGCCGCAAGTGGCCGAGGGCCGCGCCACCAATGGCCATATTTTTTACGTGCGCTTGCCCGACCGCGACGCCCGTGATGCCATGATCTCCACGCTCAAAACCGCTGGGGTCTTGGCCGTCTTTCATTACATTCCGCTGCACAGCAGTCCCTATTTCCAGGCACAGCATCGCGGGCCTGCGCTCGTGGAGTGCGATGCTTGGAGCGATTGCATCGTGCGCCTGCCGCTCTTTGACAGCCTCGCAGACGCACAGCAAAACCTGATCTTGGAAGCGGTACATGCCTTTTGCAAACCATGAAATTGCCCATCACTGACCCGCAGCGCTTTGTGGAAATCAACGCACATGTGAGACGCAGCATCGCGGTGAACGATGAGGAGCTGCATTTTTTCAATTCCCTGCTCACGTTTCATCAGTTTGAAAAAAAGACCCACTTGTTGCAAGAGGGTCAGGTCTGCGACTTTGAGGGATACATTCTCAAGGGTTGCGTGCGCAGTTATTTCATCGATGGCAATGGGTTTGAGGTCACCCTCAATTTTGCCGTGGAGGATTGGTGGATCGGTGATGTGACGAGTTTCCATGAACGCACAGCCTCACGGCTGTTTTTTGAGACCTTGGAGCCGACGGCCCTCCTGTTGTTGAGTCCGGGAAACAAAGAGATTTTGCTGGATCGGTTTCCCAAATTTGAACGGATGTATCGGCTCATGGTGCAGCGCAGCCTCTCGGCCGTGCAGCATCGCTTGTTTGCAACGATCTCCAAGTCGGCCAAAGAGCGTTACCTCGAGTTTTTGGAGCGCTACCCATTGATCCCGCAGCGGGTGCCGCAGCATTATATCGCCTCCTACCTTGGGGTTTCGCCAGAGTTCTTGAGCAAGATCAGGAGTCGGTTGAATGCTTGAAGCGCCTATTCGTAGGCTGAAGCTGCTGATTTGCAAATAATACATGTTGCTACATGTTTTCTTAATCTAGTTCAATGCTTTTGAGCAATGGAGGGGCGCATCTTTGCCATGTACTATTCAACATGGATATGGATCGAAGCGCATTTTTGAAAAAAGGACTACTGGGCACTGGCTTTCTGGCTGCCACGGTCGCTGCAGGCAAGCTCCTCGCAAATGACATGGACGAGCTGCAGCCGCTCGAAATCATCGGCTTCAATCATCTCCCCAACACCAATTCTACAATTATGGCTTCTACAGTCTTACACAAAGCAGATAGCCGTGGACTCGCAGACCATGGTTGGCTCAAATCGCATCATACCTTCAGTTTCGCCAACTACTACAATCCAGAACGGATGCACTTTGGCGTGTTGCGGGTACTCAACGATGATCGGGTGGCGCCGGGCATGGGTTTTGGGACGCATCCCCATGACAATATGGAGATCATTTCGATCCCACTGTCGGGCGATTTGGAGCACAAAGACAGCATGGGCAATGTCGCTGTGATCCGCAATGGCGACATCCAGGTGATGAGTGCTGGCACAGGAATCCAGCACAGCGAATACAATCAAAGTCGTGAGACTGAGGTGAAGTTTCTGCAAATCTGGGTGTTCCCCAATCAGCGCAATGTGAAGCCGCGCTATGATCAATTGGCATTGCGGATCAGCGATCGCCACAATCGCTTGCAACAGGTACTTTCGCCCAATCCCGACGACGATGGTGTCTGGATTCACCAAGATGCTTGGTTTCACATCGGCCAATTTGACCTTGGCAAAGGGGCGCAATATGCCTTGCACAAGGCTGGCAATGGGGTCTATGCCTTTGTCTTGAGTGGCGAGTTTGAGCTCGATGGTCAATTGCTGCAAGCACGCGATGGCCTAGGCATCTGGGACACTGATGCGCTACAGCTCACCGCCAAGACACAAGGAGCCGAAATCTTGCTCATGGAAGTGCCGATGGCGGGATAGACAATCGTTGGTCAATTCTCTCTCTAAAATATATAAATCTAAAAACAAGAATATTATGGCAAAGGTAAATTGGGTTGCAGACGCATCGCACAGCGAGATTGGCTTCAAAGTGAAGCACTTGATGATCACCAACGTCAAGGGCAATTTCACCGACTACGCTGCCAATGTGACCACCGAGGACAATGATTTTGGGACAGCCGACATCAGCTTTAGCGCTCAAGTCGCCAGCGTGAATACAGGCAACGAGCAGCGTGATGGGCACCTGCGCAGTGCCGATTTCTTTGATGCCGAGCACCATCCAGTGCTGTCTTTCAAGAGTACTAGCATCTCTGGTTTCGATGGCAGCAGCGACTACCAAGTACATGGCGATCTGACCTTGCATGGGCAGACGCATCCTGTGACGCTCGACGTCGAGTTTGGCGGCGTCGCCAACGACCCTTGGGGCAATACCAAGGCAGGCTTCACATTGAGCACCAAGATCAATCGCAAGCATTGGGGATTGGTGTGGAATGCACCGACCGAGACAGGCGGCTTGCTGGTGAGCGAAGAGGTCAAGATCCACATCGACCTCCAGCTCCTGCGCCAAGCGTGATCAGAATTTGATGATGTATTCGTCACTAACGATGAACATTGTACCTTTGGTGCATTGTTCATCGTTGGTGAGCGTTTGCTTCAAAGGAATTCGTTTCGTTGGAAAGCGAGCTGCCCATGGTCATCGCAAAGTCTTTCATCGTTTTAGCATTACCTCAATGTCCCAAATCAAAATACCCCACACTCAAGGTCCCGTGATCTCCGCGATCACGCATCGCTGGAGTCCCCGCAGTTTTGCAGACCGCGCGATCAGCAGCACCGATATGGACACGCTCATCGAGGCTGGGAGCTGGGCTTTCAGCGGCTCCAATGAGCAGCCTTGGCGCTACATCATTGCACACCGAGGCACACCTTTGTTTGCGCAAATGTGGGAATTGCTCATGCCGGGCAATCAGCCTTGGGCACAAAATGCTGCCGTGCTCATGCTCTCGGCCATGTACACCAAGACCGCCAATGGCAATCCCAATCAGTGGGCCATGCACGACATCGGCGCCGCCAATTTTGCACTCACGCTGCAAGCGAACAGTATGGGCATCTACAATCACGTGATGGCAGGTTACAACAAAGCCCGTGCGCAAGCAGAGCTAGATTTGCCAGCCGATGTAGAACCCGTCGTGATGATCGCCTTCGGCTACCTTGACGCCGCCGAGAAATTGAGTGAGCCCTTCCTCGCCCGTGAACTCAGCCCGCGCACCCGCAAAAGCGTGGCCGAGGTGGTGTTGAGGAGAGAGGCCTGAGGCAGCAAGCGCACTCCGTTAGGCACAAAACCGCAAAGGACGCTGAAATCGTCGCACAGTCATTGTGTCGATCGACCTCAGCGTCCTCAGCGGTTTTTCTTTGGAGGATGTCAATGCGAAAACATCTCTCAGGATCACCCTCAGAGGCTGCTCGCCTTGAAGGTGTCGCCTTGCTTCATATCGCCCGTATCGTAGCCCTTTTTGTACCAGCGCATACGCTGGGCGCTCGTGCCGTGGGTAAAGGTCTCAGGCTGCACATAGCCGCGTGAGTTATTTTGGAGGCGGTCGTCGCCGATGGCATTGGCAGCGTTGAGTGCCTCTTCGATGTCACCACCTTCGATGATGCCCAGTTGGTCATCTGCATAGTGGGCCCATACGCCAGCGTAGAAGTCGGCTTGCAGCTCTAGTTTCACGCTGAGTTTGTTGTAGGCGGTTTCGCTCACGCTTTGGCGTTGCTCGTGCATCCATTGTGAGCGGCCGAGCAGGTATTGGATGTGGTGACCGACCTCATGGGCGATCACGTAGGCCATCGCAAAGTCACCTGGCGCATTGAATTTGTTTTTCAAGTCGTCGTAGAAACTCAGGTCGATGTAGAGCTTTTGGTCGCCAGGGCAATAAAATGGGCCCGTAGAGGCGCTCGCCTCGCCACAAGCGGATTCTACTTGGTCGGTAAAGAGTACCAAAATAGGCTCTTCGTAGGCCTGGCCCACCTGCTCCTTGAAGATTTGATTCCAAGCGTCCTCGGTATCTTTCAACACGACCTTCACAAATTCGGCATCTTCATTTTCTTTGGCGCTACGGCCTTTGGGAGCAGGAGCGTTGTCGCTGCGCGTTTGGCCGCTGCTAGGCATATTATTCATGACCTGCGAGGGGTCACCTCCCATGAACATGACGATGACGGCCACGATGATGCCGCCGATTCCCAAGCCACCGACAGCACGCATGCCGCGTCCCCGTCCATTACCGCCGCCACCGCTGCTCGTGCCACGACGATCTTCTACATTGGTACTACCTTGCCGGCCTTTCCATTCCATAAGCTTTCTAGCATTAAGTTTCGGCGAAAGTACAAAATTCAGACGATTCTACCAGCTCCTTGCCGCCCGATCTATGCGTGCATTCGACCAATGCCGCCATTTTGCTGACCAATGCCTTGTGGTGGCATGCATGGGAAATCGGGCAGATTGTCCTTATCATTGCAGGGAAAATCCTCCTGTCAATGAAGCCCACATCCACTCCCAAGAAAAGCATGCAGCAGGTGAGCTTTGGTTCCATCGCTGAGTGCCTCGACTTCTTGCCTGAGGACGAACTCAAGATCACCGAGTTTCTGCGGGCTCTCGTATGGGAATGTGTGCCCGAGGTTGAGGAGCGCTTGTCGTTTAACGTGCCCTATTATTTTCGAAATGCTGGCTTGTTTTTCATTTGGCCAGGATCGGTGGGCTGGGGGAAGGCCACCTACAAAGGCGTGCGCTTTGGTTTCCAGTCGGGTTACCTCATCCCCGACGAGATCGGCTACCTCGACAAGGCGGGGCGCAAAATGATTTATTGGCGGGACTTTCACAGCGTGGCCGAGATCGACGTCGATGTGTTGCGGGCCTACATTTTTGAGGCGGTGCTGGTCGATGATCAAAAGGTGAAACGCAAGCGGTCGGTCAAGCGTGCTTAGCCAACGGTGAACATGCAACATCCACACGCAGGTGCAGCGCACGATGGCTAGCCCCAAATGCAAACGCAGTCAGCAAGACGTGGTCCTGCTGACTGAGCTTGCAAAAAATTCATTGTGTAAGGTGCGAGTAAGGGACTTCAAGTTTGTTATTTTTTGGCGATGGTGTACAATATTTTTCCAAATTGAGGCCATGAATCTCAAGGAACTGCTCGACCTGCATCACGCACACTACATCGATCATTTCGTGCAAGGGTTGCAAAAGCTGGACGGTGGTCCTAGCGAAATCTTGCTGGACCTCGACAACAAGGCACCCGACGAGTTGCACCGCATGTACCGCGTCGATGGGCTCAAATTGGATGGTGAAGGCTACCGCATGGTGGAGTTCAATCTTTCAAGACCTTACCAGCATGCACCGTTTACAGAGCAGCGCGGCGAGGTCACGGTCGAGGTACATCCCTTTGTTTGGAATGCCTGCATCGTCGAGGTGCTCACCGATCGTATTGATCGAGGTGCTGTGATCGCTTGGGGCACCCATTGGATCGATGTGGAGGATGTAAAGTCCAAGGACGCCGACGGCCTGCAGGGCGTCATCCACAACATCAGCCCGGCGAGTTACCCGCAGGGAAAGCTCACCTACTGGGTCGATTTTGGCACAGCTCCCGTGCAGGCGATGCTGGAACTGATCAAGGTCCTCACTGTCGGTGCCAAGTCGGCAAAGGTGACCCTCAGGTGATGTGCAAACCTTGCAAAAAAAGAGACCCCGAGGAAAGTCCTCGGGGCCATTACCCAAAAATCCAACATATAAACTAATTCTTAGACGGCTGCATCTCCCGCCAGCGCCACTTCGGGTGCATGTCTGGAGGGCGCGCTCGCCTGCTTATTCTTGTTGCGCTTGAAGCGCTTGCCCAAAATCTGGCGCAAACGTTCCACAATGTAAAACATCGTTGGCACAAGTACGAGGGTCAGAACCAACGAACTCGTAAGGCCGCCGATGATCACCCAAGCCATCCCGCTTTTGACTTCGGCTCCTGCGCCGGTGGCCATCGCGATCGGCATCATCCCTGCGATCATGGCAAGAGAAGTCATGAGGATCGGTCTGAGGCGTTCTTTGCCCGCCTCGACGAGGGCTTCTTTGAGCTCCATGCCTTGATCGAGCAAGTGCTTGCTGAAATCCACAAGCAAGATACCATTTTTTGCGACCAATCCAAGCAACATAATCAAGCCCACAATTGCAAAAATGGTCATGGATTCCATCGTCAATGCCAATGCGGTGATAGACCCAATCATCGCCACAGGGATGGAGAACATGACGACCAATGGATGCACGACGCTTTCATACAAGGCCACCATGATGAGATAGACCAGCAAGATGCCGATCATCATGGCAATGCCCAAGCTGCCAAAGGCCTCAGATTGACGTTGTGCCTCACCGAGGTATTGGATTTGCACGCCGGCAGGGAGCTTGATTTTCTCGATCTCCTTTTGGATGTCGGCGACGATGGTACCATTGGGGCGACCCACACCGGTGGCTGTGATCTTGACCGTGTTGAGGCGGTCGATGCGTTCCAGCACCGCTTGTCCCAGCACGGGCTTGATCTCTGCAAATTCCTCCAGGCGTACTGCGGTGCCGCGCATGTTCACGACCGTAAGCGCCTTCACGCTTTCGATGTCTAGGGCGTCTTTTTGATCGAGCGCGAGGCGGATGTCGTAGTCATTGCCACCTTCTTTGAACTTGGTCTGGTCATTGCCCCTGAAGGCGAGCTGCACAGCCGCGCCGACCTCATTGGTACTCAGCCCAAAGACTGCCATTTTCTCCTTGTCCAGGTTGATCTCCAACTCGGGCTTGGGATTGGCAGAACCGTACTCGACATAGTCAGTTCCTGCTGTCGTGCGCACGATGTTGTGTACCTCACGTGCGACTGTCCATATATCGTCCATATTGGGACCCTTGACCGCAATTTGGATCGGCGCCTCAGAGGTGCCTGTGATGCCAGGGATCTGAACGACGACCTTCACTCCGGGTATTTGGGAGAGTTCGTCGCGTATCTTCGAACTGAAATCGTCGGTGGATATTTTGCGTTCTTCTTTTTCGACGTGTTTGACCGAGATACTTGCATTATTGGGAGAGTTGAGGTTCAGTCCCATGGCGCGATTGGCCACGCCGACTGTAGAGAATACCTTGACGACCTCT
>JANORP010000424.1:0-4628 GCA_031415375.1 Bacteroidota bacterium | reverse complement strand
TGTTGCACCTGTTGCTCCCGCGCTGCCTGTTGGGCCTGTGGGACCAGTCAAACCAATCGGGCCTTGTGAGCCTGTCGCTCCCGTGACGCCTGTTGGGCCTGAGGGACCAGTCAAACCAATCGGGCCCTGCGGACCTGTCGCTCCTGTGGGACCAGTCAAGCCAACTGTGCCTTGCGGGCCGGTTGCGCCCTGTGGGCCAGTGGGGCCCGTCAGACCTTGTGGTCCTTGCGGCCCTGGCAGCGAGCTACCGCTGTTTTTTGCATACAGGGCGTAGGGTGCGCTCATCAATTGGCTGGCTCCCGTGATGGAATAGCTGCTGCCGCCGGTAGGGTCGGTCTCCGTCTTGATGAAATATGGCCCGTTTGCCCAATCGATGGTCGCGAAATCTCCCGAGACGACCGTGCCTGCGCCGATCTCCAGGCTCACCAAACCATTGGCATTGGTCGATGGCGTATGTGTTTCTACATAAACGGCCGTTCCGCTGGCTGAACCTTGCAAGAGGCTGATTCGCATGCCTACGGCTTGGCTCGTGACCAGCGTATTGTTTGTATTTCGTACCACTGCTTGGTAGCTCATTTTTTCGGGTGCTTGAGCAAGCACGGTTGTCGCAAGCAAAATTGCTTTTGCAATTGAAAATAACTTTTTCATATTCTGATACATTTTTTTTCCGATGAATAATGTAGTTCTGTAGATTCTTAGATTTTGGTGATCTTAAATGTCTTGACGACATGATTTTCGTCGCTGATCCGCAGGAAGTAAATGGATTTCGCCAGCCCTTCCATGGAAATGATCGTGTTCAATTCAGCGATTTTTTTGCTTGCGATGACGGTACCGCGCATGTCTGTAAGCTGCAAGTTCAGCCCTTCAAAAGCACTCACTTTGAGCGTCAGAAAATCGATGGTCGGGTTGGGGTAAGCACTCATTTCCAATTGGATAGAAGTTTCGCTCACGCCTGTGACCACAGAAATTTCAAAGGGTTGCTGCACGCCCTGCGCCACGTTTCCTGTGGCCCCTGTCGCGGTGGTATAAACGACCTGACCGACAGAATAGGCGACTGAGCCCCCCGTTCCAGTGGCATCGCCACCAGCTGCATTTACAGATTCCTGGGCATGTGCCATGCCCGCCCATAGCAAACCAGCTGCTAGCAATGCGATGGGTCTTATTACGTGTTTTTTCATTTTCTGAAATTATTACAATGCAAAATTGGGTGAATTAATTGCTGGGCACCCCCCGTGGAAACACTGGATTTTTGGGGATGTGAAAATTGGGATTGTTGCGTTGCTGGGCCACGGCAATCGCTCTTGATTAACCGATTCGGGCCTGTGCTTGGTTCGTCCTACCGCTCCGTAGGAGCCGTCTCTCGGTAGCGAGGGGCGGAAGCCCCTCGTTAGGGGCAAACAACGGTTGATGCGCCCAGAATGGGCCGCCTCTGTGCGAAACATTGAATTGGGCGAATAGAGACGGCCCCTTCGGGGCGTGTTCGTGTTTTGCGTTGATACCCCGACGCTTCCGCGTCGGGCTACCGAGAGACGGCCCGTTCCGGGCGGGAATTGTTCTCAAATTGGGAATGCGCTTGGAACTCAAATTGAGAGCGATTGCCCGCCTACAAATCCATAGGTACATGGAGAAAAAGCCTTATCTTTGCCCCTGAAATTGTGCGCACGATGAAGTTTGCCGACGTCACAAACGACACAGCCTTTCACAAGGTATTTTGCATGGCCAAGCATACAATGGCACTGATGTCGTTGTTGAACGCCGTTTTGTATCCAGATGCTTCCAACCGTGTGGAGCGCGTGACCATCGAAAGCCCGCACCTTTTCCCGCCCGTGCCCGCTGGAAAGACGAGCATTTTCTGTGCAAACGTCACCGATGCGTTTGGGAGGAAATTCATTGTCGAGGTGCAGTTCGCAGACAAGGCAGGCTTCCATAAGCGCATTCAATTTTACACACTCCGAGATCATTCAGCAGATTCCGAGCGGATTCACAACTACCGAATGTTCAGGCCGACCCATTTCATCAGTTTCCTGAATTTCGATTTCGCCCAAAACCCCAGCTACTTTACCACGCATCAGACGATGGACACCGAGACGGGCGAAAACCTGCTCAAAGACGTCAAGTATTTTTTCATCGAGCTCACGAAGTTTCACAAGCAGGAGCATGAACTCGTGACCATGGTGGACAAGTGGACCTACTTCATCAAAAATGCCCACAACCTGCACGTGATCCCCTCCAATGTCGATGACGAGGGCCTCAAAACTGCCTACCTCGAAGCCGACCAACAAACTTGGACCAAGGCCGAGCGGGATGCTTACGTTGAATTTGGGATCTATTTGACGGATATCGCGCAAGAGAAGCTGTTTGAACATAAGAAAGGTAAGCAGGAGGGTGCTGCCGAAAAGGAAATCGAACTCATCCTTGAAATGGAAAGGGAAGGCTTCTCAATTGCACAGATCGCAAGGGTTACCAAAAAATCGGAGGCCTATGTGAGCGAGATCATCGCCAAGCAGAAGCCCTAGCCGGCAAACGGAAGCTAGATTCGCTGCGCGATGACCAACAAATGCGCGCATGGCGTAAAAAATATGGCTTATTTTACGCATGCTTGTTGCATTGGAGAGATTTTTTGACTATCTTTGCTTCCTATATGCTCTTGAAACTTCGTCAATCAGATGGGAATGGCCTGCTTTACGCAACTGGTTGCGTAAAGCAGGGTGTTATGGGGCAGCTTAAAACGACAGGCACGAAAGCTTTGACCAATGGCAGGAACAAGACAAGATAGACGAAACGACTTTGACGAATTTTACGAGGCAGCGGTAGCGACCTTTACAAGATTTGGCGAAAACGACCCAAGAGCAGAGAAATTTCAAAGAGAATATATGCTGCATATTTGTCCGGGAAGCAGAGCTGGCGGGACAGACAAAAGAACTATTGAAGTTTTTTGGGGTGGTAGAAATTTTGAAATTGAAACACAAGGTAGAAACTGGAAAGCTCTTACAGAGACTGGGGCTACACTCCTTTTTGTAAGAGACGACAATGGTTTTGTTATTGTTTCACTTTATCCTGCTTATACTGAAAATAGAAAGCCGTTTGAAACCGCCATTACATTAGATATTTGGTTAGACCCCAAGAGACTAAAGGATGAAAAGTTTCTTAAATCATTATGGAACTATTTTATGGCTTATATGGAATATACAAGTCTTGACGGCAATCCAACACTCTGGCAACGACTAAAAATTTCTTATTTACGATATTTCAAACATTTAATTATTGACAATAAATGGACACCGACAAAGTTTTCTGCTTCCATTAGTAGAATTCGTGATTTAGTTGTGGCAGCTTGTTTTAGTGGTGCTGTTCTGATTTACTTCGTTAATGTTACGACTAAACCAAAGACAACAGAAACCGATACTCGATTAAAAGAGGTAAACAAAAATTTAGAAACTGTTTCAAAGCAACTCGACAAGATTCCGGACATAAACAGCAATGCCGACATAAAAACAATTTCAATTTCTGTTGACAGTATAGAGCTAAAGATGAAACAAATTTTAAAGACTATTGAAAAACATAAATAACGAAATACAAGAAAGCCGACCGCATAACAAGGGGGTTGCGATAGAGGCGGTTTAGTGCTCCGCAGACACATTTGTGGTTAATCAAATTTTGGATCTCCGCATCAACATTTGTGGTGAAAATCGTCACCTTTGCCAAGCCCGAAAACGTTAGTACGGTACCTACAGCCTTCAGATCAGCAAAAACCCTCAAAAATCCCCCCACACTTCAAGAGCTCACCCCCTTTACTCTACCAAATCCTCCTTCAGCACAACCCCGCCAATCAATTGAATAATGGATTCACACACACACACACACCCAAAAAAAAACAGGGCCGCCCCCCTCGCGGAAAGCAGCCCTGCAAAGAATCCCTGTTGATTGGATTATTGAATCACAACCCGCTTGTGCGTAGTATTCTCCCCGCAGGTGATGCGCACCAGGTAGGTGCCGCGCGCCTGCCCACTCAGGGACACGCTGGTCTCTCCGTTGCTGATCGCTTGATGCAGCAGGAGCTGCCCGGTCATGCTGAAGACTTCGAGCACGCCGTCCTCGGATGACGCAACTGTGAACTGCCCGTTGTTGGGATTTGGAAACAGGCGGATGGTGTTTTCTTGCACGGAGCTCACGCCCGTCGTCAATTCGCAATCGCTGGTGACGGAGCAGGAATTCAAGGTTACAATCACTGCATAGTTGCCGGGCTGTGTTGCGGTAAAGCTCGCAGCCGTTTGGCCGACAATCGGTGCATTGCCATTGCCGCAATCGATCCATTGGTACGTGACGCCGGAGGTCGTTTCATTGGCGGTGAACGTCATGCCATTGACCGTAATCGTGCTGTCAAGCGCCGCAGGCTGCGCAATGGTCACCACGAGGAAGGCCTCGCAGCTCGCCACGTCGCTCACGGTGCAGGTGTAGGTGCCGGCCGACACGTTGCTGATCGCGTTGCTCGTGGAGCTGCTGTTGGACCAGGCATAAGCATAAGGGCTTGATCCGCCGGTGACGCTCACTGCTGCGGCCCCATTGGAGCCTCCGAAACAGGTGACATCCGTTTGGCTCTGCAAGGTGACGGTGGGTGCATTCATCGC
>JANORP010000423.1:0-6909 GCA_031415375.1 Bacteroidota bacterium | reverse complement strand
GACGCAGCGGAGACATCTAGCTCGTGTAGAAACACCCCAAGGTTCAGCATATAGGTTCAGCTTGTTGCTGATCCTATATGCTGAACCTTGGAAAGCTAGATGTCTCGGCTACGCCCTCTGCGGCGCTACGCGCCTAGAGGGCTACGCTCGACATGACACGCCTAGCGGGTGCTGGTAATCATCCCGATATGCATGTGAGAAAATTTAGCGATGTCGAGCCCCATGCAATGCAAAAGGCCTAGATACACGTGCATCCAGGCCTTTTCCAATGGAAAAGCAATTGAATTTACGCTATTGGTTCGACCGCTTCTGCCTCCTCCTCACCTCCACCAAACAAAGACCATTCATTCACCACGAGCCACATGAAAGCACCCGAGAGGATGGACACTGTGAGAAAAATGAGTCCAGACTCATATTCTTTGAAGATCAATTTACCGATCGCGAAGAGCATGCTGTAGGTCATCAACACCGCAGACAGCCAAGCCATCACAAGCGGAATGGTATTGGCACGCACGATCACGCCTGAAATCGCCGCTACGGGAGCCCACAAGCCACCAGGCCTTACCTGCTTGTGGTATTTGACCAAATGATCCATCGATTCGGGCTTGGTGAAAAAGGTCACCGCGAGCCACACGATGGTCGTGACGCCGATCGTGATGAAGTAGCTATAAGGAAATACCGTGAGCGACCAAGGATAAAATTGCAGGTAATCTGAGAGATCAGCCGCCGCCAAGACCGTCTTGGGATCCGGCAGCATCAGGGGCAGCCCAAATTTCACCACCGCATAGACCACAAAGGGCGTGACGGTCGCCGCAATTTCAGACCAGACATTGATGCGCCACCAAAACCAACGCAAGATGAGCACCATACCCAAGCCGGCGCCGCATTCCACCATAAACTCCCACACAGCACTGATCGAATCGATGCGCGAGGTGACGGCCATGGCCACCACCATGAGCAATATCGTGACCAGACGACTGATCGCGATGAGGCGCTTGTCATCTGACCGGGGCTTGTTTTGCCGCAAGCGCATCGGCACATAAAGGTCGTTGACAAGGTAGCTCGCCCCCCAGTTGAGTTGGGTGGCGATGGTGCTCATGTAGGCCGCAAAAAAGGAGACGAGCATGAGCCCGCGCAGGCCATCGGGCAAGAAATATTTCATCGAATAGATATAGCCCAGCTTGGCGCACTCGTTTTGCAACTCAGGATAGATGACCATGCCACACAAAGCGACGATGATCCACGGCCAAGGCCGCAGGCAATAGTGGGCCACTTGAAAAAAGAGGGTCGCCAATACGGCCCCACGTTCTGTGCGCACACTCATCATGCGCTGCGCAACGTAGCCTCCCCCGCCAGGCTCGGCACCCGGATACCAAGATGCCCACCACTGCAAGCCGATGTAGGCAAAGAAACTCGCGAAACTGATCGTGAGCACCTGCACGCCCTGCACAGCGCCACCGCCGATATTGGGCAAGAGGTTCATGACCCCAGGATGGTCGGCCAACTTCACCTTGAGACCGTCGATGCCGCCGATATGGTCTGAATTCAAAACCATGATCGCCAGCACGATGCAGCCGCCCATCGCCAAGACAAATTGAAAAGCATCCGTGACAGCCACACTCAAAAAGCCGCCGAGGCTACTGTAGGCACCCACAATGGCCATCGCTGCTGCCGTGTACATGAAGGCCTCCCATTGTTCCAGCCCAAAAAATTCCTGCAAAATGGCAACCATCGCAAGGTTGACCCAGCCCATCACAAGCACATTCATCAAAAAGCCAAGATAGATCGCCTTGAAGCCGCGCAAGAAGTTGGCGGCCTTGCCTGTGTAGCGTAGCGTGATAAACTCCACCTCGGTGAGCACATTGGCACGCCGCCAGAGGCGCGCAAAGAAAAATGTGGTGAGCATGCCGCCGATACACATATTCCACCAAAGCCAATTGCCCGAAATGCCGCCCTTGACGACCAGCTCTGTCACAGCCAGCGGAGTGTCGGCGGCAAATGTCGTCGCCACCATGGAGATGCCCGCCAAGTACCATGGCAACCGCCGACCACCCAGAAAAAACTCGCCTAGGCTTTTGCCAGCTCGCTTGGAATAGATGAACGCGATCGTCACAGAAAAAACAAAGTAGGCGACGATGAGCACCCAATCGATGATGGCTAGTTTCATGCGTGAACCAATAAGTGTTGGATGAAAAAAGACAATGTATGTTGCAAAACCTCTTCCAAATGGGTATTTGTGCCTGTAAATGGATGTTTGGCTCCAAAAGTATGGTCGGCCTTGCGGATGAGATGCAATTCAGTACGGGCGTTGTCGGCCCATTCAAAGATGACCCGCGCATCAGCATCGGAGACTGCCTCGTCTGCATCGCCATGGATGATGCAAAGCGGCTTGGCCAAGCGCTGCACTGCAACCTTGAGATTGAGCCGGCCATCCATGTGGGCAATGAGATCCTCATGGATGCGCCAACCGAGCTGCATCAATTGTCCCGTGCGCGTATTGGGCACGTCGAGATAACCCTGCTGCTGCCAGAGATCGATGACATGTTGTGGATAGCGGGCAAATGTAGCGACTGAAGCCCAGGTACAGACCGCTTGGATGGCAGGGTGTCCAGAGGCGAGCAAGGCGACGCCACCTCCCCTGCTATGGCCCAGCAAACCCATCGTGACGCCAGCTGCAGCACCAAATAGCTTACCCTCATGGTATTTCCCTATCACCTCCATCGCCTCTTGGAGCTCCAATGAGAATGTATTGTCCCTGAATCGTTCAAGCTCGGTAAATTCCAGCGGGTCATTGCCGATCCCGTTATGACTGAAATTCATTGCCAAAAAACGAATGCCTTTGCGTGCAAATTGGCCAGCGATATAAGGAGTAAATCCCCAATCTTTGAAGCCTTTGAAGCCATGCAAATAGACGACTGTCGCCGCATCGCTCGCCAAGTCTGCCCCATAGAGGCTCAAACCCATGATGTGGCCTTGTGCGCTGGTATATGTGAAATGTTGGATCATACTCTACGATGCTGAATCCTGCAAATTCATAAAATCTAGTGAATAATGAACCACCAAAATCGATTTTCCTGCGTTAAAACATTTCCATAGCTTTGAGGTTACCTTACCAACAAGGGGACAACCACCTCCTGAAAACGACTGAATAGAATGCATTGGGCTTGGATCACATTGTTGGCGACTTTTGGATTGGCAGTAGTGGCATTTTTGCTCTACGGTTCCCGCTTGCCTGCCAAGTGGGAGGTCATCGAGTCGATCACCATGCGTGCCGATCGGGAAACCCTGTTTGATTATCTCAACATGATCGAAAATTGGGAGCATTGGACCATTTGGAGCAAGGAAGTGAACCCATGTTTTGAGTTCAAGTATGAAGGCGAAAAGTCAGGCACAGGTGCCACACAATGCTGGAGAGCCAACAAGCAGTTTGGCAAGACCAAGATTTGCAGTTCCCAGCGCCCAGAAAAGATCGCATACATGTTCACTTTTGGCCATGGGCAGCACATGCTCAAAGGCTGCCTCACGCTACGTCCACGAGGCGCAGAAACCGAGGTCGTCTGGGCCGCATACGGCGACTCTGGCAATAATCCCAACCGCAAGATCATGGCCAAAATGATGGCTCCCTACATGAAAAAAGACTTTGAGTGTGGCCTTCAACGCCTCAAAACCATCATGGAAGCAAAGGCTTGAGGTCAGTGATCGCATCTGGACGATGCTTTCCCCTATTGTCGATTGTCAATTGTTCATTAACTTCGACCGATGGCCCCACATTGGACGATAATACACAACCCCAAATCCTGCAGCGGAAAGAGCGCAAAGCTCTGGCCTGAGATTGCGCAGTTGCTTGCCGCAGCTGAAATCTCCTACACCTTGCATACCACCACCTATGCAGGGCACGCCATCGTCCTCACACGTGAGGCCGTCTTGGCAGGGGCTCGGCATCTCGTCGCGGTCGGCGGCGATGGCACCGTCAATGAGGTGCTCAACGGCATTTTTGGGCAATCTTTGGTGCCCACCGACCAGATCGTGATGACTCAAATCCCGATCGGTACCGGCAATGATTGGCGCCGCACGGTGGGCATACCCACCAAATATGCAGCTTGCATCGCCATGCTCAAAGATCCCACTGAACGCATACAAGACGTGGGCGTGGTTGCATGGGATGCCGAGGCTGGCACTCAACAAAGATACTTTTGCAATGTGGCTGGCATGGGCTTTGAGGCGGCAGTCGGCGTGAAAGCCAATGCCGACAAGGCTGCTGGCAAAGGCGGTATCTTGGGCTATATCCCTGCCTTGCTAGGGATTCTTTTTAGATACCAAGCCACGCACGTGGCATTCAAGATCGATGGGAAAGCACTGCCGCAGCGCAAGTTTTTCACGATGGCGGTCGGCATTTGCAAATTCAATGGTGGCGGCATGAAACAATGCCCTGATGCAGTGATCGACGACGGCCTCTTTGACCTCACGTTCATCAACGAGGTTCCCAAAGCGATCGTCGTTGCCAATTTCCCCCGCATCTTCACTGGCGGATTCGTCAAGATCAAATATGTGGAACAGCATCGCGGCAAGTCCATCGAAGTGATCACAGGCCCCGAAACGCTGCTGGAAGTCGATGGCGAAAACATTGGCCAAGGAGCCGCATCGTTTTCAATCTTGCCGAGGGCACTGCGCGTCGCCGTACCACAGGCATGATCTTGAGGAAATTTCCAGATCCGCTTACAGTTCTCCCTAGCGATGAAAGGCTAGACATTGTACTAGGAAACATTCAATTCCCTAGGTAAGGACTTTGATTCTCGCAGCACAATTGCTATTTTACCTTCATCGTAAGCTTAGAATATCTTCCAATGATAAATTCGTCCTTGAAAACCCTATTTCTCTTGCTCCTACTGCCATTTGCGTCGGCGGCTCTTGCATTCTCACAAGGCTTCAGTGAAGTATCGATCGCCTCGGGCATCCATCACCTGCACCGCAGCGATATGCAAATGGGTGGTGGCGCTGCTTGGTTTGACATGGATCGCGACGGCGACGAGGACCTTGTGATGACAGGGGGACTCAATGGCGAAGGACTCTACCGCAACGATGGCAATGGACTGTTCACCGAGGTCACTTATGCTGCTGGGCTGGGTTTTATGGACTCGGTGGGGACGATGGGCGTGGTCACAGGTGACATGGACAATGACGGCTACCGGGAATTGTTTTTCACGACCGCCTTTTTGGAGCACAACTATTTGCTCTACAACAATGGAAACGGCACATTTACAGACATCTCGGTTGCAGCAGGAATCGCTGGAGATACCGTGTTCAATTCCTCGGCCACGATGTTTGATTATGAGCATGATGGAGACCTGGACATCTATGTCGGCAGCTATGTCATCGCCCAGCACACAATCCAAGACACCTTTGGGAATGTCATCGCTTTTGACCCTTTGTGTGCCCCCAACAAACTCTATCGCAACGACGGCAATCTCCAATTTACAGAAATCGCCATGGCGGTCGGCTTGGCAGATTCTGGCTGCGCACTCGCAGTCGCAGACACCAAGACAGGTTACGTTTGGGACCGCGACCAAGCCATTTACATTGCCAACGACTTTGGGCAGTTTCATGTGCCCAATCAGTTTTATGTGCTCGATGAGGGCAGCAACAACGTGACCAACCCGAGCGCCATCAATGGCCTCGATGTGGGCATGTATGGCATGGGCATCGCGCAAGCCGACTATGACCACGACGGCGATCTAGACTATTATGTGACCGACATCGGCCCCAATAAGCTCATGAATTTTGATTGGCCCACAGGAACTTACAGCGACAGAGCAGCCTTGGCAGGCGTGCGCAACGGCACTTTGCTAGGCTTGAACACCACCGGCTGGGGCACAGCATTCTTGGATTATGACAACGATACCTGGCAAGACTTGTATGCCTGCAATGGGCTCATCGATGTGCTTCCTTTCATCGCCAATAACACCAAAGACCCCGATAAACTCTACCACAATTCAGGAAATGGCACTTTTGCCGATGTCACGATGGCACAAGGCATCGCAGACTCCGGCTGGGGACGCGGCATGATCGTGGGAGACTACGACCTCGATGGCGATCAAGACGTGCTCACCATGGTCATCGACCGCGACACTGCGAGCGTGGAGCACAGCAAGCTCTGGCGCAATGACCAAAACACAGGGCATCACTGGGTGAATATCAAATTGGAGGGCACGCATTTTAATCCACGAGACCCATTTGGTGCCTATCTCGCCATCAGTACACCGAGTGCTTCATGGATGCAATATGTATGCGGTGGCGGGAGCCACATGTCGCAAAATAGCAGCATCGTCCACATCGGCTTGGGCACAGACACCACCTTTCAGATGACCCTCTACTGGCCATCGAGCCCAGAGCAATACTTTGGCTTTGGCAACCTCCCCATTGACTCGACCTATACGATTTTGGAAGACTCCACCCAATTTGTAACAGCCTTGCATCAGCAGTACCTGCCAGGCCCCAAAATGGTCATTTATCCCAATCCAACAGGCGGCGATTGGCGATTGGAAATGCAACATTATGCAGATGAAGATGTCGCGATCGAAGTTTGGGACATGCAAGGCAAATTGGTGTTTCGACGCACGCCCAGCATGATACCTGCCGGCATATATGGCTGGCAGTTTGATGCCGCCAGCCTGCCCAACGCGGGTGCCTACCTCGTGCGCCTGCGCAGCGACAGCGGGCAGATTTCAGAAATGCTCATTCGACAGTAAGCGGAAACGCAACCGGCGTGACCTCCCACCACCCATTGAGCCCGAGGCACCAGTGAGCCCAAGGCATCTTGCCGAAGGGCCATCGACCCCCGCCTTCTGCGGGGCTCGGAAGTGCGTCGTGGAGGGACTGAGAGGAGAGCGCGAGGAATATCTCCGTGGGGCC
>JANORP010000422.1:0-15687 GCA_031415375.1 Bacteroidota bacterium | reverse complement strand
GTGAACACTGTGAGCTTGAGCACCAAGGTGATCACAGAGACCATCATCAAAAATACCAGCAGCACCAAGGCCAGTTTGCGCGGACTGAAAAACAATCGCGGACGGTTGTTTCTGATGAACAGGATCAAGAGCATCGTCACGATGCCCACCATCACCAATTGCCCGCTGAATGTGACCCAATAGGGCGTAATGCCATAGCGCTCGTCGCGTGCGAGCAGGTAAGAGGAGATCTTGCGATCATGCATTTCATTGACACGTTCACCTTTGGAAATGATCGTCTCCCCCTTTCCGACCATGTCCACAACCGAGGAAACCAGTCCCACTGCCCGCTCACGCTCCACTTTGGTGGCAGGATCGTCATAGCGCAAGTTGGGCTTCATAATCGGGAAAATGAACGCCTCCATCATGCGCCGCTCGGCTGCGTCGGTGCCTTGCTGGCTACTGTTGAGAAAGTCCAGGAGTTCAGAGGTCGAAAGCGCGAGGGCCTTTTGAACCAACCGTGTCTCAGACTTGCGCACGTAGATCAAGTCGGTATTCAGTGCATTTTTGGCCGTGTCGGTAAGGCCCGCGTCATAGACTTGCTTGATAAATGCATCTGTGCGGTTGGCAAATTCGACCTTCCAAGCAAGCAAATTGGGGTGCGCAGCGGCCGTCAACTCAGGATCGATGCCATATCTATTTTGAATGCGACGACGCAACTCGGCCCGCTCGTCAATATTGCTGCCATCAAGTTGCTCGTAACTTACGTTGTCGGTGAAGCACCGCTCGATCGCCGCAGCAGCTGCAATCCAGACGTGTTGCTGCAAGGTAGAATCCAATACAAAAACAGGCGGAACGCTGCTCAGGGCCAGCCTCCGCTCCTCTTCATACTGTGCCGCGGGCTTGTAGATTGCAAAATCAAAGTCAGCACGCAATTCTGGCGCCACCCATGCCTTGCCGAGCTCATAACTGTATTCCGGAACGAAGTCCTTGGGCAGGATCATTGCCGTCACGACCATGAAGAAACATATCATGAACCAGCGCACGCGCGCAGAGCGTGGCAGCCGTTGCGCCAGCTTGACACCGCCACCACCTTTGAAAAAACTCCCAAACGAAGTCAAATTGGAGCCTGAACTATTCATTCGGATACATGATCATCCTGCAAAATTAACGCAGAAATCCTCAATACCGAAAAAGGGATGCTAGAATCTCGCAATGGGTAGTTTTAGAGCCTTCGAGATTGGATTGCGACATGCTATCATGTGCATTGTAGAAATGGTGTAGATCAGCTGTTGTGCGCAGCCTCAAGTCCCGTAAAAGGAGAAACCGCCAACACCGGGCGGCGTCAACGGTTTCTATTCATTAAATCAATCAACTACCCATTTGTACGCAGGGTCAGCGGCAATGTTACAGGCAAATGAAAAAAAGATGAAAATAATTTTTGACCTCGTGTTTGCCAATGGCCACGCAGGCTGCAAGCCTTGATCACAGATGGGCTTTGCGATGGTCGTCGGATGATCTGCATGCGGAATTGAGATCGATCATCCAACTGTTTCTGAATCAAAAATTACTAATTTTGGCCAAATTTCTGCACAGATGGTCGATACAACTGCACTAAATATGCTCTCAAAACTCAAGGCTTTTGAGGCCAAACAACCCGAAATCGTCTTTGAATGGAAAGACGCAGAGACAGAGGCCGAGGGCTGGATTGTGATCAACTCACTGCGTGGTGGCGCAGCCGGCGGCGGCACGCGCATGCGCGAGGGCCTCAACAAGCATGAGGTTTTGTCGCTGGCCAAGACCATGGAAATCAAATTTTCAGTCTGCGGTCCGCCGATCGGCGGTGCCAAGTCAGGCATCAATTTCAACCCGGCCGACCCGCGCAAAGAAGGCGTCTTGAAGCGCTGGTATGCTGCGGTGCTGCCTTTGCTCAAGACTTATTATGGTACGGGCGGTGACCTCAACGTCGATGAGATCAAGGAAGTCTTGCCAATTACGCGTGCCATGGGCTTGCTCCATTGCCAAGAAGGCATCGCTGTCGGGCACTTCAAGCCCGACGCGGCTGGGAAGCATCGCATCATCGAGCGGCTGCAAAACGGCGTGAGCAAAGTCATCGATACACCTTATTATACACCTGGCGGCCATCCTTGGGTGGTAGCCGACATGATCACTGGCTGGGGCGTCGTAGAGGCGGCTCGCCACTACTACAACCTCTGGGAAAGGGGCTGGGCTGGCAAGCGCGTCATCATCCAAGGCTTTGGCAATGTTGGTGCAGCGGCCGCGTTTTACGCCGCCCAATATGGATTGCCTGTCGTGGGCATCATCGACCGCAATGGCGGTCTGCTGAAGCCCGAGGGCTTTTCCCTTGCAGAGATCACGCAACTATTTTTGAGCCGTGATGGAAACTGCCTCCAAGCACCCGGCATGATCCCCTACGATCAGCTCATGGAGCAGATCTGGTCGGTGGAGGCCGAGATCTTCCTCCCCTGCGCCCGCTCGCGCGTGCTCACACATGCCCAGGTCGATGCCATGAAAGCAGCAGGCATGGAAGTGATCTCCTGCGGCGCCAATGTGCCGTTTGCCGATGACGCGATTTTCCTAGGCCCTACGGCCATCCATGCCGACGATCACCTCGCCGTGATACCCGATTTCCTCGCCAACTGTGGCATGGCCCGAGCATTTGCCTACTTCATGGGCAGCGACGGCCCCTTGGAAGACGAGGCGATCTTCAAAGACGTGAGCGATTGCATCTACGATGCCATGGCCGACCTGCATTCCGTCAATCCCAGCAAGACCGCCCTCTGGCAAGCCGGATTGGGTTTGGCCTTGGAAAAACTGGGCCATTGAGCAGGAGGGATTTGGGTTTGGGCGATGCATCGCCCAAACGACTTAAAATATCTTTCTCTAGATTTAGCGCATGGAATTGTTGATCCTCATCATCTTTGTAGCGGGTTATGTGGCCATTGCATTTGAGCATTCGCTCATGGTGAGCAAGGCCGCAACTGCATTGTTTACAGGGGTGGCGACTTGGACCGTGTTCATCGTCGGGCAGACCGACCCTGAATCTGCCTTGCATTTCCTAGAGCCGCAAGTCGCTGAGATTGCCCAGATCCTTTTTTTCCTTATCGGTGCCATGACCATCGTCGAGCTCATCGACGTGCATGGTGGTTTTGACCTGCTCACAAAATCCATCCGCACCACGAGCAAGGTGCGGCTACTTTGGATCATCTCCATCATCACATTTTTCCTATCGGCTGCGCTCGACAACCTCACCACCGCGATCGTGATGGTTTCTTTGCTGGGCAAGCTCATCGACGACCGCAAAGACCGCCTGCTGTTTGCGGGCATCGTGATCATCGCTGCAAATGCTGGTGGCGCATGGTCACCGATCGGCGATGTGACCACGACCATGCTATGGATCAAGGAAAAATTCACCCCGGGTATCATCATGCACAACTTGATCGTACCAAGCCTTGTTTCGCTGATCGTGCCTGTCACGGTCCTCAGTTTCTGGATCAAAGGCCGCATACAAGCGCCCAAACCCGAGCAGGCTTGGGACATGGATCCGCGCGAAATGCAAAAAAGCATCAATGCACAGTTGAATGGCGAGGTCTATACCCCTCTTGCGGGTGCCGACGAAGCGTTGGAAATCCCGCAATCGCAAAAGATACTCGTGCTAACACTAGGACTTGGCAGCCTCATTTTTGTGCCCGTCTTCAAGCTATTGACCCACCTGCCACCCTTTATGGGCATGATGCTGAGCCTCGGCTTGCTGTGGATCGTCACTGAGCTCATGCACAAAAAGAAGCGCGATAAATTCAAGGAGAAATTCAGCCCTTCGCATGCCTTGGAGCGCATTGATATCCCGAGCATGCTGTTTTTCTTGGGCATTTTGCTCGCTGTCGGTGCCTTGCAGGTTTCGGGCATCCTGGGTGACCTCGCAGCCTGGCTCGATGCCACGCTTCCCAATCGCAACGCCGTAGTCGTCATGATCGGGCTGCTCTCGGCCATCGTCGATAACGTGCCCCTGGTCTCAGGCGCGATTCAAATGTATAATCCTGTTGATTACCCAGACTTGGCCACCAACCATCCTTTTTGGCAATTTCTGGCCTATTGTGCTGGCACAGGTGGCTCAATCCTCATCATAGGATCAGCGGCAGGTGTCGCTGTCATGGGCATCGAGCGCGTCGAATTTTTCTGGTATGTCAAGCGCATCAGTTGGCTGGCGCTCATCGGTTACTTCGCTGGGGCAGGCGCATTTTTGTTGATGCAGGAAATGGGATGGATTTGGTTGGGGTAGGTCAATTGCTGCAAAGGTTCCGTGCACTGCATGGAAGGCTGGCTTCTTTTCGCTTTGGAATCTATTTTCAATCGGTTGCAACTTTATTGCGCTGGGTTTCTGGGCGCCAACCTTCTCATTTTGTCCGCCAACATCAGCTCTCCTCTGCTGAGTGCTTAGCCACTCGGGTAAGCATCACATCCTCCAAGACATTCATTTTCAAGACCATTACGAAAGAGTGTGTTCTCTGAGAGCGTAACGTTGATGACAAAATGTATTGCACAGCCAACAATATTCAGGGAGTTTTGATCGTTTTCAATGGAATCGCATGCCCTCAACGATGCTACAAAAAAAAGCCGCTCCACCAGGCGGCTTTTTTGATGTGCTTTGGAGTAGGGCGTCTCCATGCATTTGAGGGCTGTGCATTGAGCCGAAACGGGGCAGGGGCTTCTTGACTGAAGGATGCTAGGCCGTTTGCCGCTGGCAAACGGAAATTGAGTCAATTTGCAGGAGGCAGATGGTCGGTGGTCCTGCGGCCGGAGGCCTTGGACTTGGCCTTGGACTTGGACTTGGACTTGGACTTGGACTTGGACTTGGACTTCTTGACTGAAAGGTGTTTGGCCGTTTGCCGATGGCAAACGGAAATTGAGTCAATTTGCCGGAGGCAGATGGTCAGTGGTCCTGCGGCCGGAGGCCTTGGACTCGGTGATCCTTTGGCCGGAGGACTTGGGCTTGGAGTCTGCCTTTGGCAAATGCAATTAGATGGAGGCTCCCGACTCGCCTGCTGGATTTGTCATGTACCGCCGCCGAACGCAGCGTTGCGATCAGCCTTCTACCTTTTGTTCACCTTCTGGCTTCGGTTGTCCTTCCGCCTTCGGTTGTCCTTCTGCCTTCCGCTCTACCTGTGCTTTCCCTTCTCCGGCCTTGGCTTGATGGTAGGTTTCTTTCTCGTCGTCTTCTTTTTTGTAGGCGGCAATGATCTCGCGCACCAGTTTGTGGCGCACGACGTCACTGGGCTGCATGCGCACAAAGCCGATGCCTGGCACGCCGCGCAAGATGCGCTTGGCTTGCAAGAGACCCGAACGCTGGTTGCGCGGCAGGTCGATTTGGCTGTCGTCGCCAGTGATGATGATCTTGCCGCCGTTGCCTAGACGTGTGAGAAACATGCGAAACTGCATTTCGGTCGCATTTTGTGCCTCGTCGAGGATCACATAACAGTTGCCGAGTGTGCGGCCACGCATATAGGCGAGGGGGGCAATCTCGATGATATTTTTTTCTAGGTAGGCCTTGAGTTTGTCTGCGTGGATCATATCCTCTAGGGCGTCGTAGAGCGGACGCAGGTAGGGATCGACCTTTTACTTGAGGTCGCCTGGCAAGAAGCCGAGGGTCTCCCCTGCCTCTACAGCTGGGCGCACGAGAAAGATTTTCTTAATTTCCTTTTCCTTGAGCGCACGCACAGCAAGCGCCACCCCCATATAGGTCTTGCCCGTGCCCGCAGGTCCGAGTGCAAAGACAATGTCATTTTCTGACGCCGACTTCAAAATCTCTCTTTGGCCAGAAGTCTTGGCGCGGATCACATTGCCACGGGTCCCATGGAGAATGAAATCTGCATCGTCGATATTGGTTGGGAGCGCCTCTGTCCCTACGCCTTTGCCGAGCACTTCTTGAAAGCGGTGCAGGGTAATGTTGCCCCGAGACCCTAGCTCATCAATAAGATTCTCGACCATATCACGGGCAAGACTCAATTCTTGAGGGGGACCTTTGAGGGTAAGGTCGTTTCCCCGTGCAACAAATAGGACATGCGGATACTTGGCCTTGAGCGCGTCGAGGCGGCTATTGTTGACTCCGTAAAAATCGAGGGGACTGATCTCCTCCAGAAAAAAGCTGTGTTCGGTCACAATAATCATACAGTTGCGCGAAGGTTGTGGATTAGTGCGCACCGTCAAGAGCAAAAATAAGCAAATATTTGGGAAAATTATCGTGGATGGCCGTCATTACGCTCACTACGGACCTAGGAACCCGTGACCATTATGCAGCTTCTCTCAAGGGAACGCTCCTGAGCCTTGTGCCCGGCGCCTTGATTGTGGACATCAGCCATGAAATTGCCCATTTCAACTTGTTGGAAGCGGCATTTGTGGCCAAGAGTGCTTGCCCCAAGTTTCCTGAGGGTTCGATTCATATCATTGGTGTTGATCCTGAGGGAGGTAGCCGCCTCAGCATGGTGGTCATGCGCCAGGATGGACAATATTATCTCGCGCCCGACAACGGTGTTTTGAGCTTGATACGCACGTCTGAGGAGGCCGAATGCATCATCGTCGATATGGAGACGATGTCACTCGCAGCCAATGGACGCGCATTTCTTGCCCAAAATCGCCTCGCGCCTATCGCAGCGGCCCTCGCCAATGGGCAAAGCATGGCTGCCCTCGGCACTGTCGCAACCATCAAAGAATTTCGTTGGGGCGAGCCATCCTATACAGAAAACTCTCTGCGCGGCGTGATTGTCCACATCGACCACTTTGGCAATGCGATCACCAACATCCAAAAGGAGCCCTTTTTGAAGATCAAGGGTGAGCGTTCCTTCCAGGTCTTCATCCGCAACCTGCGCATACAACGCATCGTGGGTTCCTATGCCGACGGTTCCAAAGGCGATTCACTGGCCATCTTCAGTGACAATGGCCACTTGGAAATCGCGATTCGCGAGGGATCGGCGGCCAAGTTGCTCGGACTCAAAGTACAAGATATGATCACCATAGAGTTTTACGGTTGATGATCACACGCATTGTAAGAATGGAATTTGACCCGGCTCAGGTGGAGACCTTCCTATCCTTGTTTCAGGCAACCAAATCCCAGATCCGTCACTTTCCGGGCGTGCTGCACCTCGAGCTGCACAGCGACGCTAGTAACGCAAATGTATTCTATACGTATTCGCATTGGGAAAGCGAGGCGGCCCTCGAAGGCTACCGCAACAGCGAGCTTTTTGCATCGATCTGGAGCCGCACTAAAATTCTGTTTGCGGGGAGACCACAGGCGTTTTCCTTGATCAGGGAGATGATCGTAGAATAATTTACTGGCTTTTCCACAATTTTCATGGAAAATAAGCCTTTGCTGCATCTTCAGAGTATTGTCACAATCTACATGAAAACCACTTTGATACGCTCCTTGATTTTGTCTGCGCTTTTGTGCCTGAGTTGCACAATTGCGCATGCGCAGCATCCTGTGGGCTATGGCAGTGTCCGGGCTACAAGCCAAGTTGCGAGTTTTGCCTTTGACAGCCTTGATTGTGCCATCCTCAAGGGAAAGACAGCAAGTTTTTATTCGCCAGAGCCTGTATCACTCACCTTTGAAGTCTTGGTGACAGCCGATGGTGACGTGAAATATGTGCGTGCCCCGCGCATCAAAGCAGAGCTCGCCGAGCTGCGACTAGCCTGCACATCTGCCCTGTACAGTTATGGTTTTGCACCTGTGGATGCGGCGATCGGCGAGCGCTGGTTCAAGGCCAAAATGGTCCTTGAGGAGAATTGATCTGCTCACGGGTCACAAGCATTCGCAGCGCCTCGCACAAAGACTGCACGCAAACTAAAAAATCATCTCACTGGTTCGATAATTGCGCCCATGCTTCCAAGACTATTGGGCATGCGCCAATCTGCGCCATAGGCATGTATTTGGTCACGCTTCAATTCTGCGCGGTCTAGGTGTGTGGTATCTACGACCACACGGCCCTTGGCATCGACTTCGCAGGCCATGCGGTAGGCGGTGTCTATGCTATGCCCAAAGACATCGCCGAGCAGCTCGATCACATAGTCATAAGTGTGGGCATCGTCGTCGAGCAAGATCACGTGGTACTGGGGCACGAGCATGGTCTCCTCCTGCTCCTGCACGATTTCCAGCACATCTGGCATGGGGAAATGGGCGTCCAAAATTGATTTCATGCTAGAAATTCCTCTCCGCTGCACGCTTGGCTGTGCAGCACTGCGTCACAAATTTCAACAAATCCCTTCACATGCACAGACACCAATCTTACCACACCATGAGATACTCGGGCAAGGTATAGGTCTTGTGGCAATTTTCAGTAATGAAGACCGTGACTTTAATCTCATACACGCCGGGGACGTCATAAGCTTTGACAGGCTCCTTGTCGGTCGAGGTGGTGCCGTCGCCAAAGTCCCACAAGAACTTTTCGCCACGGTCGCAAAGGGCTTTCAGTTTGAAATTTTTCTTGACGTAGGCGGTGTGGTTGGGGGCGGAAAGGTAGATCTTGACGTCGATGTCGTCGCAGGTTTCCTCGTCGATGCGCAGTAGCCAGAAATCATTGCCCTTATCTACCGAACCGTTGCCTTCAAAGTTGTTGCGTTTCACGCCGAGTGCATAATGCACACCTTTGCGGTACTCGATGATATCGACACCACGCTCATTGTCACGGCCACCGTAGGTCTTGGCCCACAAAACCTCACCCTTAGGATTGAGTTTGAAGACCCAAAAGTCTTCGCCACCCTTGATGTATTTGTTGGCGAGGTTGATGTATTTGGAGTACCCAGTCATGATAAAATTGCCGTCCGAGCACTCGGCAATCGAGGTCGCAAATTCGTCGGAGTTGTCGCCAAAGATGCGCTCATAGATCTTTTTGCCTTGCGGCGTGAGTTTCATGAACCAAAATTGCTTGCCATTCTCCTCAGATTCAAAGTTGCCGATCAGGATGATGCGCCCCTCGCTATCGACGAGCACTTTGGTGAAGTAGTCCTCGAGCTTGCCGCTGTAGATGCGTTGCCATTCCACCGCGCCGTAGCGGTCTATGCGGCCTACCCAGCCATCGCCATTGGTGCGGCGCTCAGTACCGTCGATGTCTTCTGAACTCGTGAAGCCCGCAAAGACATAGTCTCCATCTAGGCAGGGTGCCATGCTATAGGCCCAGTCGTGACGGTTGCCACCAAAGGCCCAGGCTGTGCGCTTGTCGCCCAGCTCATCGATTTTCACGCACCAAAGATTGGCCAAGGGCAACTCTGTCTTCACATCAAAATTTTGGGAATTGGAGACGCCACCCACGATGTATTCTGGCCAAGCCTCTGACCGCACGATGCAATATGCCTGATCGACATCGAGTCCGCCATAGGTTTTGAGCCATTCGATGTCGCCATGCTTGTCGATCTTGCCGATGAAGTAGTCGCTTTGGTACTCGGTCTGGCCCTTTTCAGGATGCTCGATAAACGAGTTGGTCGCGCCTACAAAGATCACACCCGAGTCGGGTGTGACGACCATGTCGCGCAATTCGTCGCAGCCAGCCCCGCCAAATGGACGCTCCCAGAGCACCTTGCCCACCGTATCGACCTTGATGACCCATACGTCGGTGCACGCAGTGTTGTCGGTGGATGTACCCCGGCTACCGCCGATGAAAAGGTTGCCATCAGGTGCCTTCAGTATTTTTGCAGGGACATCGTCGTATTCGGAGCCATAAAATTTCTGCCAACGCAGCACAGGAAATGACTGCGCAAACAAGCCCCATCCTGCCGTCACTAGCAGCGCAAACACCATACCCGTTCGCCAAAAATTTCTACCACTCATAAGAGGTCTAAATTATGTGGTTTGCACGGGCGTATAACGGCGAGTTGTACACAGCTGAGGGAGGTGGAGCGTCCCAAAGGAAGTACAAGCGCTGTGTTTGGAGATTTAAATTCTCCTCGACGATGTTTTTTAGCGCAGGCTAAACGTGAACACGGTGCCGTTGTCGAGGGTCACTATATAGGTATCGTTGCCGTTGAAGACCATGCTGCCTGCCCGGTCAAAACTCACGCCATCCACGACAGTGCCTACAAAGCGTACTGTGTCTGTGCCGGAGGCGATTGAATTGCCAAGCCTTTTAACATTTACATTATTGAATACCAGCGTGTTGGTATAGTTGAATTCCTTGATGCGATTGCGAACAGCGGTGATTCCAGTCCCGATTCGTATCGAGGTGCAATTGGTATTGTATTCGGTCGAGGTGCTGCCGGGAGCAGTCATCTCAACAAAAATTTATTTCGGAACGGAACAAAGAGAAGGCTAGCGGCAGCAAAAACCGCTCATTTCGCCCCAGCCTGCTTGGCCCTGATCATCTCCAAAATCTCATCGGGCACCAACCCTACGGCATCGTGCCCATAGCGAATGACCTCGCGCACAAGTGTGCTAGAGATGTGGCTATGCGCACCAGAGGTAATGAGGAAAATGGTTTCCAAACGATCGTCCATGTGCCTGTTGATCAGGGCTATGGGCCGCTCATAGTCGAGGTCCTGCCCTGTACGCAGCCCACGCAGCAGGAAATGCGCGCCCTGAGCACGCGCAAAATCAACGGTGAGTCCCTCATAGGCTTGCACGCGCACAGTTGGCAGGTGCGCAAATGAGCGCTTGAGCAATTCCAAGCGTTCATCCAAAGTAAAAAAGCTGTTTTTGGCGCTGTTGGTGCCAATCGCGACGATCACTTCGTCAAACAAGGCCGTCGCACGCGCCACGATCTCGGTATGCCCAAGGGTGGGCGGGTCAAATGAGCCAGGGAAGATTGCTTTTCGCATGCTCTAAGATAGCAGGTAGCAAGTAGCAGATAGCAGTTTGGGGAGAAATTTTCCTTTGATCGTTGATTTCATGCATCAGAACCGCTATCGATTGATGCCTGATGGACAAAACCCGCTTGCATGCATCCTTCTGCAAAACAGAGAAACTCCCGTGCCTTTGCCGTGCTCTTGGCGCAAAAAGTGAGCGGTGGGCATTGGAACGGGAGCTTACTCTAATTAAGAAGAACGATGTTCTAAGAAGAACGAAATAAGGTTTCCTGTCTGTACCAATACGGACAGGTAACAAGCATTGAAAAATTCCGGGGAACGAAACTGCCCTAGCAGCATGGCACTAGCTGTGGAAACCCGGCTGCGGTGCCAAGATGATCAGCGCTCGGGTATGGCGATTGTGCAAGTGCGATGAGAATGTAGATTCAAACAATATGAACGCTTGTAACGCGTCTCAAGAACCTAAAAGATGGTGTGAAAAATGTGTTTGGGACAGTCCTGAAATTTTTTTCTAAAAAAAACAGGACCGCCGGAATTTGGGGGTTCCAGCGATCCTTACTAACCATAACAAACAAACCTATGCAAATCAAGCACTTTTTCTCGAACCTGCAAACATCTCCGTGAATAAATCTTAAAAAAAAACGCGACTAGAACGACAACTCATTGATTTTGAGGTAGAAAAATTTTTGATGTTTTTCATTTCCTTGGAAGGCATGGACCGTGTTCAAAAATAGCTCCTAACAAATCATCCGTGAAAGTGGTTTTGAATTGAAGGAATGAGGGGTTAATTTTGAACCGAAAGAAAATCTGAATGCATCTATGAGTAAAGACGTCTATATCATCGCTGGTGCTCGCACCGCCATCGGCAGCTTCATGGGCTCACTGGCCTCGGTTTCTGCCACGCGCCTCGGCGCAGCCGCCATCAAGGGAGCCCTCGCCAAGGCTGGTGTCGATCCCAGCCAAGTCGATGAGGTTTATATGGGCAATGTATTGTCGGCCAATCTTGGGCAGGCACCTGCACGCCAGGCTGCTATCTATGCTGGCCTACCCAATACGGTCATCTGCACAACCGTGAACAAGGTCTGCGCCTCGGGCATGAAGTCCATCATGCTCGCCGCCAACGCGATCATGCTTGGAGATGCCCATATCGTCGTCGCCGGCGGCATGGAAAACATGAGCAGCGTGCCACATTATATCAGCCAAAGCCGCACGGGCTACAAGCTCGGCCACGGTGAGCTCACCGACGGCATGCTCAAAGACGGCCTTTGGGACGTCTATAACAACTATCATATGGGCAACGCAGCCGAGTTGTGCGCCAAGGAGTGCAACATCAGCCGCGAGATGCAAGATGAATTCACCATTGAATCCTACAAGCGCTCCCAAAACGCGATTGCGCAGGGCTGGTTCAAAAACGAAATTGTGCCTGTCGAAATCGCTCAGCGCAGTGGTGCTCCATTGATCGTGGACACCGATGAGGAGCCTTCCCGTGTCACTTTTGACAAGATCCCAGGTCTGAAGCCTGTCTTTGTCAAAGATGGCACTGTGACTGCCGCCAATGCCTCTACCCTCAACGATGGCGCCTCTGCCCTCATCCTAGCCAGCGCTGAGGCCGTCGCCAAGTATGGCCTCAAGCCAATCGCCAAGTTTCGGGCTGGTGCCGATGCTGAAAAAGCCCCGGAGTGGTTCACTACGGCGCCTTCAGATGCTTTGCCCAAGGCACTCGCCAAGGCTGGCCTCACCAAGGACCAAATTGACGCTTGGGAAATCAACCAGGCATTTGCAGTAGTCTCCATCGCCAATGAGCAGATCTTGGGCCTCGACCGCAGCAAGGTCGATACCTGGGGTGGCGCAGTGGCACTCGGTCATCCACTTGGCAGCTCAGGTTCACGTGTCGTCGTCACGCTCTTGAGCGTGCTCGCCGCAAGCGGTGGCAAGTATGGTGCAGCTGGCATCTGCAATGGTGGCGGTGGCGCAAGTGCCGTCGTCGTTGAGATGCTGTAACCGTAATTGCTTCTATAGAAATAGCCCAGGTCGGGGCTGGTGTGGTGCAAAACCGCACCGGCCCCGCCTGATTTTGTATCACAAATTTGTTTGGAATGATTCAGTTGCGTTTGCACGTCTTTTTGGTGGGCTTATTCTCCCTCTTGCTCGCCCCTACCACTCCCCTATTGGCACAAGCCGATCCCGATGCCGGCAAATCCATCGCCCAGGTTGAAAAAGAATTGGCGCCCATCGCCTATTTCATCCTCAATGACACCAATACGGACGCCAAGATCGAGGCCAACAAACATCTCATCGAGCGTCTCACGCACCTTTTGGCGCGGCCAGAAAGCTATGACTACCCTTTTGATTCACTCAAGACGATTTCGCACTTGCATCCGCAGGACAATAGTTTCCGCATCTTCACGTGGTTCATTATCGACAACCCCAAAAACGCCTATTTCTCTGAGCTTGCCCACTACTATTTTGGATTGGTACAGCGCAAGTATGTGGATGTCAAGGGCAAGACGCACTACCTCGTGATCCCCCTCATGGAGCTGGAGCAGATTCCCAAAGGCTTGGAGAGCATCGTCACGGACAATAGGAGCTGGTTTGGCGCGCTCTATTACAAGCCCAAGGATTCCAAATTCATTCCTAGTTACGATGGCTTTTATTACCGGTTGGTACCTGGAAAGGGCGAGGTGAAACGCGATCCCAATGCCAAGGAAGAGGTTGTGACCTATATCCCCGGCAAATACCGAGGCCGCACCACAGCGATTGTCAATCAACCGCAATACAGCAACTACAAGCGCATCAAGACCGACACCCGCTACTATCTGCTCATGGGCTGGAATGGCTGGGACAATACCGCCAATTACAAAGTAGTGGATGTACTGTCATTTGACCCGAACGATAGCATGAAGGTCAATTTTGGGGCGCCGATCTTTTACTTTGACCGCATTCCAAAGGCGAGGGCATTGTTCAAATATGCCGACTACGCAACGTTTACCGTGAACTATACCACGGTGAGAAGGGGCCCTTTCAAGATTTTCCAGAAGCGCATGCTCGTCTATGACCACCTTTCGCAGCCGCAAAAAACACGCCCTATGGACCAATATGACCTTGGTCCCGATGGTTCCTACGATGCCCTCTCCTACTTCGGGCGCTATGGCGGCTATTTTGAGTGGTACCGCAACGTGGAAACGAATGAGCGCCACAATGGGAAGAAGCACGCCAAGGAAATGGCGAAACTTCAAGCAGAATACGCCAAGGGGGATAGCACACTTCCAGATTACGCAGCCTTCATGACCAACCGCGACATTCGTTCAGGTGAGCGTGCGGCTGAAAAAGCCTCCAAGAAACAAAAGAAGGAATTGGAGCGCAAACTCAAGCAAAGCGGCATCGAGATACCAAAAGGGACGCCACAGCGGCGGGAAGCGGCAGAATAGCACATTAAGAAATAAGGAAAAAATGATGGACGATGGCATTCGCCGATCAATTCTATGATCGAAAAATATCATTGCTCCTCAAACTCGTCCTCATGGGTTCTCTAGGTTTTCCTTCAAATACCTGGATCGCGTTTTTCATGTTCCGTTTGATTTTCGCTTGATTTCCACCCACGCTTCAATTGAAATGCGTGTGTAAGCACTTGCGGAGCCCGTGGCATCCTGCTGCAAAGCTATCGGACCGACTGCGGGTCGGGACAGGGTATCGACCTCCGTCTTCTGCGGGACAGGCATTTGCCTCTGGCAAAGTGCCCAATAAAATACGGACTATGAACGCGCTTTGCCAAATGCAAATCTTCGTGTTGCTGCCCCGAAGCCTTGGGGCGAACTCGGCGGATTTTCATTGGCATTTCAGTTCAATTTTATCCCATTGCAACCTATATTTATTATTCCTTACCCAATGTTCACTAAATTGCGGCTCCAAAATTGAGAATGCAATGATCGAGAAATACAAGAAAGTCGCCGTGATAGGCGCAGGTACCATGGGCAATGGCATTGCACACGTGTTTGCGCAGTGCGGCTATGAAGTGAACCTGATCGACATCAACGAGCAGGCCTTGGCACGTGGCATCGACACGATCGCCAAAAACATGGATCGCCAAGTCAAGAAAGAAACAATGACGGAGGCCGACAAGGCCGCTGCCTTGGGCCGCATTTCCTCGGTCACCGACCTCGCAGCAGGTGTCGCCGACCGTGCACTCGTCGTCGAGGCCGCTACTGAAAATTTGGAACTGAAGCTCAAAATCTTCGCCATGATGGATCAGCACGCCCCTGCCGACGCCATCCTCGCCACCAATACCAGCTCGATTTCCATCACACTCATTGCCTCAGCCACAAAAAGGCCCAGCAAAGTGATCGGAATGCACTTCATGAACCCCGTACCCTTGATGAAACTCATCGAGATCATCAAAGGCTATGACACCACTGCTGAAGTACTCAAAGACATCATGGACCTCAGCCGCGATCTGGGCAAGGATCCTGTCGAGGTCAATGACTACCCTGGATTCGTCGCCAATCGCATCCTCATGCCGATGATCAATGAGGCGATCTACACCCTCTATGAAGGCGTGGCCGGCCGCGACGAGATCGACACGGTCATGCGCTTGGGCATGAACCATCCTATGGGACCGCTCACCCTCGCCGACTTCATCGGCTTGGACGTGTGCCTAGCCATCTTGCGGGTGTTGCACGACGGTTTCGGCAACCCGAAATATGCGCCCTGCCCGCTCCTCGTGAACATGGTCAATGCTGGCCATCTCGGTCGCAAGACGGGCCGTGGTTTTTATGACTACGCCCGCTAAGGAATAGGTGTTCGTAAACGAAACGTGCCAATTCCGCAATGGAATTGGCACGTTTCGTTTACTGGCTGTTCACGTTTTCTCCAAAAGGCGGGGGTTATTGGGCGATCCAGCGTTTG
>JANORP010000421.1:0-33911 GCA_031415375.1 Bacteroidota bacterium | reverse complement strand
AAGAATTCGCGCCCGGAAATCAGGAGAAGTTGGTTCGTGAAGATGAAAATGATATTCGAATGGCCCAAGAAAGTGCAAATGAAAAGCGTCGCAGGCTCGACAAATTGGTGCGTCGTGAATTGTTGAAAGAAGACCGCGATGCCTTTGATGATGGGTGGTACATCAGTATCCTGGGGGTGCTGAGCTATGCCAATCCAGGCGAAGTAGGTTTGGTCAAAATGGCACAGACCCGAATGGGAAGAGTCTATCTTTCCGAACGGAACGGGAAACTATCCTGGAAGGCTGTGCCAGAAGGGAAATCGAGGTTTGCAGAAAAAGTCTTTGCAACCGCTCGCGAGGCACGAATGTATGTGGAACGGGAGTGCAACGACTGAGTTTCGTTGTGCTCGCCTCTATCGTAAATGTAAATTTCAATGAACCCTAAGTTGAACCGCAAAAGGTCCGCAAAGTTCGGGGGAGGGGCTTTGCGCACCTTTGCGGCCTTTGCGGTTCCATTTCGCCAATTTTCTGGATACACAAATTGTGGCAGCGTCGAGCTTTACTCCTTCAGATTCGCGAATGCCAAAAACAAATCCCACAAGGTTTTCCTATCTTTGCGCCGCCCTATAGGCACCTCTTACGCATGAGCAACGAGAAAGAAATCGGCAAACGCCGCACCTTCGCCATTATTTCCCACCCAGATGCGGGCAAGACCACCCTTACAGAGAAGCTTTTGCTCTTTGGGGGGGCTATTCAGACTGCGGGCGCGGTCAAAAGCAACAAGATCACGAAGTCTGCAGCATCAGACTTTATGGAGATCGAACGGCAAAGGGGCATCTCAGTCGCCACCTCCGTGATGGCCTTTGAGTACCACGACACCTATGTGAATCTGCTCGATACACCTGGCCACAAGGACTTTGCAGAAGACACCTACCGCACGCTCACCGCCGTGGACTCTGTGATCTTGGTGATCGACTGCGTCAAGGGCGTCGAGGAACAGACCGAGCGCCTCATGGAGGTCTGCCGCATGCGTGACACGCCTGTGATCGTGTTTATCAACAAAATGGACCGCCCTGGGCAGGATCCATTTGACTTGCTCGACGAGTTGGAGGCCAAGCTGCGCATCAATGTGCGCCCACTCAGCTGGCCCATCGGCATCGGCTCTGACTTCAAAGGCGTCTATGAACTTCGCGAAAAACGCCTCAAACTCTTTGATGCCGACATTCAAAAGATGGCCAAAGACGTGATCGAGATCCACGATCTGAGCGATCCTCGGCTCGACGAAGAGATTGGCAGGCAGGCCATCAAGTTGCGCGAAGAGGTAGAGCTCGTCGAAGGCGTCTATGATGAATTTGATGAGCAAGCCTACCACGAAGGTCGCCTAGCTCCCGTGTTTTTTGGCAGCGCATTGTACAATTTCGGGGTGCGTGAATTGCTGGAGCGCTTCATCGAGATGGCGCCCCCACCTCGCCCCCGCCCTACCGACCAAGGCTTTATCGAGCCGACCCAAAAGGAATTTAGCGGCTTCATTTTCAAGATCCACGCCAACCTCGACCCGCGCCACCGTGATAGGATCGCCTTTTTGCGCGTGTGCTCAGGTAAATTTGAACGCAACACCTTTTTCCACCATGTGCGCCTCAACAAAAAGGTGCGTTTCAGCAGCCCCGCGAGCTTCTTGGCACAGCGCAAGAGCATCGTCGATGAGGCATTTCCTGGCGACGTGATCGGCCTCTACGACACTGGCCAATTCAAAATCGGCGACACCCTCACAGAAGGTAGCAGCTTCAATTTCAGGGGCATCCCCACCTTTTCCCCCGAGATCTTCAAGGAGCTCATCAACGATGACCCCATGAAGAGCAAGCAACTGGAGAAAGGTGTCACACAGCTGACCGACGAGGGCGTCGCACAGCTTTTCACGCAAGAAATCGGCTCCAGACGCATCATCGGCACCGTGGGAGAACTCCAATTTGAGGTTATCCAATACCGCTTGCAGCATGAGTATGGCGCAGCCTGCCACTTCGACAACCTGCCTTATTACAAGGCGCTTTGGCTCACTTGCGACGACAAGACCATTTTGGAGAAGTTTACGCGCTTGAAACCCAAGTATATCTGCAACGACAAGGATGGCAACCTCGTCTTCCTCGCAGGTTCAGAGTGGACACTCAACATGGAAAAGCAAAACTTTCCCGAGATCACATTCCACACAAATTCCGAGTTCAAGACCGAAGTTGTAGAGTATTGATAGATGGGTATCGGCACCAAATAGCTAGTTCTTCAGCTCCCGCAAAGACGTGTCTAGCTATATGCCCATTCTCTTTCTGCGTCCTATTTCAACGGCTCAGCGTCTGCAATCTCGGTCTGCGGGCCGAGTTCGCCTTCCCACTTGCTCACAGCCGAGGTCGCCAAGGCATTGCCGACAACATTGGTCATGCTGCGAAACATGTCGCAGAAATGGTCGATGGGTAGGATGAGCGCGATCCCCTCTGGCGGAATACCAAACATGGCGCATGTTGCCGTCACCACCACGAGTGATGCACGTGGCACACCTGCAATGCCCTTGCTCGTGAGCATCAGCACGATGAGCATGGTAAGTTGCGTGCCGATATCGAGGTGAATGCCATTGACTTGGGCAATGAAGATGCTCGCAAAGGTCATGTACATCATGCTGCCGTCGAGGTTAAAGCTATAACCCAAGGGTAAAATGAACGATACAATCTTGTTTTTGCAGCCAAAACGCTCCAATTCCTCGACCATCTTGGGAAACACGGCCTCGCTACTCGTCGTGCTAAAGGCGATGACCATCGGATTCATGATGCGTTGCAGCAATTGTTTCATGCGCGCTCCTAGCACCAGGTAGCCCACGAGGCCCAAGACGACCCAGAGCGATGCAATTCCGACGAGAAATGCCCCAAAAAATTTCAAGTAGATGCCAACGATTGATGAGATCCCATTCACGGCCACGACGGCTGTGATCGATCCAAAAACGCCAAACGGCGCAAAATTCATCACATAGCCTACCATTTTCAAAATAATGTGCGCCAGCGAATCCAAAGCTTCAATGATCGGCTTGGCCCGATCGCCGATCGCGGCACAAGCCACGCCAAAGAAGATGGAGAAGATCACGATCTGCAAAATCTCATTGGTCGCCATCGCCTGCACGATACTCGTCGGAATCAGGTGATTCACAAATTCTACAAACGAGAATTTTTCCGTGTGTTTGAGAAACTCAGCAGCCTCCGCAGGATCTGCCTTGAGGGTCGAACCCAGCCCAGGCCCCAGCACATTTACCCAAACCAAACCAATCAACAGTGAGACGAGTGAGGCCGTGATAAACCATAGCATCGCTTTGAGGCCCACACGACCCACAGACTTTAGATCTCCGAGCTTGGAGATCCCCACCACCAGCGTAGAAAAGACCAAGGGCGCGATGATCATTTTGACCAAGCCCATGAAGATCGTGGTCAAAAGCTTAAAATTGGCTCCAATGCCTTTCCTGATCGCGATATCTGGCTCACCAATGAAGATGGCGTACCCTAGGCCGATGCCCAGCAGCATCGCGAGCAGAATCAATAAGGTGAGAAGATTGCTTCTTTTTTTCATGTTTTGTGCAAAGCTTGGAGCCAAGATAATCTTTTTTCAAACCTTGACGGCGCAATTGCCCAATTCGTGGTCTTCCAAACGCCATTTCGCCGAAAATTACCTTCAAAACGGGCAAATTCATTCATTTTTCATTAAGTTTGATTGTCCAATCTTTGCGATGCATCGAGCGGATCATAGGTAGTCTTTTTGGGTATGGATTTCAATTTCGACAACGTACATGTTTGAAGTAGGCGCAGCAGTCAAAGACATCACGGCTTTCAAGGAAGGTATCGGTATGATGGGCTATGGGATGTATTTTAATATCGTGCATGATATTGAAACACCTTTGCTCGTGCGTGCATTTGTTTTCAGGCACTTGGAGACAGGTAAGACCTCTGCCCTTGTCGTTGCTGAGATGGCCTTCATGACGCTCTCTGTGAAGCGTGGCGTGGTCAAGCGCATTGAGCGCAAGCATCCCGAGATGGGCTTGCATGAGGAAAACATGCTTCTAAGTGCTCAACATACCCATAGTGGGCCTGGCGGTTACAGCCATTATGGTCTCTACAACATCACCGTTCCCGGGTTTGTCCCCGAGGTCTATCAGGCTTTGGTGAATGGTATCAGTGATGCTATCATCGAGGCCTACGGAAAACTTAATCCAGCCAACATATTCTTTGATTCAGGTGATTTTGAGGCTGATATACCCGTTGCTTTCAACCGTTCTATGAAAGCCTATATGGCCAATCCCGAAGCCAAGGGGATGGATCCCAAGGCTCCGCATCTCGCTGTGGACCGCAAAATGAGCTTGCTCAGGTTTGAAGGTTTGGATGGTGAACAGATCGGTGCCGTCAATTGGTTTGGTGTGCACACCACCTCTGTACACAATGACAATCACAGCATCTGCTGGGACAACAAGGGCTACGCCGCCGATTTCTTTGAAAAGGACATTCGGCAAGCTCCGCTTGCTGCAGATTTTGTGGGTGCCTTTGCCCAAAGCGCCGCTGGCGACGTGACCCCAAATTATGTGTGGGATGCCAAGAAAAAGTGGACACGAGGTCCTTTTGAAGATGATTTTGAAAGTGCCCGCGACAACGGAAGGCTACAATACACGCTGGCAAAGGCTATTTTTGACGAGGTCCGCAATGGTCACCAAGTACAAGGACAACTCGATTGGGGGCATTTGCATGTCAATTTTGCCAATGTGCAGGCCGATCCTGAATTTGCCTTTGGACGCACAGATGCACGCACCGACTCCGCCTGCCACGGCGTTGCTTTTTTTGCGGGTACCACCGAGGGACCTGGCATGCCATTGGTCGTAAAAGCAGCCTCCAATTTTTTGTCTGACGTCGTCAAGGCCTACGAATTTGCCACACTCCCATTCCGTAAAAAGGTGCGCAAAGCCGAGATTCGTCAGAAATATCGGCTCCAAGGCAAGAAAAAGATTCTTATCGAGGCAGGTGCACGCAAAATACTCGGCACGTCGCACGTCAAGGCGCTCATCGTGCCTGCATTTGCAGACCCCACGATCGGCTACCTCAAAGTCCTGCATCCCAAGGGTTGGGAAGAAGACAAGCCTTGGGTACCTCATATCCTGCCTTTGCAAATATTGCTGCTCGGCGACATCGCCCTTGTGGCCATTCCTGCAGAGCCGACCACGATTGCCGCACAACGCATCCGCAAGGTGGTCGAAGACATCTTGCTCCCCAAGGGCATCCACCAAGTCATCATTGCCCCCTACGCCAACGCCTACTGCGGCTATATCACGACCCATGAGGAGTATCAACACCAAATGTATGAAGGTGGCCACACCGTCTTTGGGCAGTGGACACTCGCCGCTTTCCAGACCAAATTCAAGCAACTGGCTATGGAAATGGTAAAAAAGGTCGATGTACGCGAATTGATGGATGATGCACGTCCGCCAGAATTTACTGCGGCTGAATTGAACAAACGCATCCATGGTGGCGTGCCAATGCAAAGCGACCTCCACGTGTGAAAGCCGCTGACTACACAAGCTACAAGGCTGCATTTGCCAACACAGCGCTTCCGTTTGCATGGCTGGACTTGGATCGGCTTGAAGCCAACGCACGAGCGATTGCAGCACGTGCAGGCGACAAAACCGTGCGTGTCGCGAGCAAATCTGTGCGCAGCGTGGATGTACTCAGGCGCATATTTTCACTCAGTCCCAAATTTCAAGGCTTGATGTGCTTCACCGGCACTGAAGCCGTCTGGCTCAGTCAGCAAGGATTTGACGACCTGCTGATCGCCTATCCCGTCTGGCAGGAGGCGCAGCTCACAGCGATTTGCAAAGAACTCAAGCGCGGGAAAAAGATCATCTGCATGATCGACTCCATCGACCATGTCTCCCAACTGCAACGCATCGCAGCCGCCTGCGATGTGCGCATGCCCATCTGCATGGACCTCGACATGTCCATGCGTCTGCCAGGCATACACTTTGGCGTTTTGCGCTCTCCAATTCATACCGTGGAAGGAGCCTTGCAATTGCATGCTGCCATCAAGACGGCCTCGCACCTACACCTCAATTCACTCATGGGCTATGAAGCCCAAGTCGCAGGGCTCGGAGACCGAATCCCTGATCAAAAAATCAAGAATATCGCCATCAGGCTCCTTAAAAAGCGCTCGATCAAGCACGTCGCGCAACTCAGGCTGGCTGTCGTCAAAGCCCTGCGTCAAGACGGTGCTCAGCTCGAGATTGTCAATGGCGGCGGTGTAGGTAGCATGGAATTTACACGAGAGGAAGCCGTCGTGACCGAAATCGCCGCTGGATCGGGCTTTTACCAATCGCATTTATTCGATTACTACGACAACTTCAGACATGAGCCTGCCGCAGGATTTGCAGTAGAGATTGTGAGGCAACCTAGTCCTGGGATCTGGACTTGCCATGGCGGTGGGTATATCGCGAGCGGATCAATTGCTCCTGAAAAGGCACCCATCCCCTATTTGCCAATTGGCGCCCAACTGCTCGCCAACGAAGGTGCTGGTGAGGTGCAAACCCCGATCAGCTACAATGGCCCGCAACCCTTGCAGCTAGGTGATCCCATTTTTTTCAGACATAGCAAGGCGGGTGAGTTATGCGAGCGCTTCAATGCGCTTGTGCTACTGCAACAAGGCATCGTGGTAGGAAAAGCGAATACCTATCGTGGTGATGGCCAGTGCTTTTTGTAAATCGTCCCTTATCGCAGTTCCAAAATCAACATTTGTGAATGCCCGCCATCGTTGTCGGTGAGTGCCATGAGCTGTACATTGCCATTTACAGGCGGCAACAAACCGATCGCCTCGATTTTGTCGCGCGTGATCGCCCCTGCCTCATCTACGACAGGCATTGCAAACATTTCGCCCCCATCGGCGGCCGTGGGCCGCACGATCCACCCGACATAACTGCCGAGTACATCTCCATCATTGATCCAGTCTGCTGTATCCTCTGCGCTTGCACAGAAATAAAGGCGATTGCGGCGCAAGTCGGTGCATGCCCCCGAAAAGCCAACTTGGATGCCTTCGATTTCAGGCAAGGTGTAGCGATGAATGGCTATGATCGGAACCGTGCCTTTGCAATTGCCCGACAAATAGGTCGTGAATGCCTTCAAATCGATTACAATCGATAGATTCAGTCCACGATTGAGCATGATGAGCTGCTTGTCAAAAGCGGCTGCGCCCTCGATATTGAGTTGCTCGGGATTGATTTTGGCGGATTGCAGCAAGTGCTGGAAAAAAGGTTCGGCTTGAATCTCTACCGACGATTTGAGGGTATCGAGCCATGTAGATTGCACGATATAGCTGCGCTGCGGGAGCTTGGAGGCAGAGCCAAACGTGAGTAATTCCGTTTGCTTCCCTTGTCGCCAAGACGCAATCGCCTCAAAATCACGCTTGTATTTTTTTGGAATCTTGCCATCGACGACCACCGGTGAGGGAGGCGCGATCGGCCATTTCCCAACGACACCGCCCTCCCTATCGAGTAAAAACAGGTCGTGGGCATCGTCGCAAGCTACAAGCCATCCCTCGGGTACCTCGGCCAAACCAGAGGCCGAGTGCACATCCAAAAGGTCGCGGCGGTCAATCACCACAAAGGACTTAAGGCTAGGATTATAAATGGGAGCTGCCATAGGCCAGCGAATTTAGTCTTTTCCGTCGCTCGGTGGTAGGATTTGCGGCTGCAAAACCTCACGGGGAATAAAAAATTCGAGCCACTCTGAGCCGCCTGTGTCGTCATCGGTCACGCCCGCAAGCCTCACACCAGTCAGATCATCAGTCAATATTTCCAGCGACTCCAATTTGTCAAAGGTGCGATTGCCTAGCTCATCGATGAGGTGCAAGGTGCGCGGTGCAAAATGGTCCTTGGTGGGATCCCAAGCCACCCAGCCCACACAACTGCCCAATATTTGGCCATCCTGAATGGTTCCTGTCTTATCCTCAATGGAGGCGCAGAAATACAAGCGATTACCTGCGCTGTCCATGCATGCACCAGACAATCCCGACACGACACCCGCAAAATCAGGTAGATCGATCTGAATGACATCCACCTCAAAAAGTGATTCAATTCCCTGATTCATGATCGATTGTAGTGCTAGACCCAAATCTATGCTTAAAATCTTATTGTCTTCGCGGTTCAGCAACAGCAATCGATCATCGATCACCACTGCACCTTCGATATTCAAGTATTCCGGGGTGATATTGGCGCGCCCCATCACTTGCGCATAAAAATCGGAGGCTTGGTACTCTTGAACAGTGATTTTGTTTCCTTGCCAAGTCCCGAGTGCGACCCAGGTGCGTGTGCGCACTTTGGAACCTGAACCTAAAGCGATGAACCTGCGGATGCCCGCATCATCGTAGGTCGCCAGCGCCTCATAGTCGCGCTTCACAGCTTTGTCAATGCGCCCATCAGGATCTACTGCTGCCGAGCTTTGCAAATTCGCCGTGCCAAGCACCGTCCCATTGTGATCGACCACATGCAGATCGGCGTCATCGTCGCCGACGATGAGCCAATTGCCATCCCCCAATCGCCCCAATCCAGAAGCCGAGGATAATCCCTGCAAGGTGATGCGGCGCGAAACGACGACGCCATCATAACCTTCAGATGCAGGCTGCGGCTGCTGTGCACATGATGAGTGAGTGCCCGCAAACAGCAAGAGGAGAGCTGTAAGTACGCTCATCGTATATGAACAGCCAATATGCAGCTGGTCGCAAATGCCCCTTTGGAGTCCTATCATTCCTACAATTCCCAATGTTTAACTCGCCCCATCATCAAAAGATGCCTGAACCAAATACGAGGACGATCGCATTACTGTTTCAATTGAGGCCTGAAAATGCGGCCTCCCGTGTGACTGTTTTGCACAGTCAATATGGCATCGACGATCGATGAGACCGCTAGTGCAATGACGAGACAAAAAACTTGCTCAACTTTCAGGAAAACCATTCGCCAGCCAGCATTGTAGCTTTGCAAGTGTGGAGTCGGGGAACACCTCTCCTCTTGGCATATTTCTACTCTCGAGGACTTGTTGTTCAAACTTGCCATTTAGCAAATCAGGCTTGATGCCAGCGTAGGTGGTATAGTCTCCTGAACTAGCGCCAGTGCCATGGCAGCTGGAACTCCAGCAGCTATTGGCGATGATATCGAGGACTTGACCGTTCCAAGTAGGACTGGAACCGTCACAAGCAACCCTCTCTGGGCCATTGGTTTTACATCCAGCACTGAGGGCCAAAAATATCAATAGAAAGCCAAAATACTTAATTCGCATACGCTTTGAGAATTGAAAATGCAGAGTTACGAAATAGAAAAACACAAATCAATGTAGCAACATGTATTTGTCGGCGATTAACATAGTTTAACCGCCATAAAGAGATTGATTTGCTAACTTTGCCATTCACAATCGACGGTCGAAATGAAAAAACTTCTGATAATCTTGTTACTGGCCCTTCCCTTTGGAATGATGTTGGCTCAAAACAATTCCGGCGTGGTCACTTATGCCGAAGTCATGCAGACTAAATGGACACCGCCTGCAGACATGGATGCAGCAATGAAAGCTCAAATCGAGCAAATGATGAAAAATGCGCCCAAATCGATCACCAACTACAAAGAACTCAGCTTCACCCCAGAGTTTGCTTATTACAAGGTGGCGCCCAAGCAAGAGAAAATAGACGCCGACCGTGCGGCACAAGAAAATATGGAAGGGCGAGGCGGTGGCATGAGGCGGATGATGCTCAACAACAATGGAATTCACTACTGGGACCTCAAGAAGTCAAAATTCACCGACAAGCGCGAATTCTTTGAAAAGGAATTTCTGATTAAAGACGAACCCAAAAAACTGCAATGGAAGATCATGGGTGAGGCCAAGCAGATTGCTGGGTTTGTTTGCCAAAAGGCTGTTACCAAAGTTGATACGACCGAAATCACTGCATGGTTTTGCCCCACAATCCCTGTAGCTGTCGGTCCCAATGGCTTTGGACAATTGCCGGGGCTCATTTTGGAGATCGCGACCGATGAGCGTACGCTCATCACGGCAGATACCGTCGAATTCAAGCCGCTCAACGCTGCCGATTTTGAGCAACCAAAGGGCGGCAAGGTGGTCACCAAGGATGAATATGACCAGATCGTCAAAGAGAAAATGGACGAGATGCGCGAAGAATGGAAATCGCGCATGGGCGGCGGTGGCGGCACCCAAATGCGAGTGATCCACGGTCAGTGATGCGCAGGAAATTGCTTGCTGTGTTACCGAGCTGGAATACACTCTACAGATGCGGCAGCTGGGCATCCTCGATCGATCAATCGTAATTGGGATTCAATATTTCAAAATTCATGCGGCATTTTCTCTTGGTGTTTTCGATTCTGATCCTTTGCGCAGCTGCGAATGCACAAGCGCAGACCAAGTGTACTGTGAATGGCAAGGTCGCCGACGATGCCGGTGAGGCTCTAGGTGGTGCGAGTGTGATGCTGCTGCAAGCCAAGGACTCTATACTTCAGAGTTTTGCGATCACAGCACCCGATGGCCGCTTCAGGTTTGAGGGTGTGCCTCCAGGTGAATATGTGTTCAAAGCCATTTTTGCAAAGCACAATACCTACGCCCGTTCGATCAAAGTCGGTGAAGGCCAATCGGAAATGGCAATGGAACCTATCTCGATGATCCCTGATGCCTCCAAACTCGACGATGTACAAATCACCGAAGACCGTCAACCAATCCGCATGAAGGGCGATACGATCGAGTATGACGCCAAAGCCTTCAAAACCCAAGATGGCGACAATGTCGAAAATCTGCTCAAGAAACTACCTGGCGTAGAAGTCGATAACGATGGCAATATCAAAGCCCAAGGAAAAAGTGTGGTCAAAGTCCTAGTTGATGGCAAGGAATTTTTTGGAGACGATCCCAAAGTCGCCAGTAAAAATCTACCCGCAGGTGCGATTGACAAGGTGCAAGTCTTTGACAAGAAGTCTGAAATGGCAGATTTCACAGGCATCGACGACGGCACCCGTGACCGCACGATCAACCTCACACTCAAGCAGGAATACAAAAAAGGATATTTCGGGAATGTGATGGCAGGCTACGGTACCAAAAACCGCTACGAAGCCAAGACGAGCCTCAATCGATTTGCCGATAAGAGCCAACTCTCCTTCCTCGGCCAGACCAACAATACCAATCAGCAAGGCTTCTCGTTTCAGGACTATATGAATTTCGTGGGTGGCATGGCCAATATGAGCCGCAACAGTAGCAGGGACCAAACGAATGGCCCGGCCCAACTCGGCATCAACCTGAGTTCCAATCCCAACAGCGGTTTCTTCACGACTGCAGCGAGCGGACTGAGCGCCAACTGGGATCTTGGCAAAAAAACCAAGATTTCATCAAGCTATTTCTACAACTACCTTCAAAAGGACCTTGATCGCACCGCCGATAAGCAGACGATCTTGGAGAATAGAAGCTTTCTCACCGATGAGACAGGAACGCAAAAGGATGTGAATTCCAATCATCGCGTCAATCTCACAGCGCGCTCAGATCTTGACAGCCTTACAAAAATATCTATCAGAAGCACTTTTTCCTCGAATGCTACCACATCCAACGTTTCCAACCTTACCAATTCTACGATCTTTGGCGGGGTGCGCAACTTTAGCGACCAGCTCTCCAACAATGCAGGAAGCGTTTTGGAGATCAATAGCAACCTCAATTTGATGCACAAATTCAGGAAACGCGGCCGGTCGATGGTTCTCACAGGTAGTTTCAAAACCAATCCACAAGACCGCGAGGTCGATCTCCTATCGATCAACGGTTTCACACGCAATGATTCCGTACCGACCCTGAGAGATACCCTTCACCAAAACCAGTTGCAGACCCAGGCTCTGCTATCCTATGGTGGATCCTTTTCCTACTCTGAGCCAATTGGCAAGCGCAGCGTGCTTGATGCCACGGTTTCATACCAAGAAACGCAAAACAAACTGGACAAAAATTTCTTTGACCTCGACCCAGAGGGCTTCAATCCTATCCAAAATCCATTGCTGAGCAATTCCTATGAATCGGTCTATCGCTATGGCCGCGGAGGCCTCAACTGGCGATACTTTACGCAGCGCCTCAATCTCAATACGGGCTTGGCAGTGCAACAATCACAACTCGACGGGACGCTCTTGCTCACCAACACCCCGATCAAAAAGGACTTCTTGAATGTGCTTCCAAGCCTAGAGGCGCGCTACACAATCACCAAAAACCAAAGATTCGATTTTCGCTACAACACCCGTGTCAACGAGCCCACAATCACCCAATTACAGCCAGTCCCAGACAACAGCAATCCGCTCAGCATCAGTGTAGGCAATCCCGATTTGGGCGCCGAATATGCCCACACTGGTCGTGCAAATTATTCCCTATTCGATCAATTTACCTTTACATCGCTATTTGCATCCGTAAGTGCCACCTACACCAAAAACAAGATCAGCTCCCTCACATTGGTCGATAGCCTCCTGCGTCAGGTCACCAGTCCCGTCAACGTCGATCACGACATCAATGTCAATACTGGAGTCAACTTCAGCACACCCTTCCGCAAGCTGCAAATGAAGTTTGGCGTCAATGGCAACAGCACCATTGCAAGGAGTATCGTGTTTATCAACGGTAAGGAAAATTTTGTAAATCGTTTCACCCAAGGCGGTGACATTCGCTTTGAAAACAAGAAAAAGGAGCATTTTGATGCTGCTGTCGGCGGCCGCACCAGCTATACCATCACCAAATATCCCGAAGCCAGCCAACTCGACCAGAGTTACATCAACTCAGGGGTATTTGGCGAAGTAACGGTCTTCTTACCAAAAAAATTCACGGTGATGAGCGGATTGGATTGCTCGATTTATTCTGGAGCGGGCTTCAACAGCGACCAGATCGTTCCTCTGTGGCGTGCATCTGTCTCCAAAAAAATCTTCAAGAATGGGCGCGGCGAAATCAAACTCGCTGCCAATGACATTCTCAATAGAAATATTGGCATCACGCGCACCGCCCAGCTCAATTATCAACTTGAGGAACGTGTGAGCACGCTTTCCCGGTATTTCTTGGGCTCATTTACCTACCAAATCGTTGCAATAGGCAAGAAGAATTGATGGCTTAATGGTAATCTTGCACGCGTTGGTATTGGCATCACCCCAAAGTGTGCTTCCCAGCTCACTGAAGAAAAGGGACTACGAAGTCGTAATACTTGCGTCATGTCTCCAACACGCACGATTACGCCTCATAAAAAGTCTCGGCTCTGTCGAGCATAAAAAAAGCGAGTTGCGCATAACGCAACCCACTTACAGTCAATCAACAAAAATAGAGTCGATAGAGCTTATCTCTATCCATATCAACTAGCTAAATCTAAAGAACGATGATTGTCTATGCAATCGTTTTGCTTTCCATAGATGCGATGGATTGGATTTTTCCATACGAAGTGAAGCGATTTTTCCTCAATTCCGCACGGATTCACTGATTTCAACAATTCTCATTCAAGAAACGCTGGTTTCTGATGGGTCCAAGCAATGCAATTAGCCGACGCTTGCCATTTTGGATATAACTTTTGACTTTACCGAGTTCATAACCCTCGGCCTCTGCAATCTCCTTGTAGCTCAATTCCTCGATGTAAAACAGTTCTATGCAATTGCGCTGATGCGCAGGTAGCTCTGCCAAAGCACGATGAACGGCTAGCTCGATTTGGGAATGATGAGATTCAATGCTTTCGTAATCACGACATTGGTCGATCCATTGCCGTTTTTCATCAAGTGGCTCCAGCAGTAGTGACTGCATGGTTTTCCTCCTGATTTCGAAGCAATGGTTTCTTGTTACTGTGTAAAGCCATCCTCCAAAATTCCTAGGAGTTTCGATCCGCAAGCGCTCCAAGACTTTCATAAAAACCTCTACTGCAGCATCTTCGGCACATGCGGAGTCATCAAGTATGCGCATCGCGCAGGCTAGCACAACAGGCAGATGTTGCGTATATAATCTGGTAGCCAGCGTGTTGTCCCCAGTTTTGCGGTAGGCCAATAACAATTCTGGAAGGGGCATTTGCGATACTGCACACCCGCCCACTGCCCATAAAGATGGCAGAACTTCGTACCCCGCCTTTATCCCATTTAAAGGCGTTTTATCAGGTGATTCTTTGCCAAACACAGCCGCCATCATCAGTTGGCGCGCTGCCAATTTCAATTTTGATTCTTGTTTCATTTCCGCTTCATTCAGTAGTTATCATCGTGCATGAGCGTCTCATCGCCCCGAAATCAGGCCCTCGTAGGCGTTCGCGCAACCATCGAGGTACACTTACAAGGTCTTCAGGAAATTAGTATCACGAGTTGAGGCTTGGGTAGCAGAAAGCCCTTGAAAAATAGAACATGTCTGAAAATCTGCTACCCAGCACATATTATTCTCCTCAACTTCATGGATACAACATATTCTATCGCATAAGAATCAGGCAGGAAGCCATCAGCACCCACTGAGAATTCAAAAACAATTGAACCACGACGCTGTATGAAGCACAAAATGGTATCTTTGCCACAAATCTTGTGCCCCATGCAGAATTCGGCCACTGAAGAAAACTACCTCAAGGCGATCTACAAGTTTTCTACCAACGGCGCGATGGTGGGAACCAATACGCTTGCAAAATACCTTCAAACCACGCCAGCCTCAGTCACCGATATGGTCAAGCGACTTAGTGAAAAGTCGCTTGTAGAATACCAGCCCTACCATGGAGTACGGCTGCTAGAACCGGGGAAACTGATCGCCATCAAAATCATCCGAAAGCATAGGCTTTGGGAAGTTTTTTTGGTGAATGTGCTCAATTTCAGTTGGGATGAAGTACACGATACTGCAGAACAGCTTGAGCACGTAAACTCGGCCTTGCTCGTGGATAAATTGGATGCCTTTTTAGGATATCCCAAATTTGACCCGCATGGTGACCCAATCCCTAACAAAGACGGCCATTTTGCTGAACGCATCACGAGACAGCTCTCGATGTGCATGGCAGATGAGAGTGTCGTTGTGGCGGGCGTGACCGAAGACGAACCTGTATTTTTGCAATACCTTGCAAAAATCGGAATGAGGATTGGCAGTAAGATCCAAATCGAGGAACGGATTCCGTTTGACAATTCACTTATCCTGAACATCTCTGGTCGAGAGATCGTCCTCAGTGGAGAATTTGCAAAGCAGATTCTCGTGTCTGAAGTCGAGTGAGCCAAAGCCAAGTACACGCATCCTTGGAAGAGATGATCGCTTTTCTTCACCTAGACCCCGCGTAGTTTTGGTAGTCGGGGTAAGCATTCTCGTGCATTGCACTGCGATTTTTGTATTTTTGCCCCTACGTGCGATTTGAGCTATGAAAAATCCCTTCCACCCTGGCGACAAGATGACTTTTGAGACACAGGTCACAGCTGAGAAATTGGCGGGTTTCGATTCAGGGATCGTTCACCATGTATATTCCACATTTGCATTGGGTAAGGATGTAGAGTGGGCATGCAGGCTTTTTGTGCTGGAGATGAAAGAAGATGGCGAAGAAGGTGTTGGTTCCTACCTCTCAATCGAGCACCTCTACCCGGCCCCTATGGGATCCTCGGTGCGTATCGAGGCGACCTTAGAAACTGTAGATCGCAATGAGATCATTTGTAGTTATGAGGCGTTTGCAAATGGATTCACGATTGCAAGGGGGCGTCAAGGACAAAAAATCATTGACAAGAATCGCTTCGATCAACTCATACACCGAATCGAAATACAATAATGGCAAGTAGCTCTGTACGAGTAGTATTGGTGGCATTCCTGATGAATTTGGCAATTGCGATTGCCAAGTACATCGCCTTTTTGTTTACAGGCAGCTCCGCAATGCTGGCGGAGGCAGTACACTCTTTGGCCGACACCATCAATCAAATATTCCTTTTTCTGGGCCTGAAACGTAGCACGAAGTCCGCAAGTGCCAGCCATCCCTTTGGCTACGGGATGGAGCAATATGTATTTTCGTTCCTTGTTGCCATCTTGATTTTTTCATTGGGTGGAGCCTATTCCCTCTTTGAGGGTGTACACAAGATTCTCCACCCTTCTCAAAAACTAGAACACGCTTCCATCAACCTGATCGTTTTGGTGGTAGCCATAGCATTGGAAGGCTACAGTTCCTTCGTAGCCACCAAAGAATTAAAAAAGACCAAGGGGTCATTTTCATTTTTCCAATTTATACGTCGGTCCAAGGACCAGGTGCTAGTGACGGTGATTTTTGAAGACTATGCGGCTTTGGTCGGCCTCGTGATCGCAGGGATTGGCATGGGACTGTACATCGTCACAGGCTTGGTCGTGTTTGACACCATTGCAACGATTCTCATCGGCGTGCTTTTGGTGGTGATTGCAGTCTTGCTGTATCGTGAAGCAAAGAGCCTTTTGGTGGGTGAAGCAGCCTCAGAAGAAGATCAAGACATTATTAAAGCTATCTTTGCAGCGCATCCCAAGGTAGAGACCCTGACCGAATTGCTGACGATGCACCTTAGCGTCAACCAGATTTTGGTCAATGCACACGTCAAATTCCAAACGGGACTCACCTTGGAAGAGGTAGAAGACATCGTCGATGAAATTGAGGAGGCGATCGTAGCAAAGGTGCCCGATGTATTCAAGATATTTATTGAAACACACCAAAAGAAAGAAGTGCTTGAACTGGGTTCCGCCGCACAATTGAATGCTCAAAAGGCAAGAAAGAAATCGGTGATCAGACCCAAAAATGCCCAATAAGTCAACCCAAAAACAAGATCCTTCCAGAATCTATATGACTATCACACATGGCGAAGACTAAAGACAATAAGAATTACCAGCCAACGATTAGCAATAAGAAAGCGACCTTTGAGTTTGCTGTGCTAGAGCAATATGAGGCTGGCATCGTGCTTACGGGCACTGAGATCAAGTCTATACGCGAAGGTAAAGTGCAATTCACCGATGCCTATTGCATTTTCAAGGAGGATGGCCTTTACATTATGGAAATGCACATTAGTCCCTATGACTTTGGCAATCTAAACAACTTGGATCCCCGCCGCGACCGAAAATTACTCTTGAACAAACGGGAGGCTAGTAAACTTCGCACCAAGTCCGAAGAAAAGGGTCTTACCATTATTCCGCTGAAGATGTTCTTCAGTGAACGTAATTTTGCCAAAGTTCAAATTGCACTTGCAAAAGGCAAGAAACTCTTTGACAAGCGTCACGACATCAAGGACAAGGACAGCGAGCGTATGGTCAAGCGTGAATTGTCTGATCTAGAGCACTGATAGGAGTTCCAACAAATCGGTCCAATTTCAATCATCGCTTTCACAAGATAGCTTCCAAAAAGAACCCTTGTGACCATCTATCAATACGGTTCCCCAAAAAAGTCATCCTTCGACAACATATTTGTTCCCAGGCGCCGACTCTACAATATTCCGAAATTCAAGTCCCAACAAAATCCCTCTCATATCAATGGATGGAATCCTTGTTGCGGACTCCAACTGATCTACATCCAAAGGACCTGCACCTATCAGGGCATCAACAATGAGCTGCTCACGCTCAGACAATTGATGGCTTGCACGTGGGCGACGGTCATGTGTATTGTCGGTCTTGTATTTGAGCAGATATTGCAAGCTATCAAGCACATCTTGAGGCCCACAAGTGAGTTTTGCGATATGATCTCTGATCAATCGATTACAACCCAATGATGTGGAAACACCAATATTTCCTGGCACTGCGAATACTTCGCGATTCTGTTCAAAGGCCATCTTGGCTGTAATCAATGCTCCGCCCTTCTCCGTTGCTTCAACTACGACGACTGCATCACACAATCCACTAATAATACGATTGCGTGCAGGAAAATTGAATGCCTCAGGCTGAGTCTTGAAAGGAAATTCAGTGATCAACGCGCCTCCAGATCCTACAATTTCGCTGGCTTTCAATGTATGTTCCCGGGGATATACCTGATCCAATCCATGCCCTAGCACTGCCATTGTACAACCGCCTGATGTCATGGTGGCTACGTGGGCTTCCATATCAATTCCGAAGGCAAGACCACTGACTACAACGATCCCTAGCCGCGCAAAATAGGATGCAAATTCGGCGGCTACTTTTCGGCCGTATGCACTGGGCATTCGAGTGCCCACAATTGCTATATGAGGTCGATCTGTAGATGGCAGGTCACCTGCACAATAGAATACCAATGGGGAGTCGTCTATTTCTTTCAATTTCCGAGGATAGCGCTCATCCTCCCAAGACACGATTTTGATTTTGTGTCGCTGGGCATATTCAATTTCTTGTTCTGCTGCGAGCAGGCATTGTTTGGATGTTATTGCATTTGCGATCTTGTGACCAACGTATGGAATACGTTCAAGATGCTGTTTCTTGGCCATAAAGACGCCATCTACTCCCCCAAAGTGTTGAATGAGGCTTCTGCTTGTTTTCGGGCCGACCTTGTCGATCATGGTCAGTGCGATGAGTCTTTGGACTTCGGTGGTTTCTGTTAGTGTTGTTGTGCTGCTCATATCTTTCTCCTTCTTTTCCTCCTCAAAGTTACTTCTTTTTTTTGGTTTTTCTCTCCCTTCTTCTTTTTTTACTACTTTTTTTAACAAATTTCCTTCATTCTTTTACAAATGTGGCTTTTATTCCATATTTTTTTTCATCCACGTTGTTTTGTATCCAGCAGACGAGTGCTCTGCCGTCTTGATTCACGGCGATGACGGGTGACAATTGGTTTTCTTCTGCGTCTCCGAGTCGGTAGCCACCGAAGTCAAATTTTTTGGTGCCGTCTGGATGAATTTTTTGATAATAGACATTTTTCTTGCCTCCTGCCACGGTCTGATTCCAAGCGAGGTAGAAATAGCCATTTTTGTTGCTGGCGATTTCGTAATCGTTCCATTCTTCCAAACTCTCCCCGACGGTGATGCCATCGGCCTTCCATTGGAGATCACCGTTGATATTGTACTTCTGGCAGACAAGTTGTACACCACTGAGGCGTTTCTCACGCTCATCGAGCCATGAGAGCCAGAAATTACCTGCCGCATCACCTAGCAAAGCGGGTTTACTTTGCCTCCCTGGGTAATTGCAGGCATGCACCCCGCCCATATCCCAGAGTTTCTGTCCTGAGGGTGTGATCGATTGCATAAAGAGTTTTTCCATGCCATCGCCATGCCGTCCATCTTGCCACACGATATACAAGTCCTCTTCAAAATTGCGAATGATCTCTGGTTGTCGCTGATTCACCGAAGATGCTGCTAGTAATCGGCCTCCATTTTCCCATTCATACATCCCAAATTCATTGAGGTGTTGCACATAGATATTTGAGGCTGTACCTCTGGAATCCATCCATGTCACAAATGCGCCGCCAGTTCCGTCCTCAGCCAGACTTGGCGAGGTCTGCAATCCTTGAAATTTGGCAAATGGCTTTCCCCCAAGTTGCCACATGGGTTCCCCATCATGCCCCAACCGTTGTATATAAAGGTCGAATCCCGACTCTGCGACTGATCGAGCATCGACCCAGCACAATACGATTCCCTCCTTCCCATCGGTGACCGCCCTGATGCTGCTCTGGTCAAATGGCGCATCACATACCACCACACCGTCATCCTGCCATAGGACCTTGCCCCATGCACTCACACGCTGGCAATAAATATTATCGTCACGACCATTTCGGCGATCCACCCAGCTCACGATCACTCCCCCCACCCCATCTTCGATCAATAGAGGGCGATTTTGGTCGCCTGGGGCAATACAGACAGGAATACCTCCATTGCGCCAAATGCATTTGCCGTCCGAGGCAATTTTTTGAATGTAGATGTCGGAATTTTTGTCCCCGTTACGATAATCCTCCCACACCAAATAGAAATCGCCCGCCTTTCCGGCAAGCATCCTTAGCCCTTGCACCCGCGCAAATGGCCGAGAATGATCCCCTGCCATCCTAATTCCGGCAGGGTCCAAAAGCGTGCGTCCCGCACCATTGAAGCGCTGGGCATACACATAAGCAGTCCCTTCATCACGTCGGTCGGTCCAAGAGCACCAGAGACCACCGTTTTCGTCGGGCAGGATCGAAGGCTCCGTTTGATCAATGCTCGCTGTGCAGACCAACCGACCGCCTGCATCCCAAGCAGGTTCGCCAAGATTGTCCAACTTTTGCACAGCAATATGGCACCCATTTTCGTCCTTCTGCAACCATGAAAAGACCTGGTAGCCATAGCTGCTTGAGCTGATGACGACAGGATTGCGCTCGTCTTTGGGCGTCTTCACAACAGGTACACCGTTGATGCCCCATTCCAGCAAGCCATCCTTGAGCCTGATCATCTGCGCATACAGGTCCCAGTTGCCATTGCGACGGTCTTCCCAGCACAACAAAGCCTTGCTGCCTTTCTTGACGATGCGAGGATTCAATTGCTCATCCTGTGAAAAACAAGTCGCGAAGTGGAAGCCCACATCGCCGCTACTCGTCAATCGGCCGCGGTAGATGTCGGTGCCATGAGTCTCATTACTATTTTTTTGATAAACAAAAAGTACGCCTCCGTAACCGTCGGGCACCATCGCAGGATTTTGATGACTTTCTGGCACACCCGCAAAGATGTCGAGACCGCCAGCCTTCCAAAAAAAATTGGCATCTGGATCGAGCTTTTGGGCATAGAGATTCCAATAAAGGCCATTCCTGAAATCCTCCCAAATCAAATAGAGAAAATGATTCTCATCTGAGGCAATCGCCACATTTTTCTGAATATTGGGAGCGGTAGCGATCGGCAGACCCGTAGCTAGCCAACGAGCCTTGCCCCCCAGATCGACATACTGGGCATAGAGATCTGAATCGTCATAGCCTCGGCGATAGTCCTCCCAGACGATATAGAAACCCTTATTCAAATCAGAAATGATCTGTGGCTTCCGTTGCGGGCCATTGATCTCACAGAGGCGCAATCCATCCTTACCCCAGAGCGGCTCTCCCCTCAAATTGATGCGCTGTGCGAATAGGATTGGCAAATCTGAACCCTTACGGTAATCTTCCCAGACTACAACGATACCGCCATAGCCATCCTCTACCATGCTGAAATCCGTCTGGTTGGCTGGAAATGGACACAATGGAACCCCATCTTGCTCCCATTGCACTTTCCCTGCCTGGTCCATTTTCTGGATATAGATATTGTAATAGGGCACTCCTAGCCGGGCACTTCGCCAGCCCACGATCACATCACTTTCTCCAGACCGCGCTACCTTGGACATACTATTGACCGATCGGTAGGAAGTCACATTGGCATCGAGAATGCTAAATGTGCCGCGTTGCTGCGCAAAAAGGCAGATAGGAAACAAACACACAAGCCAAATCCAAATATTCTTCAAATTCATTACAGCCCTTTTGCAAAACTGAGGCCGAAGGTACTGAATAAGCCCTTCCCCGAAATGTTCAATTACTTGCAGTTTGTGGAAAATTAAGCCTTTTGTGCAGCATTCTGAACAACAATACACCGCCCCAACCGCTGGAAATACCGATTATCATGCCCGCAAACACATCGCTTGGGTAATGCACACCCAGATAGATGCGACTCAGTGCCACTGTCCCAGCGACTATAAAAAGCGACACATGAAGCATTCGCGCATCTCTGCCGAGCAAGCCCGTGATGATCATTGCCAATCCAAAGAAATTTGCAGCATGTGAAGACGCGAAGCCATACTTGCCCCCACACTTTCCATCGACCAGATGAAGCAGCTGCTGCAATGAGCTTACATGGCAAGGGCGTGGCCGCTGGATCAGTGGCTTGAGCAGACCAGACGCCAGCTGATCGCTCAACAGGATCACGCCGACGGCCACGCCCACCGCCAAAGCTGCGGCCTTCCACCCCAATTTGTGGATCAGCACGACCAGCAACAAAGCATATAAAGGAATCCAAACAAGTTTGTTGCTCACAAACGTCATCAAGACATCTGCAAATGGAGTATGCAGACCATTGATCCAAAGGAGCAATGCGCGGTCTTGTGCAAGCAACCAATCCATCAATGCGTCAACAATAAACGCGCAAATTGGCCGACGATGAGCAATGCTGCGAAGCCGATGGCCAGATAGCCGATCGTTGGGCTAGACAAGCGCTCCCACGTGCGTAGCCGATTGTGTAAGCGGGGATACACGATCAGCAAGATCGCAAGTGCACCAAGGCTGCCAATAAGGCTGCCTACCAAGATATCGCCAGGAAAGTGGGCACCGATGAACACCCTTGTCAAGCACAAAAAGGCAGTGAGCAGCCCGACCAACCACGGCAGCCATCGCTTGTAGGAATACATGGCCCATGCAAAAAAGACGCCTCCAGTTGCCGAACTCGTCGCATGGCCCGAAGGAAAAGAATGTTCCTTCGGAGCATGAGGATCATAGATTGTCACGTCAACATTCCCCATAAATTCCTGTGCAGGACGCATCCAGTCTTCAAACAAGATGCGTTTCCCAAACTGTGTAATCGCAGCAGTCACAAAGACAGCAGCCAAAAAACTAATCACAAGTGCGGGATCGCGACGCCAAAAAAACAGGATCACCAGTGCCGGCAAAATCAGGCCGTCACCGAGGTGCGTAAAAAAATGTAAGGAAGCCCAATTGACTGGCGCGTTTTGAAAATGGTTCATCCAAACAAAAGCACCTTTGTAGCCTTGCGTCGATAACAACACCGCCAACAAAGCCCAAAAAACAATCATCACCGCAAAGAATGGCCCCTCTCGGCGCTGTGTCTCTGCAAAGTGCAAACTTCCTGTATCCATGCTGGCAAAATTAGCCCAACTCCCTAAAAATCCGAATCGTCAAACCAATAATAAATTCGCCAATCCTCGCCGAGTGCGGGCCGGCGCAGGCGCAGCCTTGCACGTCCCGTTCCTGAATAGACCGCGCTTTCATTTTCTACAATGGTGAGATTGAAGCTGCGCACGACATTGGCTGTGTCGCCGACCACGGTATTTTCGATGTAGAAATTCCAGTCAAGCGTGATCTGCTTCACATTGCGAAACAGATTGTAGGCAATCACCATTTCCTGGCCTTTGTCCCAATTTTGCTCGGCTGCCGCATCAAAATCATAATAGACAAACGTGAAATCATTGGTGAAGAGCTTGCCATAGAGACTCGTGTCACGCAGCTCGTAGGCATTTTTGAAAAACGTAAAAAAGCCATCGATGTCGGCGCGATCGCCCAAGACATTCTGGTCTTCGAGTCCCTCGGCATCAAACTTCGGTGCAAAAGGGTTGCATGCCGTCCAAAACAGCAAGGACCCGAGGAGATATGGCCAAACCTTATTGCACATATTTCAACTTCAATCGGCTCCAACTTGAATCGGGGTGCGTCTCATAGTCAGACCATCGGGTCACTTCCCATTCATTGAATGTGTTCACTTTGCATAAAAACTCCAATTGGCCGATGAAACGAACCGTGAGCGAGGTATCTGTATGGTTCATCACCAGATCATATTCCCCGATATACCGCAATGAATCGCTCGAAAATGCTTGCAAATCGACCTGTGACAGGGTGATATGGTTTCCACTGCTCAAACCCAAATTGGATTTGAGATTGGAAAACCATGATTGCTCATCCTGCCATGACCAGCTGTTCCAAATCAATTCGTTTCCAGTAAAAGACTGCGTCGAAGGCAAAAATCGTAAGGCATCAGCACGGAAGCAACGCAAATAGTTTTGCACGTTTTGCTGGTTGATGGCACGTTGCATATTCGCTAGCAAAATATTGTAATCTGTCGGACTCACCCAATCTGAGCTGCTCGTGCTCGGCGGTTCGACCTCACGCGTTTTCACACAGGCGCACAGCAACAACAAGCTCAGCCAAATCAGGTATTTTTGCATCTTAAGCACTACCAGAAACGAAAGCTTCCGAGCAGGCAAATTTCCCAGCTCGGAAGCTTAAAGTTACAAATATTTCAGTGAATTAGCGCACGCGGCTCGTCATCGGGTGCCGCAAGTTTGAGGCCTTCACATAATCGACTTGGACCGAGCCGATCACCAGACCACTTTCCACGCGAATCGGGATGCGATTCTCATCGTCTGAAATCCAGAGAAACATCTCGCCTTGATGGGTAAAGATGCCCCCTTCCATCAAAAGGGGCTTCAATTTCACCGTTTTGTACTTGATGCCGCCGACCTCGATCACCTCACGGCCCAGGAATTGCACATCCAAGTCATGGACCTTGTGGTCGATGAAGTTCTGAAAATGCGTGATGTCGCCATTCTTGGCGCTTACGTAGTTTTGAGTACGGGCAAAGTAGAATGCCGACATGACGTCTTGGATGTAGGCAGGCACATCGTAGAATACTGGGCCTGGCACAGTTGTAGAGCGCTCGGCTGCCTTGTGTTTATCCTGGTCAAACTCGACCTCGATATAGTGCTTGAAGCTGCCCTCCTCGATGCGACGCTTGAATTTGTGAGGGATCAGCGTTTCGGTATCGACAAACGTCTCATAACGGTCATTCACCTTGAAAAACATGCTGAATGCCTTGGAAGAAACGCCCATACCGACCATGTGAAAGCACTTGTGACCATTCACATCCGCCAATTGCGGCTTCACCTCCAACCGTGCCACACCAGCTGTCACCGCCCCATAGTGTACACGGTACTCTATCACCTCACCAGCCTGAAAGGCGTTGTTGGAAACCGTGCGCACCGGCGGCTGCCCGTCGCTCATTCCGGTGAGCAACAACAAGCCCATGGCCAAACCCAAAGATACTTTTGGAATAAATCCGAATCTTTTCATAGCAAACGTGTTTGACCAATCTAGCACAAAAAACCTGCCAAACAATGTGCTGCCAAGATCTGTCGCCAAATGTTGAAGCTTGTACGCTGCTAGGATCACCCTAGGATGACCAAGATCCTACCGCAACTACTCTGCGTATTGCTTCTCTATCAACTGCTTGCGGTGAATTCCAGCATAATAGCCGTCTTGATCCAGCAATTCTTGATGCGTGCCACGCTCCAAAATACGTCCATGATCTAGGACAATGATGAGATCGCTATCCTGTATCGTGGACACACGATGGCTTACCATGATCACTGCCATTTCTGGACGATCAATGCGTGCCTGCCTGAGATGACCAAGTATGAGCTCCTCTGTCTTGGTATCGACAGCAGACAATGAATCATCCAGGATCAAGATTTTGGGTTCACGTACCCAGGCCCGCGCAAGGGCAAGGCGCTGTTTTTGGCCACCAGAAAGGGTTACGCCACGCTCGCCGATCATGGTTTTGAATCCCTCCGGGAAATCGACCACATTCTGATAGACGCCCGATTGCTGCGTCGCCCATTCCACCTCGGCTTCGGTCGCACCTGTCTTACCAAAGGCCACATTCTCAAAAATCGTCTCTGAAAACAGAAACACATCTTGCGGGGCAAAACCGATCGCGTCGCGCAAATGATGCTTGCTATAGTCGTGGATGGCTCGACCGTCGATCATGATCGACCCACCATCGATGTCATAGAGCCGCGGTATGAGATTGCACAAAGTCGATTTACCGCAGCCCGTCGGCCCCACGATGCCCAGTTTTTGGCCAGCAGCTAGCGTGAAGCTCACGTCGTCAAGCGCCAACAAGCCTGTTTCGGGGTAGCGGAAACTCACATGCTCAAATTCGATCTTGGCTTCCAAGATCGCTTCGTCAGATTCTGGAAAGAGCACCTCGGCTCCCTCATCCAAAAATTCATTGATGCGTTGCTGACTTGCTGCCGCGCGTTGTGTGAGGCTCGTGACCCAGCCGATCGCGATGATCGGAAACGTGAGCATGTTCACATAGATGATGAACTCTGCAATATTGCCCACCGAGAGCGAGCCGGCGATGACTTTCTCAGCGCCGATCCACACCAAAAAAGAGGTGCTGAGCCCGATCAAGACCATAATGATCGGGAAAAAGACCGCATTCAATTTGATCAAACGCATCGAGCGCGATTGATACAGCTCGCTTTCCTGCGTAAATTTTCCCAGGAAATCGTCCTCGCGTGTATAGGCTTTCGTGACCCTGATCCCAGAATAAACCTCCTGGGTATAAGCCGTCAATTTGGACATCTGGCTTTGGATCGCATCGCTCCGCTTGAGCACACGACTCTCGACGAGGTAGATGAGCAGGCTCAGAAATGGCAATGGCAGCACCGTGTACAAAGTCAGCTCGGGATTGACCATGACCATCGTCGCGATCACGATCACCGCCATCGACAGCGTATTGATTGTGTACATGATGCCTGGACCCAAGTACATGCGCACCCGCCCAATGTCTTCTGAGATACGCGCCATGAGGTCACCCGTTCGGTTGCGGCGGTAAAATGCCAGCGACAACTCCTGGTAATGGGCATACATATCATTGCGCAGATCAAACTCGACCTTGCGTGACATCACAATCAAAGTCTGCCGCGTAAAAAAGAGAAACACACCCCTCACCAAAGCCAAGGCAATCGTGAGTACACTGAAGATAATCAAACTATTGGAAATCAAAGTCCCAATATGGGACTTCGCTGCAAAACCCTCGTGCAGCGCATTGATCTTGATCAAATCGCCCACGAGATCGATCGCGCTGCGCACCACTTGCGGCGGATACACACCAAAGACATTGGAAATCAAGACACAGGAGATCCCGATGAACAGCAGCTTCTTGTAGCGCCAGATATAAGGATTGAGACGTTTGAGGGACTTCACGCTGTAAAACTAAGGTTTTTGCACCGATTTGCTTGGCGCAATGGACAATGAAAACCTCAGTTGCGGCGATTTGTTTTGCCCACTAGACCAATTCGCCAGCACGCACCAAAAACTCTTGCTCGGTAAAGCAGATGTCAAAGGCTTCCAGCTCCTTGAGTATCGGCGCATAGATGTCTTGCACGATTGGGATGAGCACGCCACGGCTCTTGATATTGCCCGCCAAGATATGCTTGGCTGCAATCGCAGCGGGCAATCCTACCGTGCGTGAAATCGCCGTGTGGTTTTGATCGCGGCCCTTATCGACCATTGAGGCGACAAGCTTGCGCTGCATACCATCCAACTCATATTCCAATTGGTGTTGCATCACCACCATATCGGTGTCGTCATCCTCAAAGACCCATTTGTGCAGGAGAATGTATTCTAGGATATCTGCAGGGCTAGCCTCTTTGAGTGTGATGCGTGTATCGCTGAGCAAACCCAAGTGATCGAGCTTGCGCAATACCTCTCCATCTTGAAATTCGTCAAGAAAAAATGCCAGACTCTCTCTGTCACTCAAGCCGGGCTGCGGATTGATGAAGCTGAACAGGAAATCGCGGTAGGTCATTCCCTCGCTGTCAGGAATCTTATAGCTGCTGTCGGTGAGGCCCATTTGTACAAAGGCATCCCACATTTTGCAATAGCCTGGGTAGCGCAAGGTCGCGCGGTACAAGGTTTGCACATCTTCCAATGTATAGAGTTTCAAATACTTGACGCTGTCGCGGTTGGCGTAGGCTTCAAACGTTCCTGTACCAGGAACCTCGACTTCCTCGATGCGGCTGAAAAGCCGCTGATAAGGCAGGTATTTGATGCTACCGCCACGGCGATAGCGTGCTGTCCCCTGCCCTGCCAAGATCACATTGCGCGGTGCCCAGGTAAATTTATACCCCCATTCATTGGCAGACTCGGGTGCTACGAGTGCCCCGCAATAGCTTCTGAAGCTGGTAATCTTGCCGCCGAGGCCACGCACGCGTTCGATCATTTCCATGGTGCTCATGTGGTCGATACCAGGATCTACACCGACCTCGTTGAGGAAAATCAAATCTGCAGCCTTGGCAGCATCGTTCAAGGCAGCCATCTCATCAGACACATAAGAGGCAGTCACAAGATGGGTTTTGAGTGTGAGGCAATCCTTGGCGACGATCATGTGCATATGGGGAGGCAACAAGGAAATCACCAGATCAGCTTGCGTAATGCTGTCACGCCGCAGCGTCTCATCCATCACGTCAAAGCGCACAGCCCTGCCTTGTGGGTGATCTCCCACCTTGGCAATCGCCAATTCCGCTTGCATATCCCCTACCACCACTTCCCAGCCGCCATCCACCGCGTGATCCAACAAATATTGTATCATCGTTGTAGCTGACCTACCTGCACCTATGACCAGTATCCTTTTCATCCTGCATTAAAATTTGGGCACGAAGTTAAGAAAGACCCAACTTCAATGACAAACGAAATCCCAACATATATCGTGTATGTCGCCACAAAAGCGAATCACAAATCCATGGTCGAGCCTTGGGAATCTGCCAAGCGCAATCGCACCGCGAAACTTACCCAATGCAAAGCTTCCACCAACCCCAGCAAGTTCCAAGTCCAGAAAAAAGCAATCCTATCCACCAAATCCCGCTATTTTCGCCAGATGGAAGCATCTGAAAAAAGCATCAAGACCACCAAGACCGCCCGCTATTACCAGCTTGGTGAATGCAACATGCAGACCAAGCGCGTATGGATCGTCTTGCATGGATATGGGCAACTCGCCAGTTATTTCATCAAACACTTTGCGCCGCTGGCGGATGCTGAAACCTGCATCGTCGCCCCCGAGGGACTCTCGCGCTTCTACCTCGATGGCAAGTGGGACCGTGTCGGGGCCACTTGGATGACCAAGGAAGATCGGCTCCACGAGATCGAAGACTATGTCGAATACCTCGACAAAATGATGGAAGCATTGATCGGTGACTTGGAGCACAAGCCCGAGATCATCATGCTGGCCTTTTCGCAAGGCACCGCCACTGCTTGGCGATGGCTCATGAAAGGTAAGGTGCGTCCATCGCAATTTGTCATGTGGGCGGGCGGCCCAGCCACCGACGCCATGGACAAAGCCCGAGAGCGCTTCACAGACTGCGGCCTGCACTTTGTGCTCGGCGACACCGACGAATACATCCGACTTGAAGATGCTGAAAAACAATTCATTCCCCTACGCCAATTGAAGTCAGATATCAAGTTCTGGACCTTTGTAGGCAATCACCGCATGGATGCCGAGGTGCTCAAAGCCCTCAACGACAGCTGGGCCTAAAAATGCAAAACCGCAGGTGCCATGAAACCATCGCACCTGCGGTTTTCACACCACTAAGACCTCAGGACTGCGTAAGCGTATGCCCGAGCTTCTCGCGTTTCGTCTTTAGATATTGCGCATTGTGTGGATTCGGTTCCACCTCGATCGGCACATTGTCCACGATTTCGAGGCCGTAGCCGATCAATCCCGTGCGTTTCTTGGGATTGTTGGTCATGAGGCGCATCTTGTGGATACCAAGGTCGCGCAAGATTTGCGCGCCCACGCCATAGTCGCGCTCGTCCATCTTGAAGCCGAGCGCAAGATTGGCTTGCACGGTGTCTAGGCCCTGCTCTTGTAGCTTATAGGCCTTTAGCTTATTCAGCAGACCGATCCCTCGGCCCTCTTGATTCATGTAGAGGATCACGCCCTTGCCTTCGCGCTCCACCATTTCCATTGCCCTAGCGAGTTGCTCACCACAGTCGCAGCGGCAAGAGCCAAAGATGTCGCCCGTCACGCAGCTGCTATGCACGCGCACGAGTACAGGCTCGTCTTTTTCCCATGTGCCCTTGATGAGTGCCATGTGGATCTCATCGGTAGCAATTTGGCGGTAGGCGATCAAGTCAAATGCACCACTGTCCGTCGGCAAGTCGATCCCGATTTCCCGCACGATCAACGAGTCGTGCGCGAGGCGATACTCAATGAGGTCGGCGATGGTCACCAATTTCAAATCGAAGCGGTCAGCGATTTCGCGCAGCTCAGGTAGCCGCGCCATCGTGCCGTCGGCATTCATGATCTCTACCAGCACACCTGCCTGCTCAAATCCCGCCAAGCGGGCAAAATCTATGGCCGCCTCCGTATGTCCCGAGCGGCGCAAGACGCCCTCAGGCTTGGCTTTCAAAGGAAAAATATGGCCCGGACGCCCAAAATCCTCTGGTCTTGAGGTCGGGTCCACGAGGGCCTTGATCGTCTTGGAACGGTCAGACGCCGAGATGCCACTGGTCACACCATCTTTCAGCAAATCGACCGACACCGTAAACGGCGTCGCATGGAGCGCCGTGTTGCGGCCCACCATCAGGTCGAGCTTGAGCTCCTCGCAGCGTGCATCGGGCATGGACATACAGATGAGACCGCGCCCGTGGGTAGCCATGAAATTCACGACCTCGGGCGTCGCATGACGCGCAGCAATGATGAAATCACCTTCGTTTTCACGGTCCTCGTCGTCCACGACGATGATCATTTTTCCTTGGCGAATGTCTTCTATCGCCGACTCTATGCTATCAACTTTGATCTTTGACATGCTACAAAGATAGGGATTTAGATTTTGGAATACGATTTGGGAGAATAACTCTCCTCGGGGCAGAAGGGTTTTCCTCGATGCGAATTCGATCCGAAAGAAATCAAGAACAGAGATTTTCGCTTGTTATAGATGTGGCGATTCAAAAATCGTCCGCAACAATTGTCCATTTGCGGCCGATCTCGCGGACATATACGGTCTTGCGCACAGTCTGGGAATCCACTAAAACACATCCGACCTCGTGCGTAATGAGGGAAAGGCCATCATTTGCAATATGCATGGACACAAACCTTCTGCTATCGCAGCCGGTTGCAATGCGGGACAGGTTTTTCGTTCCGTGCGAGCCAACCCAAAGACCTGCATTCGTCATGATCGCAAATCGATCTGGATCAGGGAACATCTTCAAATCAACGACACCATTGTAGCGTGGATCGGGATCAACCGGAATATCAACCAAATACGTCTTGGTTCCGGTAGAGATTTCATAAAGATAGACTTCTCCCAATCCGCCATGTGGACGCGAAAACCCCAAAATGGAGTCCTCGGCATACCAGTGAAACGGGCTGATGCCTTTCAATGTATCCATCACATTCCCAGCCATATCAGCGACAAGATAGTTGATACCCGAATCGTAGTTCGCAAAGAAGAACTTATCGCCAGTCGGATTCTGCCGGATTCTGCCTGCAACACCCATCGTGGGAAGCGTCGTCAGTTCACCGCCATCGGGTTTCATGCGTTGAAGTCCGTCATTCCCTGAAAACAAAATCCAATCAGCTCCCCATTCGATATCCCCGACATCGCCTGCGCGCAAAAAAACGCACCGACCAGTCCCCAAATTGTAATAGAACATCGAATCGTCCACCTGCGGATAAGTCCTGACTTCCAACATTTCCAAAGGATTGTTTGGATTGATCGCAATCTCTTTGACATAATAAATGGGGCTGATCTCATTCCACATCTGAAAAAAATCAGGCGGCGGCGGAAGGTTCACACATTCAAAATCATCCGTGTAAGCATGTGCTGGGACATCGTGGTCTAGGACGCAGCTTGTCAACAGAACAGATATTGCCAACCCTCCAAAGAGGCAGCAAATATCTATTTTGATTTTGAATTTCATCGTAATCTATAGGGACGATTGCTACTTTCGCAGTATCACGAAACGCTTTGTCGAATGCCAACCATCCACAGTTACGCGCACGAAATAAGCGCCAACAGGGATTGCATTCGTCCTAAGTCTCACTTCACTCGGTTCACTTCCTTGGCCCAAGATGCCTGTTTCAACTTGCAAGATCTTGCCGCTGAGGTCCAAAACCTCGATGCGGTAGTCACCATACAAACGAGCATCAAGCGCTATGCGCACTTCATCGTCTGCAGGGTTAGGAGAGATGTTCCAAAAAAAAGATCCCGTCGCTTGAGTCAATGAAACCCAATTTTGATCGTACACGCGTACCATTCCGGCCGAACAAAGCACAGGCAGGTCAGTACCATCGGGTTTCACCAGCCTACAATGATCCAAAAAAATCGGCAATTGAGCCATTTGCATTCCCGTCCAGATTGAAGGTGAAGCGCGTAATTTGATGCGGCAGATGTCTCCATACCCATAGGATGGCAAGTGGTCGATGCGAACGATGCCTACCCAATAGTCGCCATTGGATGATGAATCGCGTTGAAGCGACATGATATGCTGACCTGGAACGCCCAAAATCGATTGTGAAATACTGCATGTGATGCTTCCAGGCAAGATGTCAGTTGGCGAAAATGCCAAACTAAATACGAGTCCATAGCTTGAATCCGCAGGAACACCCAAGTTCCCAAGCTGTACTTTGAGTTCGATCGTATCAGTGCCGGCATATGTCGGTTGCAACGGCGTGATCCGAAGTGGGATGCCCGCCGAAACCCCAGCTACACGTGCATGCGTAAGACCTTGATGGATCGTGACGCTCATCGTGTCGCTGAAGTGCACGAGTCCATCCCCATCGCAGTCTGCATGTTTGTAATTCACGCCATTCCCAAACGCCTGCGCCCAATTTGCAGCAGGTTGGCCGGTCCAATTGCTAGAGGCATTTGTACGAATGCCGCCGGTGGCCCCAAAAGCGACACCAATAGCCAGAAAGTCATTGAGGTCGGTCATATAGTCATGGTTGGCATCTCCAGGCCAGACACAATCAAGATCCAGGATGGGCGTCACTGAACTACTCGTGGCACAATTGTAGGGACTATTCGTCACGGTAACAGCATAGGAAATCGAGGTATCAGCATAGATCGTTTGAGTTGTCGATCCATTGGACCAGGTATAACTCGCAAAGCCTAGACCGGGATCTAGCAATGCGCTATCCCCATTGCAAATCAAGGGACTAGGCCCCAGCGTCATTACTGGTTGTGGATTTATTCTTACCTGCAAGGTGTCCTCAAAGATGCAGCCGTGGTCGATCGTTGTGAGTTTGATCGTTTCAAATGGGCCTGCGCCATGCACGTAGCTCAATTGGTTGGCCGAAGGCACATTGACCATGAGGCCACCGCCAGTTGCATTCCACTCCTTGCTTACTATGAGAAAACTGAGTAATGGTAGAACCGATGTTGAAAATGTATCAAGGGTCCCTTGGCAGGCGACCGTATCTCCAAAAATGAGATTGGTCGGCGTCGCAAGGATTTCGATCGGGACAAAGCTTGTATCCAACCCACAATTGGGGCTATTGGAAATAATCACAATTGTATCTAGACCTGGATTTGCCCAATTGACCGAAATGCTATCGGTCCCTTGTCCAAAAAGGATGGTACCATTGGAAACTGACCATTGATACGTGCTGCCCGGAGGACATCCCATTCGGTATCCATTTCGCACTCCTGTGCAGCATACCCTTGGTCCAGTGACTCCGCATCTTGTGAGCACATGTTTTATCTTATGACTATAGCAACCAGGGGGGTGCTGATTGGAATAGTTGTTTTCAATCGTGCCCAGTGCACCAGCTCCCCAAGAGACCCATACTGTATCAGCCCGCATTGAAGGTAAACCCACATAGGGATAATTCCTCATTCGCCGCACAATGGTCCCATTGGTGACCGTCCATTCGAAACCGATGCCCCATGGTCCAGGAAGTTGGGAATCCCAATACTCGCTTGAATACGGGACAGGATCTGGACCACAAACGGTCGATGAACCTACAATCGGAATGACGTTGATAGTCGTATATCCCCAATTTGAGAAAGATCCAGAGCATGCTCCTCCTGTATTGTCATAAATGTTCAAGGAGATAGTTGCTTGAGAACCATTGGGAATATAAACGTTCCGTATATTAGGACTTCCGTTACCGCTACTTGAGCATCCAGGGCCTGTCACTTGCCAAACATAGGTGACATTTGAATACAGCGCTGCTTGAACGGTAAGAACATTATTATAACAGCCTGTCTGCCAAAAAGATGCAGAACATTGTCCAGAAACATTTCCGAAAAGCAACATGACCGAAACCAGAAGAAAAAGTCTTTTTGAAGACATGATGGTTGTTGTTTTCGAAATATAAAGAATATTTCTATTCAATACGAGTCTGTGAACAACAATCACAGGGCGATCGCATGAAAATCGCTCATTGAATCCGAGATCCCGATCATGGATCATGCGCCGTACCATGCAGATTTCGCCCGATTTCTATA
>JANORP010000420.1:0-12131 GCA_031415375.1 Bacteroidota bacterium | reverse complement strand
CCTTCGGCCTGAGGCCTCGGACTCCAACGTCAGTGTTGTAAAAATGCAATGCATTGAAGCAATCAGATTTTGAACGAGTCCGAGGCCTCGGGCCGAAGGACTACCGACCATTTGCCTCCGGCAAGTCGGCTAGGGGTCTGTTTGCCGGAGGTCCCGACGCGTCGGGATCAACCGTCCTTCGGCCAGAGGCCTCGGACTTCAAAGTCTGTGTGCTGTAAGAATGTATCCATTGAAGCCGCTGTGGGGCGCTGCTAAAAAACCATGGTGCTGCATTGCTACGTTTTGACATCTCCTAAAAAAGCAATACCTTAAGACTTGGGCAGAATTGGCCCTTGTTACCACTAAACCAAATTGATATGCACTGGGAAACGATTTTGATCGTGATCGGAGTGTTGGCTGTACTGGGTGTACTGGCCTTCTTCATTTTTCGACGGCGGGCTTACGGGCCTCGCATTCATCGGCTGCCGCTGGACTTGATGGGCTATCCAGACATGCCGGGCGTACCGTTTGTGCTCACGGAGATTCCGGGCACCCTGGTGAAGCTAGGCTTGCGTGCCAATGCGACCACCCAAGCGAAATGGGGCCTCGACAATACCTACACGGTCCAAGGCACTGCCGCAAACGGCTACTCATTTCTCTACGGACGCGGCAAGGATGTCGAGGCAAGTGAAGAAGCCGACCGACAGGATCTGAAGACCTCCTTGGAGGCAAGCGCGGAGGAATTGGAAATCACCCCCGCAAAATTGAAGGCACGTATGGCGCTGCACGACGAACCATCGTCGGGCAAGGACGAGGATCCTTTGACGACCTTGTCGCTCACAGATCCGCTTCAATTTACAATGTCTTGGACGACATTTGCCGACGTCTATGAAAATGCGTTGCCGCAACTCGACGAGTTTGCCGCAACCCTCACCGACCCCGAGGCTGCCAACCGCAGCTTTTGGCCGACGATTGCCCAACATGGGTTTGCCTACAATTTGCTCATTCTCCAAAAGGTCAATGCGCAATCAGCACCAGGCTTCAAGGCGATCTTTGGGCAAGATTGGCTGAATGATTGGAACGATTTGCTGGCCGCCGGTCTGCTCTATGCCATCGACCTCACGCTCTATGAAAAGCTGCCCTCCAATGTCGTGAAAGGGACGGTGAGATTCACGCCCGGCACCCTCACCCTGCTCGTGCAAGATGCCACCACCAAGGCACTGAGTCCAATCGCAGTCATGGTCGCTGGCCAAAACGGTGCCGGCAAGCAAATTTTCACCTATGGTCTGGCCCAGCCTGGCGCTTGGCTCTATGCCCTGCTCGCCGCCAAGACCTCCGTGACGCTCTATGGCATCTGGATGGGCCACGTCTATCATTGGCATATTGTGAGCGCGGCCTTGCTCATGACCCTCGGCAACCATGTGGAGGAGAACCATCCGCTGCGGATGTTTATGGCGCCCCAGAGCGATTACCTCATCCCCTTCAACAACGTCTTGCTCCTGCTCTGGAAAAACATCACGCCGCCGACCTCTGTGAGTACGGCTCCGCAGTTTCTCGCGATGACCAACGACTTCGCCAAAGGACGCACCTATTTCGACGATGATCCAGATGTGACCTTGGAGAAATTCGGGATCCGGAGAGAAGATTTTTCGGAGGAAAAGGACTGGGATCGCTTCCCGATTGCAGGTATGATGCTCGATCTTTTTGCTGCGGTCGGGGAATATGTGACGGTGTTTGTGGAAACGACTTGGGCCAGCGATACCGCTGTGATCGAAGATAAACCTTTGCAGGCTTGGCTAGCAGCGAGCACCAACCCCAAAGATGGCAATGTCGTGGGCCTGCCGCCGATGGATTCACGCGCCAACCTCATCAAGACCTTGCGCAGCCTGGTCTATCGCCTCACCGCACATGGCACTGCCCGCCTCAATAGCACAGCCAATCCCGTGCTCACCTACATCCCCAATTTCCCTCCCTGCCTACAAATTCAGGACATTCCTGCAGCCAATGCAGTGATCGACACCAAGACCCTGCTCAGTTATTTGCCCAAGACGGGCACGATCGGGGAAATGATCACCTTCTATTTCACCTTCGTGTTCTCGGCGCCCTATGTTCCATTTTTGCCGCTTGCGGGCAATGAGGTTGAGCTGATCTGGCCCGGAGGCCCGAGCGAGCCGCGCAACGCCGCCTTGATCGACCTCCGCGAATATGTCGCGGGCTTCATCCGTGTGCATGACCAGCCTGCGCAGATGCACCAATGGCCGCGTAACATCGAGACCTGAGCCGGCCATGGAGCGGCACAGTTTGGAGTAAGGAATTGTGCGATCCATCAGATGGCTCACTGCAAGGTCACCTTTGCGGCGAGCCATCTGCTTTTTGACGGGTTGTGATCCATGATCGAATGGGCAAGCGGCCGCGGGCGGCTTGCTTATTCGATCACGCGCACTTCTGTGCGGCGATTTTGGGCCTTGCCAGCCTCGGTGGCATTGGTAGCGACGGGACGGGTCTCGCCATGGCCTACCGTGGTGATGCGGCCTGCGCTGATGCCCTTTTGTGTGAGGTAGCTGCGCACGGCGATGGCGCGGTCTTGGGAAAGCTGCTGATTGGCCTCGGTGCTGCCATCGCTGTCGGTATGCCCTGCGAGCTCGATTTTGGATTCGGCATTGCGCTTCATGGCGACGACGAGTTCATCGAGCACTGCGTAGGACTCTGGGCGGATCACGGCCTTGGCCGTTTCATAATGCACGTCGAGGGCATAGACTTCATTCGATTCATTTTCCATTTGGATCGTGAGTGTTGCCTCCGAGCGGCCATTGCCCGTGGGGATCTCGATCGTGGAATACTCCTTTTCGTTCAAGAAACCTTGGTACTTGATTTTGTAGATGTCACCCTTGGGAAGCAGGATGTCAAACTTGCCAGCAGCATCGGTTTTGCGCTGCACCGTCTTGCTGGTATTGGTACTTTGGAAAAAAATCGGTTCGCTGACGGTCGGTTTTTCTTGAAAATCGGTCACGACGACGTGCAAGAGCGCCTTGGTATCGGTGGGCTGCAAGGGTGCGGCGTCTTGCGCAAAAGCGTAGGCTGCGGGGAAGAGGGCCAAAAAGAAAAGGACAATGCGATTCATAGCTCTGAAGTGATTTGCCATGCATAATGCGACGGCGCCTAAAAGGTACGGCGATCTTGGGCAACGTGCATGACTAATTCGGCACATGAATGTTGGCGATGCCCACAACAACGCTGTGGGCCGATGAACGAGCATTTTGATCATAGATTCGGCGTCGCCGAATCATCGCTTGGCGGCCAATATCGTTCATCGGCCCTCAAACTTGGCTTTGGGGCCGTGCCCGCCTGTGGAGGGAGGGCCGACGAACAACGTAATTCCAGCGCTTGCTGAGTTTGGAGTACACGCGGTTTTCTGGGTGGCCCAAGGAACACCCAAAATTCTTCTTATTTTTCCCCATTCAATGAGGTCTGGATATGAAAAGATTGATCGGATTTGTGGTTTTGATGGGACTTGGAGCGGCGACTTTGATGGGCCAATCTGGCCATTGGAGGGCTGAGGCCAAGCATTTTCAGGCGGAACTCAACCGCCAATATGGTGATCCCAAGGATTCGCCGCTCGACAGCTTGGACCGCATCCATTTCAAGCGCCACCAATTTTATCCCTTGCGAGCGAAATATTTTGTGGAGGCCACCTGCATTCCCACGCCCGACAAGCAAGCATTTGAGATGCCGACCGTGAGCGGCAAAACGAAGACTTTTGTGCAAGTGTGCATGCTTGTATTTGTCGTGCAAGGGCACAAGGATACGCTTGCGGCCTACCGCAACCTGAAACTCTCAGCACAAGCCGAATACGCCGATCTCCTTTTTATCCCCTTCAAGGATTTTTCATCAGGCTTCAAATCCTATGGCGGCGGCCGCTATATCGATTGGAAAATGCCTGCGGATTCCCTCCTACAGGTGCGTCAAGTCACGCTGGATTTCAACCAATGCTACAATCCCTACTGTGCGTATAGCACAGGCTGGAATTGCCCGATCCCTCCACAAGAAAATTATGTCGAAGCCTACGTACACGCTGGCGTGAGACGCTGGAAACATGGGCATTGATACTCTTGCGGCCGATCACATACGATTTCCTGGTCAGTCTTGCTTTGCGAAGACCTTTTTGAGGATGTCTGAAATGCGATAGCTGGAATCGTTGCGAATCTTCAATTCCAGGTCTGCAATGAGCGTAAACAGGCCGTCGAGAGCCTTGTTGGTGGTGTGGTCGGCGAGGTCAGTGTTCACAGGGTTTGAGGAAATGAGGTTGTAGTAGCCCGTGACACTGGTCCATGCATTTTGAGCGCCGACTTGGTCGAGGGAGGTCTGGATGTCGGGCTTGAACGCGGTTTTGAGGTCTGCAAAGGTCTGCGTCTTCAAATAACTGGTCGCAGCATCGTCGACTCCCGTCAAGATCGTGAGGCCGTCGTCGATCGTCATATTGGTGATGGCACTTACAAAAATGGGTTTGGCCTCATCGGCGGCACCTTCAGCGGCGCGGTTGAGTTTGAGCACCAAAGCATCCACCGCGGTCTGCCCTACGGGCTGTCCCAAGAGGTGGAAGTTGGCGAGGGCATCGGCTACGTACTGTACATTTTCAGGGAAGGGAATCTTGACCTTGGCGTTGGCAAAATAGCCATCTTGGGCATGCAGTTTGGTCGTGCTGCTGTCTGTTCCGACTTCGAGGGCTGCTTTCAAGCCCGCGACGATGTCTTCATCGCTCAGGTTGGTGTCGAGCCCTTCGCAGGCCACGAGGCTCCACAAAAGGGGAAGCAGCAATAGGAAGTTTTTCAGTTTCATAGCCTAGATTTTGGAATAAAGATACACATTCAACCGAGTATTATCGGTGAACTACGTGTCGTGTTCAAATTTCGTACCAATTCTGCATCAGTCTGCGATCACTTTTGCACGATTTACCTTGACGCGGATGGATTTACTTTTGCGTGGGCCACGGCGCTTGGTTTTGAATTCGAGGGATTCCCCTGGATTCAAATTGCCAAAAATGACCTCTGCGGCTGAGTCCATCACAGCGCCCGTCTCGTCTTGCCAATAGATCATGAGTTCAAAATCTTTGTAACCGGCACGCGTTGCCTTGTTGCGGATGCTGCCGTCGATGACAGATTCACCAAATAGATTTTTCTTGGGATCGATCTGCACCTCCACGAAATCGGTTGGGACGTCCTTCTCATGCAACAAGGCTTCGCGGTTGCGCTTGATCTCTTGGTCGATCTTGTCAAGGCTATCGGCTGCAACAGCAACGCCCTCGTCCTCATCGGCACCTGTTGTTCCCTTGTCATAGAAGAAAAGGAAATATGCCCCGACCGTGAGTGTCAGGAACGCCAAAGCGATCATTAGTTTTCTCTTATCCATCCCCTAAATAGAGCAAGATTTTTGGATTTACGGATGCGTGGGATGCTTATTTTATCTGATGAACTGGGACGTCCATGCTGCGTCAACTGTAATTGTGCGTGAAGCAGCATCCCATTAAAATATACCGCAAAGCACGCCTGGAAAATTGATCGGGATCAATGCCGGGCCAAAGCCGCTACCCTACCCTCCTACACGGTGAGAATGACGCGGGCCAAGCCCAGCAACAGCGTAAAACCCAATATGTCTGTGAGTGCGGTCATCAAAATGGACGATGCCACTGCGGGATCGACATTGATACGATTGAGAAACAATGGAATAGCAGATCCTGCAAATGCGCCAATGAGGAGGTTGCCGACCATGGCCATAAACACGACCAATCCCAGCATGGAATTGCCGCCCAAAAGGAATGCTGCAACACCCGTGATGGTGCCTAGGAGCAGACCATTGACGAGCCCGACGATGAGCTCTTTGATGATCACTTTGAAATTTTGGCTCGCGTTTACGCGGTCGGTCGAGATACGGCGAATGGTCACCGCAAGGGCTTGGGTGGCGCTATTGCCCGCGACACCTGCCACAATGGGCATAAAGCTAGCGATGATCACAATCTTGTCGATGGTGTCTGAAAACGTGCTGATGACAAGCCCTGCGATGAAGGCAGTGAGCAGGTTTACAAGCAGCCAAGGTAGGCGGCTCTTGACGGCATTGCGCCAGCCACCGCGCAGTTCTTCATCCTCAGACACACCCGCGATCCGCAAGATGTCCTCGGTATTTTCCTCTTCCAAGACGTCCATGACGTCGTCAAAGGTGATGCGGCCGAGTAGATGGCCCATGCTATCGACCACGGGGATCGCTGCGAGATTGTATTTGGAGATCATGCGGGCCACCTCTTCTTGGTCGGTGTCCACGTGTACCTTAATGCAATTTTCATCGATGAGTTCACGCACCTTGACCCAAGGCTTGGCACGAATCAAATCATTGATGGAGACTGTGCCCAGCAAGATATCATCTTCATCGACGACATAGATCACATAAAAATCCTCCATCTCGTCTGAGATGCGCAGCACCTCCTCCATCGCCTCACGCTTGGAGAAATTGTCGGGTACCTTGAGTAACTCGGGCGTCATGATGCCGCCTGCAGTCTCCTCATCGTACTTCATGAGCTGCTCGATCTGCTTGGTATCCTCGACTTGCAGCCGCGCCATGATGTTGCGCAGGTCCTTGAGTGGGATTTGAGCAAGCAAGTCGGCGGCATCGTCGGGATCCAATTCCTCAATGATGCGTGCGGCTTGGCTAGGCGTGAGTTGCATGAGCAATTCCTCAGGCCGCGACTCTTCATCCATCTCGACGATCGCCTCAGAAGCCATCTCGACAGACAAGAAGCCGATGATGCGCTTGCGGGTCTCTGGACTCACATCCTCAAGGATCTGCGCGATGTCTGAGGGGTGCAGGTGCTTGAGCAATGGTTTCGCGAGTTCCAGAGAACTTGCAAGAAATTGCTTCACCTTTTCGACATTGGGGGTTGTCTCAGACATCGAAACAAAGTTAATCAAGTAGTACTGCAATCGAAAATAGAATCGAACGGGGATCACGCCAATCACGTCTTTTTTTTCAGACAGCGATCAAGTGGTCTTGGAGGTCAATTTCATCCCTCTTTTTCTGCCCTTGGGTGAATGGATATAATTCCTAACTTGCGAGACTTTTTGGGCACCCTACCGTGCTGTTTTTGACTTGGATGGATCTACCTCAATGGAACACAACGTAAAGTTTGGACTTGGAAAACTCTGGCGCTGGAAGATTTGGATTCTCGCCGCCTGCATCGCATCGGCCGTGATCTCGATCTTGCTGTCGCAACGCATGCCCGACGAATTCAAAAGCAGGGCCTCCTTTGTACCGCCGTCCATTACCTCTTTGAGCACGATGGTATTTGCCAATGGCATCGCCTACAAAGGCTTCTATGCTGCCGATGAAGAGGATATTGACCGCACAGTCGCCTATTTGGAGTCTCCCGAAGTGATGGACAGCTTGGACAAAAAGTTCAATTTGTATGGCCATTTTGGCATCGATCGCTCGGGCAAAGAAGCCTCCAAAATGTTTGAGGCGGCCTTCAAGAGCAATATGAAAGTGAGCTTCACGAGCAACAGTGTCGTTGCGATCGAATGCTGGGACACCGACCCTCAATTTGCCAAGGATTTTGCGGATGCAGGGTTGGCGATGGCTTCCAATTTCTTTGAGCGGGTCTCGCAGCGTCAGGTGGGCCTGATGGCCACCAACGATCAGCTCAAGCAGGTCGATGCCGAACGCAAAGGCATCAATGATTCGCTTTCAGTACTCAGAGTCAAATACAATATCTATCATATCGACGATGCCGGCCCTGCTGTATCAGAAATCCTCGCACAGAAAATGAGGACCGAGCCCAAGTTCAATGAGCTCTACGACAATGCAAAGTCGATGGAATTGTATATCTACTCCTTGGAATTGCGCTACCAAGACTTGCGCCGCGAGCAGATGGCCCGTGAGCTCAACCTGAAGCAGTATCCAAGCCTTCTCTGGATCACTGAGCACCCTATGGTGAGCGGCTACAAAGATCGCCCCAAGCGCAGCATCCTCGTGATCTTGGCCATCATGGCGACCTTTGTATTTTCCAGCTTTTTGGCACTGGCACTTGACCGCAGCAGGCCACCTTTGCCCACCGCATAAGACCTTCTTGCTTGCACATTGTTGGCATTGGCGGCAAGCCTGGTGTCATCCATCAAAAAGGGCTTCGCATCAACTGCGAAGCCCTTTTTGATGTGTGAAATATCCGGCATCAAACACCATCTCAAACGCGTAAAATGAATTGCGCGGCATGGATGTGACTAGCCAACCAACTTGATGATCAAGAGCACCATACCAACCAAAAACATGAAGATCGAGATCTTGTTGATGATGTGCATCGCCTTGAGATTGAAACCGTTGCTGCCATCGGCAGGACTGGCTTGTTTCTTGAAGGTGAGATAGGATACGATTTTGCGCAAGACTTCCATATATACATCAGATTGGATCAAAGATAAGCGATTCGGAAATCATCCTGCAAGCATACTTTAAAAAGGATGCGCAACGAGCGTAGCTCGATGATGCAGCTACCCGGAAGATCACTTGCTGATTTGCAGCGTGGAGCTGGGGGCGGGCGTTTCAGCCCTGCCGACTGGCACCGCCTATTTCAACGGCTTGGATCTGCGCGAACTCCATATCTTAAAAAACGAAACTCCGAGCAAGCTCGGAGTTTCGTAAAATCTTAATAGGGGCCTAACACAAATCGTGGATTTGTATTATTTGGTTCCGAGCTCAAATTCGATGCCTTTTCCTTTGTACCATTCTGGGGTAGCATAGGAATAGGTGTTGCTCTTGCCATCTTTCTTCCTTCTGCCCAAGGTACCCTTGAGAAAAAGAATATTGATGGTGCTACGCACGGAATTGAACTTATCCTTGTCCACACCCGTACCGTTTGCGACTTCAATTGGCTCAAGTTCGCCTTTTTGCTTGAAGAGATCAAGCACCTTAGCGGTCAACGAGTTGCTTTTGTCGGTTTTTGTACCGGGTTTGGGGCCCCTTGGAGCCTTATCAACCTTTTTTTTTACCTCTGGCTTGCTGGAGGTAGCTTTTGCAGGAGCAGCCTTTGCAGCGGCCTTAGCTGGCTTGGCAGCAGGCACGTCGGCTACCTTGGCATCAGATTTAGGGGCAGTGCGCTCCATGATCTTGCTGCCTGCCTTGGCAGCAGCAGCGGTCTTGGAGGCTTTAGGAGCCTTCACTTCCTTTGCAGGTTTTGCAGCCTTGACGGCAGCGGGAGCCTTAGGAGCCTCTACAGCCTTGGCTACAGGCGCTGCCTTTGGAGCCTTGGCGGCTTTAGGAGCTTTTGGGGCCTTTGGGGCCTTAGGAGCTTTTGGGGCCTTCACAGCCACAGCTGCGACCACCGGTGCTGCGATTGCAGCAGCTTTGACACCTGGCTTACGACCTGGTTTTTTCTTTTCGGCTTTCGGTGCCTCTGCGGCTACCGGAGCGCTCACGGGTGCTGCGACCGCAGCTTCTGATTTTTTTGGACGCCCTCTTTTACCAGCGACAACAGCTACGGGAGCTTTCTCAGCTTTTTTAGCTGCACCTGGCTTAGGACCGCGCTTTCCGCCTTTGGCTTTTTCCACTGGGGCAGCAGATTTCTTACCTGTGCCACGGAACATATCAACAGTGCTGTTCAGCGCAGCCTGCTGACCTTTCAAGGTTGCGATTTGCGATTCAAGTGATTGAATTTCGCTTCCAAGTCGCTTCACCTCTGCTTCTAAAACTTTCGTGATATCGTTGCTCATTTCAAATAATAATTTTTTTTCTCGAATTTGTGAAAGCCCCTACTAGAGTGCGAAGGCATTCTAAAACATGAATTTACTAGGCTTAGAATAATTGCAAAACGTTTTCTCAAAAAAAATATGTTCAAATCTCTCATTTTTTATCGTCGATGCATCAACAAGTGTCGTTTTTCGCCTTCTACAACCGACCATCATTTTCCAAAAATGGCCAAATTATGCATAATCTGGCCGATTTATAAAAAAATGGCTCGCTTTTCAATTGGCCAAAAAATACTACAAATATTTTTTTGCCTCGGGGATAATTAATCCCCTCTTTTTCGGCGCGGTCCCTTTTCAGCAGTTTCATGCCCCTTGGCTTACCATAAGTAAACCCCAGAGATCCCTACGGCGCTTCCTAGCAATTGATGCTGAATAGGTTGGCGATCACAAAGCGTCACTAATTAAATTTGCATCCTCCGCAATCCTACACGACACCTTTACTCACCTGGAAAATTGCCCAAAAACCTCACATACAGCCGATTACATGGCAAATAGATATTCATTGAACGGCGTAGGGCGGAAGATTGCGCGCAATAAAATCGAAGGAGCCAGAGGTAAAAATCAATAAAATGCCAATTATCCAAGTGGTTTGATGCAATTACAAACATTGCATCATGGAAGTGTAGAAAAAGAACATCGCGCGCAGCAAATTTCTCAATGCAAAAAGGTCAAGTTCTTCTCCCGATCCAGCCACCAACCCGTAATGCTATTGCGAAACCTGAGTGTAGGCAGCACTTCGTGTTCAAACAATTCACTGCGAAAACAAACTATGCGTCCAGATATAGGAGTGATACTGATGCTCGTTTCTGATCCTTCTGAAGGAATGTAAATCTGTAATTCGCCACCATCACCCGACAGCCAATCTGCATTCAAATAAAAAATGAACGTAAACCTGCGATTGCCTCTTCCCTTGAATTGATCAAGGTGACGCTTGTAGAATGTGCCAGGTGCGTAGGCTGCGAAATGAGCTTCATAATCGCGGATACCCGCAAAACAACTCTGATTGAAATAGTCGATCAAGGCCTCCAATTGCACTAAAAATTGGGTTGTTGGCGTTGGCAGAATTTGCTTTTCGATCCAAAGGATCTCGTCGCCGCGCACGGTTTCGTCGCGCTGCAGTTGCGCCGCACGCCCAATACCTGCCTTGTGCATGAGACCTTGCGCACGCAAATCGAGCATCTCGATCAATAACAACTTACATTCGGCGGCATCAATAAAATCGTCCATGATCGCGTAACCGCGCTCTGCAACATCGACAGCGAAGGATTCAAATTTTGCCTCAATTGACGGTTCATTGATCGCCATACAGGAGCCGTGCTTGGCGGAGCGGCTCCATTGTATTAAACAACTTGTATATTGGTTCCATTGAATGCGATGTCGAGCAGATCGACAGTCAATTGCAAGATAGGATATATCAATGCACCTCCAGATTCATGCTCGATTGCACCTTCAGACTCCATTAAGTGAAGTTCATGTGCCGCAAAATCAAGCAGCACTGGCTGCCGCGTTCCATCAAATGCCTTTTCGACCAATTCAGAGATCTCTTCCTCATTTGCGGTTTCAATCGCATCCAAATATTCCATTTGACGCATGGCTGCTTCCTCAATCTCTTGCTCGGATAGGATCCTTGCGGTGCCGCATTCAATTTGGTAAGCTCTGTAAATCGTCAGCGCCAAATTGGCCATGATATCAAAATCGTCATCTGTGAACTCATCCTCATGGATGAACAAATAGCCTGCCATCGATGGCTGTGCCGCAGCAAATGCCGCGGCGAATTCAGAAAAGTCCTCATCGGTCATTTTCTCGATCTCATCGATCGCTTGCTCGACACTTTCTTCAGAAACGATTTTCATAGTAGTTAATTGAAGCGCAAACATAGGGATATTATTTGGTCTCAACAATCTGCACTTTCGCATTGGGTGTACGCTCCCGCACTCTTAGCGGGAGCAGCAAATCAATTCGCGAGCTCCCGCTCTCTGAACGGGAGCGTACACCCATCGCATTCCCTCCTATCCGATTGCTGCAATTGGCCATATTTTTCGTTGATTTGCAGGTATGAAGCAGCTGCCCGACCCACCCCTGCCAGCGACATTTTGGCCCCATGCCTTCCTCCAAATGAGTGCATTTGTGGGCTATATGCTGCTACTGGAACCACAGGGTATATTTCCAAGGTTGCAGATTCGACTGGGAGAATTGGGAGCAGCGACAGGCTGGGGATTGCCTTTTGTGGTATGGAACGTATTTGTGTTTTTGATTTTGGAGCGGATGATCCGGATGTCACAACACTGGGCTGCACTGGTATATCATTTTCAAAAATTATTGTTCAATGAATTAAAAAAACTATGATCAGTCCCCAAGATGTTTTTGGACTTT
>JANORP010000419.1:0-9955 GCA_031415375.1 Bacteroidota bacterium | reverse complement strand
TGGTCATCCCGAGCGTAGCCGAGGGATCTTGAGCACAGATACACTCCCTGCCCAGCAGCAACACGATCCCTTCACAACGAATTTATTCAATTTTTCAACTTACTGATTATCTGAACAATACATCACTTGTCATTGGTACCGTAGTGATCGAGGGAGCGTAGCGACTCGATCACGAAGCGGTCCCGCACGAGGTGCGGGATAGGCCCAGAAACACCTCCCGCTAACCCGAATCGCATGAGAATTCCAACTCAGAGCAAAACTTGATGCGTTACGGGTAAGCCATTGCTCAACTGCAAAACCACTGAGTGCAAGGTGTTTCTACACCCAAGATTTCTCCGCTACGTCTTTTGGTATTTGCAAGGCTCTTTCAGAGCCTTGCAAATACCAAAAGACTCCGGTCGAAAAGACAAGAAATTTGGCTTACTGGTCATCATCCCGATAAGCCTATAAAAAAAACGCTGGTTCCAATTGTATCCTCGTATTGAATTGGCGTTAGGCATTCAAAATCAAGAAATCCTATGAATATGCGCGCCTCGTTGTCCTTCTTGCTCCTATTGATGCTTACACTCGTTGCTCCCGCCCAGACCCGCAATGATTATCTCGGGGAATGGTTTGGCTACATCACCCAGGAGCCTGCGGGATTGGCAGCGCGCTACCTATTCGAATTGGAATTGGAGGATGCAGAGGGCGGGATTACAGGCGAGGCACGCCTGAGATTGGAAGATGATCCTGAGGTTTACGGCATCATGGAGATCACCAGCAGCTATGAAAATGCACAAATCAATGTCGTGGAATTGTATATCAAAGCACAAAGGATGTACACATACGGGTACTGGTGCTTGAAGGATTATCAGCTCACGGCCACTTGGGTACAAGGCGTTTTGGTCTTAGAAGGCCGCTGGGAATCCGACAATTGCGGCAATGCCAATGTAGGTTTTATCCATTTGGAGCGTCGGCTTAGCTGAAGCCCCAACTGGGTGGGCCCCCAAGGATGCCGCTGCAAATGATGAAATTGCCGATTGCAACTACTGCCATCTCAAAAACTGGAAAGCACTCAAAGATTCGCCAATTGCAGCGACGCAGCAGATATATGCGCTGTACATCTCGCCCCGCCTCATTCCCTATCGTCCCAGCAACAATGCCAATGCCTTGGGCATACGGCGCGCCCACGCCGTCTCGAAATGCTCGGCTTCAGGGTCCGATACCCAGAAATAAGCCTTGCCTTCACGGTAGCCTTTTGCCTCCAAAGCTGCACGCATGGCATCGATGCCAGGCTGCAACTCGATTTCCAATCCCTGGCCGCCATTGTCGATATACCATTGCACCTTGCGCCGCTTGCCGTGGTCATCGGTGACATAGGGTAGGTAGTCGAAGTGCAAGAATTGAAATGCGGGCGACATGCAAATAGCCTTGGAAAACACCTCGGGGTGCTCCCAACACAACATGAAGGAGATCAATCCACCCATAGAGGAGCCGCCGGCATAAGTGTGCTTGCGATCTGGACGTGTGCGGTAAGTGCTGTCGATGAGGGGCTTGAGTTGATGCACGAGGAAAGTCATGTAGGCCACGCCCTTCTCGCCAGGGCTGTATTCAGCGCGGCGGTCGGGGCCATTGTACACGCCCACGACGATCATGGGCACGATGCGGCCCGCACGGACCATGCTGTCGCAAGTCTCGTCGAGCTGCCAATCCTTTCCAAAGCTGCTGGTCTTGGGATCAAATACATTTTGGCCATCGTGCATGTAGAGTACGGGGTAGTGGCGCTTGCTGTCGGCGGCATAGCCCGGTGGCAGCCACACCACGATATCTCGGGCTGGTAAACCAGCGGGTTGCAGGTTGCGGTGGTAGCGCAGCTCGCCCGTGACCTGCCCAGAGGGTGCAGGCCGCTGCCCATCGAGCCATTTCAGCACCGTGTCATACACGACGCTGTCGGCAACTGGACGTAGCCGATAGTTGGGCCGCACAAGGCCCTGGGCGTCGAGGCCCTCGCGCTCCCAAGACCCAAGTGTGTATTTGTATTCCAAGCCTTGCGGGACCGCAAGCGACAGCGTATGCATCCATACATGATCGCCTATGCGCTCCATGCGCACCCGCGCGGGATCCCAATTGCCAAGTTGCACGTCATTGCCGACGATATACACGGCTGCCGTGTCAGACAGACTTGGGGCATGCAGCCGAAACTCGACGCTGATTTGCGCCTGCAAGCAAGCCCCTAGCCACAGGCCCATCCCAAGCCCTAACATCCACCTGAGGCTACCTCCCAAATGAATCATAGTAGCTTTCGGCATGTTGCTCATAGCGCTTGATGAGCGCAATATTTTCTGTTTCAATTTGTGTGAGTTCCTTGCTCACATCGGTGCTCACGGGCATGTACCAAGGCACCGAACTGTCAAAGACATAGCGCATTTTGCGTGTCTTGAAACTGTAACCGTGGCGGGCATAGATCGAGTTGCGCAAGATCTCAAGATCGCCTTTGTACATATTCTCCACGTCTTCCTTCTTGAGTCGCTTCTTGGAGACGTTGTGCCGCAAGACATCCTCGGTGGTGACCTCCGAGCGCATCCAATCTGGATCAGGAACCTTGCCATAGAGTTCTGACCAAGCGACATCTCCCGGCAATTCAAGATCGGCATCGTAGGCAAATGCCCTCCGCTTCAGCTCATATTTGCGTTCCGAGACCGCCAATTTCGCATCGTTGGCTACCCAAGTTCCAATGACATCATGGGAGTTCGGATTGAGTATAAAAGTAAATTTACCATCGTACTTATCATCACCCGGCTCTGCAGCCACGACTTTGTAGGCGCCGCCCTCCATGGTATAAGTGCCAGTGAAAGGCCGCGCGTTGCCGGCGACGACACTATGCCCCTCAACTTTGCCAGCTCCCAGCGCGTCGATGGAGATATTGATAAGGTTGGTAAAACTGGGATTCTTGCCTTTTTGAAACTTGGTGGCTTCAAAGTTCCCAACATAAAAACCCTTGAGATCTACCATGTCGGCGGTTTCCTCGATGGGTGGATCTGCCAGCTCAGTGGCCGCAGTGGCGTTACTGTCTGCACCTGTGGACGATTCTTGCGTCTTGCTTCCGCAGCCATAGGCCAGGAATGCGATCAGCAGCAGCATGGAAAGTGATTTTTTCATCGTTTTAGCTTACGAATAATGATTTCTGCAACAATTAAATTCAAGGTCCACCCCAGCCAGGCGATCCAAATATAGACATCCATCGGCCGTGGGTGAAAGAGGCCGACCAACACAAACTTCCATGCGCGCAAGGTGATCGCAGACAGCGCCAAAGCAAAACTGCGGATCATCCAGGCACGGTGGGCCATAAAGTCATGCTGTGCAGCCCTGCGCACCGCCAATATCGTAAAGATGAACCAGAAAACCCCTAGACTACAAAAGGCTATCTGGGCAAGTAGGCCACCATTGGCATAAATGCCCATCACAAACCCCGACGGCGCTGCAAAGGCCAGCACAGAAATTACATACAGCCAGCCACTCCAGCGGTGAACCATGGGCAGCCTGTTGCGGATGCGCTTGGAAAACTGCGTGAAACCCGCTACGAGACTCAGGGGCGCGGTAAATACATGTGTGAAAAAGGCGATTTTGTAATGCCAGAGGGCGATCTCGTCTTGCTTGATGCGCAAAAAGGCGACGTCGGTGTCGATCGGAATGTATTGCAGGCTGATGCCCAGCATGAGCCAGCAAAAGTAGGCGTAAGCCAAAAGCAAGGCAATATGAAAAAGGCGCCGAGTGAGCGCCAAAGACTTCTCGTCTATCGCGCTCACTCGGCTATTGGTTCCTTGCATCATTCGGCAAAAGACTGCCTTTAGACTGGTATTTCCAAGTGATAAGCTGGGTCATTGGGCGGTTGCAAGAACTTGCTCACGCGGCTGTCTTTGCCGACCTCCTCAATAAATTTGGCATCGTTGGTGATGGAGCTGGGTGCGATATCGACCACGCAGAGTGTGCTCGAGTCGGCGCAGTGCTTGGAGACCGTAGAGGGGCCGAGTTCGTTGATCTTGGCGGTCATGTCTGCCTTGATCTCATCGGCCGATTTTTTGGCGGCTTTGGAAGCAACATAGACGTCGATCACCTGGTCGCCTGCGGCTGCATAGAGCGCCTTTTGTGATGCAACGCCATTGGCTTCCAGATTGACATACATCGCGCGGGCCTGCGCCTCGGGCGTGCGTGCCGTGCTGGTGATCGTGCAGCTGCTTTCGCCAGCTTTGGCACAGATTTCCTTGATCACCGTTTCGGCAGATGCGGCCACCGCCGTCTGGTCGGCGTCGGCACCGTAGGTGACGACGACATCGGCGGCGTTCACTGTTGTGGCTGCAGCCGCAACTGGCGCAGCCTCTACGGGCGCGGCGGCAACTGGAGCAGCAGCAACTGGAGCAGCGGCCACAGTGGTTACTTCGCCTTCTTTTTTCTGGACCGGATTGGCCTCCAAATTAAAGGTTGGCGGTTTCTGAGATTTTTGCACGGTTTCCAGCCCCGCACTAGGCGCATTCTGTTCTTTCTTTATCTTTTCCATGGCAATGGGATTTCTTTTAGACAGAGCTAATCTACGACATTCCGTGCAGGATTACAAAGAGATGCTAGCTGGCCTAGCAAAATACCCAAGCGCATCTACGGTCGAAAGTGCGCCCACATGTTCCGCAACATTGGCCAAGGCGCTCCTGCAGAACAACTACATCGACCGACTGAGGAGTGAAATTTCATCGGCATCAATTTTCCTTGGACGATTAAACCAATTTTGTTTCCCATAGTTATAGCTTGCTCTGGCGACAAGCGTCAGCATGGATGATAAAAGATACATTGAGTGATGATGGAATATAGAAGACTTGGAAAATCTGGCCTCAAAGTGAGCGTGCTCTCCTTTGGATCCTGGCTCACATTTGGCAAGCAAATCCAAGACGGCACCGCCGAACAGCTGATGCACGCCGCCTATGACGCTGGCGTCAACTTCTTTGACAATGCCGAAATCTATTCCAAGGGGCAAAGCGAAGTGGTCATGGGCGAAATTTTGCACAAGTCCAATTGGCGGCGCGACAGCTATACGGTGTCAAGCAAGGTCTATTGGGGAGGAGACAAGCCTACGCAGATCGGCTTGAGCCGCAAACACGTCACCGAGGCCTGCCATGCTGCACTCAAGCGCTTGCAGGTCGATTACCTAGACCTCTATTTTTGCCATCGGCCAGACAAATCGACCCCTGTCGAAGAAACGGTTTGGGCCATGCACAACCTGATCCTGCAAGGCAAGATCCTCTATTGGGGCACATCGGAATGGAGCGCCCAAGAGCTGCAAGAAGCCTACGGCGTCGCCCGGCAATACAACCTGATTCCGCCGACGATGGAGCAGCCGCAGTACAATATGCTGAACCGCGCCCGCGTCGAGGTCGAGTACAAAAAGCTTTACGAAGGCATGGGACTCGGCACTACGATCTTCTCCCCGCTCGCGAGCGGCTTGCTCACGGGCAAGTACAATCAGGAATTGGTGGAGAAAACCCGTCTGGACATCGAAGGCATGGATTGGCTCAAAAACCGTGTGCTGGTTGCCGAAAACCTCGCCAAAGTCGCCCAATTGGTGACGCTTGCAGGTGATCTAGGCACCACCATGCCCCGTCTCGCCCTTGCTTGGACTGTCAAAAATCCCAACGTGAGCACAGCCATCATGGGCGCCTCACGCCTGGAACAGTTGGAAGACAACCTGAAATCGCTCGACGTGGTGCCGCTCCTCACTGCCGAAGTGATGGCAAAAATCGACGAGATATTGGGAAACAAGCCCGTGCAGCCTGAATTTTGAGGCTGCGGAGCTTGCGCACAACAGCGCGCACGGCTGTAGCTGCTGCGCGATGGGTCTGATCTGGCTTGCATCCCCAAGCCCTACCATCATGGGAGGCGAGCCACTTTTTGGACTCAGCCTCGCATGATTGCGATCAGCGCTTGCCTCACACGGGAATTTCCAAGTGGTAAGCAGGATCGGTCGGCGGGAGGAAATATTTGGAGATGCGTTTGTCGGCTTTGAAGGCAGCGACAAATTTGGTCTTGTTTTGGATGGAACTCGGCGCGATATCCACGACGCAAAGCACATTGAAATCGGCACAGTGGCGGCTCACATTGGCCGGGCCGATCTCGTTGATCTTGGCGGTCATGTCGGCTTTGATCTGATCGGGCGTCTTACCAGCTTTTTTGGAGACGACATACTGGTCGATCACGAGGTCGCCCCAGTGGCCGTAGAGATCCTTTTGAGACTTGACCGATGTGCCGACGATATTGCGGTACATGGCATTCGCTTGCGCAGCAGGTGTGCGCGCGGTGCTTGTGATCGTGCAACTCGCCTCGCCAGCCTTGCGCAACAGGTCTTTGATGACCTCCAATGCAAATGGCTTGACGGAAGAGGAGTCCGCACTCGGCCCAAAAACGATCTTGGGCTGCGGCAGGGTTGAATCTGCGGGTTTCGGTGTGGTAGGTGGCATAAGATTTTTGATTTTGATGACAAACTGTTGGTGATACGAAAATAGGCATTTTGTGTTATTTCGGAACAGGCATCTGCAACGCAGGCAGTTGCCAATAGGGATCTTTTTGAAAGCGTGCCCAATCGCTGAGGAGCGTAAAGCGCAGGGCCTTGAGGTCCTCGGTAAGTCCATGCTGCGCGATTTCTAGGCGGTTGATGTATTTGATCAAGTTGTAGCAGGTGCTGAATTGGCCAGTGGCGACGACATCTTCCAACTCCTTGGGACTCTTGGGATCAAACCAGAGCGTGGTGCCGACATTGCGGGCGAGCTCTGCGACAGTCTCAATCGCAGGACTAGGTGTGAGCTGACTTGCATATTGCGGCCACCAGACGGCATCCTTTTCGTTTTGCTCCTTTTCCCTGCGGTTACGCTGGGAAAAACTCAGGTCATAGATAAAGTTGCTCATGAGGCGGTTTTCATTGGCGGGATCGTTGTAAGCATTGTGCTGATGCATGCGCCTGATTTGCTTCAAAAACACGTCTTGTGCCAGTTGTGAAAAAGAGTCTGCGCGTGCCGTGAGGGTGTCCCACCACCAGCTGACGGGCATTTTGAGCAACTGAAAAAGGTGCCTTCGCAAAGCCTTGATGGGAGCCAAATCGGCGTTTTGGCGGAGCTTTCTGGCCGCGCTGAGGTAGAGCCAACCCAGCAATCCCGACAATACAAATCCGGGCAAGAGCATGAGCTGATTGTACCAAGGCATTTCTTCCAATGCAAAAATCACAGCCGCCACAAAAGGCAATATTGCGGCGAGGCACATGGCAGGTAGCACGGTGATCAAAGGCAATTTCTTCCACCAAGAAACATTCGCCTTGGGCGATTCATAAGGCTTCATGAAATAACTTGCGACATCGGCGATGATGAGCAAGCTAAAGGGCTTGTTGATCTTGGAGGTCGATTGTTTTTCAGGAACTTTGACACCTTCAGCTGCGGTGTTTTCCTTTTTGCGCGAGCTATCTTCCAATCCCAAGCTGTAAATCCCCTGATTGTCCACAACACCGCCATCGATGAGCCCAAAGGGCATTTTTTTCACACGTTCCAAATCCAATGGATTGTTGTGACGAATGTTCATGCCAGCCATCAACGCTGCTGGCGTGAGCTCACCTGCCGCAAAATCGTCGGGAAATACAATGGGTTCAAATCCCAACGGGAAACAGGAAGAGGCTGCCACAATATCCCCGATGCGCAATGATTTTACCGCCCACAAGGCATTGCTTTTGAAGCGGAGGTAATTGTTTCCAAAGGCTGCGATATTGGGGTCGCCGCGCTGTATTTTGAAGCGAAACGAAATCCCATTGTTGAGCTCAGTGGCATTGATACATACCTCCTCGATATGTTGGCTGCCATCGGCATCCCAAAATTCACCTAGATTGCGCTGTAGGAAAAGATCGCGGTCGTAGGTGATTGCAAATGCATTGATGAGATTCCGGTGCTTGTGGGGATATTTTTCCCAAACCGCATCGTCTGTGAGCACGTCCATCGCCGCTTCCAAGAGCTTGTCGCCTTGCAGCGTGCTGTACAGGTCCTGCAAGATGCGCGCAATGGGCTGCCCCATGTACAGGCGGAGGGTATAGATGGCATTGGTGATGGAACCGCCCGATGTGCTGGAAATGAAGCTCACGTGCTCGAGCATCGACTTGCCCTCCCATTGCAGGTGGTGCAGATAACTCATCGTGCCGAGTCCAAATGAGGCTGCACGAAATCCGCCGCCAGACAAGGCGAGCGCGATGTTTTCAAAAGGGTTTTGTGTCGGGCTTTCCATAAATTTGGTGAATGACGAGGGCAACCAAAGCAATCCATGACTGCCAATTTTACGATAATGTACTATGGATGTTGCCTAATGAATTAATCGGTCTTTTGGTGCGGTGCCAACCTGTCTTGGACGGCGGCAACGACTTCCGCCAATACCACTGCGCCGAAATTTTGGCGGATAAATTCTTGGAAACGACCGCTCAAGAATTCTTCAAAGGGGCAGGAACTTGCTGAATCCGACTCCATGTTTCCATCATGCTGCCCCACCGCAAGACCATAGTCATGCAACTCTAAATATATGATCCCTTCGCCATGTTTCTTTTCCCAATTGGATTTCATCAACTGTGGTGATTTTGGGGTGACTGCACGAAAATATTGCGTGAAAAAAGCGCCTTTGCGCTACGCCTACACGGTAGCGTAAAGGATTGCGAGACATCTATTCGCCATCGGTGCAGGCAGTCGATGCCCGATCATTGAGTCGAACAGGCGTCCGCCAAGACCGATGGGCGGGCAGGCAACTCAATGGCCGCCGCCGCGTGGTGCCGACATCGGAGGCAATGGCCCATCCCAGCTCACACAGGGGCTAAAGGTGTTGTTGAGCATGCACTTGCGGTTGAGGGTGAGGCGCAAGCCACTGATCGGCTTGTCGGCGATGGTGAAGCTCAGGTCGCAAGCTGTGAGCCACTTGTCGTCACACTTCTTGTCGATGACATAGTAGGCCGTGCTCAAGAACTCGGCGGTGCGGCGATTTTCCTTTTCGTCGATGACCATGCAATAGGTGCCGGGCGTGAGTTCCAGGCTGAAATTGCCTTTGGCATCGGTGCGCACACGGGTCACCATGGCGGTGCCGGGCGCGTTGATGCTGCCTTTGCGCACGACGAAGGCCTGGTTCACAGCGGGCTTGGGCTTGCGGGCCTCGGCTTCGATTTCAGGTGATGGTGCTGCGCCGCCGCAGTAGGAGCCTTGGATCAATACATTGCCAGAGACCTTGAAACGCTTGGCGTTGAGGTCGATGCCAGGATTGGCTTGGCGGCCTGTATTGGCATTGCCATTGTCGGTATTGGCGACGGGATCGGTGGCCTTGCCGCCATCCACGACAGGATCGGGTTGGATCGCAGCACTGTCCACCGTAGGTGTCGTGTCTTGCACGACCATGGCAGTGCTATCGACCGCGGTCGAGTCGGTGCCAGCGTTGGTCGTCGGGGTCGTGGGCGTGCAGGCAACCATCATGATGCTTGCGAGGAGGAGGAAGAGTGCTTTTTTCATGTGATTCAAAGTCAAATCGTTGAGCAAGATAGGAAAAAGGACAGAGGGCACCATCATTGTTGCGCTGACCTGTCCTTAAATTTAGGAAGGGGCTTTGACACCTTGTGTCAAGTGATTGGGTTTTTTGAGGGGAGAGGCGGAAGGAATTAGAAATTAGAAATTTAGGTAGGAGGTAGCAGGTAGGAGGTAGCAGGTTGGTGTTCAGAGTTATGAGTTCAGAGTTCAGGTGTTTGGCTTTGCGGTTTTGCCTCTCAGCAGCTTGCTTGGCTTTGCCTGTCCCGTATCGGAGATCGGGGCGCTCCTTTGCGGTCTTTGCGGTTTTGCCTCTCAGCAGCTTGCTTGGCTTTGCGAACCTTTGCGGTCTTTGCGGTTTTTACCCTCTCAGCAGCTTGCTTGGCTTTGCGAACCTTTGCGGTCTTTGC
>JANORP010000418.1:0-7341 GCA_031415375.1 Bacteroidota bacterium | reverse complement strand
GTGCTGGCTCAATTTCCGGCTGCTTTAGCCGCCGGAAGGGGGGCTGTGAATCCGTAGGCTGGAAGCCTACGGTAATTGAATCAGCGCTGTTTTGAGATCTCGTGAGTTGTGAAATTGAACCAGCGTTGTTGTGAGGTCCTGTTGCTGAAGCAGAGACCGATTTACGTCTGCTTGGCTCAATTTCAGGGCTATGTTTGTTGGCGCCAGTGCTGGCTCAATTTCCGGCTGCTTTAGCCGCCGGAAGGGGGGGCTAAAGCAGCAGGAAAGGGGGCTCTGGGATTTCAATACTTGACTGAGATCGTGACGGGATCTACAGACAACTCTTGTTTGAAGTCTTCGACTTCGGTCAGCGTTTGCAAATCGAGCAACGTCAGATAGCCATTTCGTCCGCTGCAAAGGCTCGCATGGTGCTGCGCAGGCCCGGTTTGAAGCTGATTGCGTGCAGCGACAATGAGATAACCCGCAACTTCGTCCACGCTCAAGGCATAAGGTTGGAAACCTGCATACCGCATCCCGACCAATTGCGAACTTGCCAAATCTACCACGGCAATGGAGCCGTATTTGCCTGGGTCGGGAAAGCTGATAGCATCGTCGGGACAGGAGGCAAACAGTTGGCCTGTGGAGGTGGAAATGGCGAAGTTGATCGGGCCAGAGGGCAACGTGATCACATGCAGCAAGGCATCTGTGGCACCGTCAAATACCCGGATCTCCTTGCTGTTCAAGCAAGAGACGTAATACTTGCTGCCATCAGGGACAAATGCAACCTGCAAGGGCATCAATTCACCTGTGATGGAGGCGGGAACGTTTTGCACCAGGTCTATATCGCGTTGATTGCTGAGCATACCTCCGCTGTTGTAATCCAAGACGATGAGGTGGCTACGTGTATTGGCGGGGCAATACACACTGGTGCGTGTCGGGTGTACCGTCGCGTTGAGCACACCTGTGCCCATGAAATAAGGTGACCCCACCATCGTCTCGTGCTCTAGGTCGATCACGGCGATCTCTTTGGCGAAGCGGGAAACCAGAAACCCCAGCTTGCTGTCGGCCGTGATTGTGAGCGTATTCCACCCTTCATGTCCCAAAGGAATTCCTGCCACCTTTTCGTCGGTGAGGGTACTGTATTTGTCCAAGGTGGCATTGTAGTTCGCAAGCGTGACATACCAGGATTTTGCATCGGGAGATACCGTGACATTGTACAAGGTCTCGTCCAGCGTGGCGTTTTTGCCGACGGTCAAATACCGCATGATTTGTTTGCTTTCTGCATCAAAGACAGCTACAAGATCGCAACCGACATGCCCCACATACCATTTGCGGCGGCTGGCGATGGGTGGAAACCGTTCCTCCTGATCGCGATTTTTGGCCCCGGCCATGATCCAATGCCTGATCAATTGGTAGTCGATGGCATCCAAGGGCGACTGCCCGTAGGGCATGGAGGGTTTCAGGATGGGGCCTAGGGTACTATCGACATTGATCGAGTAGAGCAAAAAGCTCTGGTCGGGTGCATAGGGGATCACCGCGCTGCCGCCAGTGGCACCTTCAAACAAGGCGTCCCAAGATTCCAGATTGAGTCCCGCCGCCGCCGCCTTGCTCTCTGACGTGTGGCAACCCTTGGCGGCACAAGTTCCTTTCAAGATTTTAGAGATTTCCTTGGGGTAGCGGTTGCTGCGCGAGGGGGCGTCGCCATTGCAGCTCAGGAGGTGTGTCAAGAGGGCAAGGAGCATCACGCTACGCGTTGCGTGATGCCCTGCAAGTAGGTTTTGCGATGCTCCTATGCTGGGAAACAAGCAACAACGCTTGAAAAATAGCTTCAAGTGTGCCATAGTAATGCAAACGAATGAAACTGCCGCTTAATTGGAAATAATAAACTTACAAATTTCTTGTGAGTTTGCGTCTGGGCAATTTACGTGATCTCCTGGCTTGGTCTTAGGCCATTGGTGGGGGTGGCGTTTCCGATTCTTCCACTTCCTCGGGAATTGCATCCACGACAGGGGTTTCGATCGGCGCGGCTTTCTCGGGTTGCTCTGGGGCCACCGCTACCGTCGTGATCACCGGCGTTTCTGGCTGCGTTGTAGCGACACTCACCTTTTCCAATTCCACTTTGGGCAGGCTATCATCAGGTCTATCCAAAAAGATGTCCCTGTTGATCAAATCCGACACAAAGACAAACTTGTCGAGATTGGGGTTGCCCGAGCGCATGATGGAGCGTTTGTCGCCTTCCCATTCCTTTTGGCCCTTGTGCAGAAACATGATATTGTCGCTGATGTTGATCACAGAGTTCATATCATGGGACACCACCACTGTGCAGGTGTTGAATTCGCGGGTGAGCTCCAGGATCAATTCGTCGATCACCTTGGAGGTGAGCGGGTCCAGACCAGAGTTGGGCTCGTCGCAAAACAAGTACTTGGGATTCAGGGAAATAGCCCTTGCGATGCCGACACGTTTCATCATACCGCCCGAGAGTTCTGCGGGGAAGAGGTGATTGGTATTGGCCATGTTCACGCGGTCGAGGCAAAACTCCACGCGCTTCTTGGTCTCCTTGGCTGTGAGCTTGGTAAATAGCTTCAAAGGGAAACCTACATTTTCCTCGACAGTCATGGAGTCAAACAGGGCCGAATACTGGAACAGCATGCCCATATTTTTGCGCAAGTTGCGCACCTCCCTAAAATTGGCGGTGAGGAAATCGCTGCCATCGTAGAGGACCTTGCCACCATCGGGTTTCATGAGCCCGACGATGCACTTCATCATCACGGACTTGCCGCTGCCGCTGGCACCGATGATCATATTCACCTTGCCTTGCTCAAAGCGGAAATTGATGCCCTTGAGCACTTGCTTTTCCCCAAAGCCCTTGATGATATCCTGGATTTCTATCGCCATCAGATCAGGAGCTTGGCGAGGGTAAAGTCAGCCAATAGGATGACAATGCAGGAATAAACGACGGCGCGGGTGCTGCCTTGACCCACTTCGAGTGCGCCACCGCGCACGTGGTAGCCTTGGTATGCAGCGATCGAGCTGATGATGAATCCAAAGACGACCGCCTTGATGAGCATGAAGTTCACGTAGAAGACCTGAAAGTATTCACGCATGCCAGTGATAAAATCCACAGAATCCACTTCGCCGGTCAAGTCACCTGCGAGCAAGCCGCCCGTCATCATCAAAAAAGCAGACAGGATGATGAGCAAGGGAAAAGTGATAAGGCTCGCGATGATCTTTGGTAGAATGAGGTAGCTTGAAGAGTTGATCCCCATGACCTCAAGCGCATCGATCTGCTCGGTCACGCGCATGGTGCCGAGTTGGGAGGCGATGGCCGAACCTACCTTGCCAGCGAGCACAAGTGAGGTCACGGTTGGGGCGAGCTCAAGCATGGAGCTGTTGGCGACCGTGGTGCCGATCAGGGAGTCGGGGAGGAGGGGGGACTCCAGTTGATAGGCCGTCTGCACGGTCATGACCGCGCCGATGAAGATCGAGATCAAAACCACGATCAGCACAGAGCCTACGCCGATGGCGTTGCATTCCATCAGAATAAGGTTCCAGTACACCGAAAACTTCTCAGGACTTTTGAAAAAGTTCCTGAGCAAGACGAGGTACCTGCCAAAATGGTATAGTATCTTCATGAACGCTCAAATATAGAGGCAAAGCGCCAAAATAGAAAGCGGTGAAGGCGGATTGCGGGGCTTGGGATCGAACATTCTTTGAACTAGCTCATAATCAAAGGATTTTACAGACATTGGACTTACTTCCGGCCATGCAATACATAATACAGGATGGAAACAGGACCATTGAGGAGCCACAAACCGATGAGCCAATACTTCCGGGCGGTTGCATCAAGTCGCGGGTTGGCGTGGGCATGAATCGTGAGTTTCACCAACCTTACCATGGCGACTACCATCCCAGCAGCGAAAATGATGCCGACCAAAAATACCGCGATCCCTCCTCCCAGCGGCATCAAACGGAGGATCATGATGATCAAGAGACCCAAAATGTAGGCCAGATTGGGCGCAAAAACCCACAAGAGCAATCGCGAGGGCATGGCACCCGAGGCGAATTTTCCATTGTCTGCACCGGAATCTGGGAGGATGTAGGTGATAAAATAGAGGTTGGTGGTGACCGTGATTGAGAATACTGCGCCCAGTATCCATGGGAGGCGCTCACCTCGGGGGACAGCAGGGTTTTTGCGGATGTGCTGGATATACACAGGCACACTCGCAACGATCGTCAACAACATGAGTCCCATGGAGAGGACCATCACGAGCTGGAAAATGGCCGACATGAAGCCATTTAACCTGATATCCAGCATATCCAATGCCGCGAATTCCGTCAAAAAATAGAACAACAAGCACAGTGGCCCCATCGCCAGCAATCCGTACATCGTTTTCTTTGTTTTCATGAGCATGTTATTTGCGACAGGAGTATCCAAACCCGTTATAAATCCGCTCAATCCCACTCGCTCTTCGGCTGCTGACCAGGCAAGGGGGCATTGGGGTCTTCCTTGGTGATATAGACAAAGAAGTAGATGATGTTGGTGATACCATTGGCCAAGACCATGCCCAGGATCCAGAAGATGCGCTGATCCTCTGGGATCGCCTTGTTTTTGGAAATGTGGATGATGTACATGATCATGCTCACAATGCTCAAGATTGAGCCTAGCATGATCAATCCAAAAAATCCGATCATGCCGACAGCTGCTGTTTCTGGCATTGGGCCGTCATTGAGCATACCTGTGCTGGCCAGCGCCCCAAAGAGCAAGAAAAAACTCGCCAAAATGATTCCCAAGGGGCCAAAGGCCATAAAGCCGTAGAGTGTCTTATTTGTTCTCATAAGTTGCTTTCAGTAATACAGTGTTGAATATCAAGAATTTATTTTAGTATCCCAAACGTCTGCCTCCGGTGATCCCAATGGTTGTGGCTGATCTGGGGTGATGTGCATGAAGAAATAGATGATCGCGACGATGCTCGTCGCTAAGGTCGTCGCAACGACAAAGCTAGCGACCATACCCACGATCCAGCCGATCCGCGTGCCTTCTTCCAATGCCTTGTTTTTACTTATATGGATGATGAACATGATCATCGTCGCAAAAGAGAGCAATGCGCCAAGCACAGCAAAGCCGATTCCTATGACTATCAGCGCCATTTCTGGTTCATTTCGTGAACCGAACGATAAAAATCCGATCGCAATGATGGCGATTCCTAAGATGAGCAGACCTATGGGTCCAAAGGCAAGGAAACCGTAAAGCGTCTTATTCGTCTTCATGAAAATCAGTAATTGGTTTTGGAAGTCCACGCATCGGCTTGCGGTTGGGAGGGGGGCAGCGGCTTGTCACGGGCAATGTGCATAAAATAGTAGATGATGGTGAGGATCGTGGTGACGAATCCTGTGCAAATGACAAACGACATTACCATGCCCACGATCCATCCGATCCGCTCGCCCTCGTCCAAGGTTTTGTTGCGGCTGGCATGGATCAAAAAGAGCACCATCCCCACCAGCGACATGAGCCCTCCTAGCAGCAACAATAGGATGCCTACGATCGCCAAGGGTGGCGGTGTCTTGGCACGACTGTCTTCGATCAAGGAGATCACAATCGGTATGCAACCCAGCAGAATGAAAATGAAGGGCGCAAATGCTAGAAAGCCGTAAAGGGTTTTTCTGGAATTCATTTCGTATGTGTGGAATTTGAAATTGGTAGATCAGTCAAACCCAAATGGTTTGTGCTGCGCATTGAGTTGATCTTCTTTTTTGATCCAGGTGAAAAAGTAGATGAGCATGCCGATCATCCCAAAGAGTGCAAGCACGATGATCCACATTGTGCGCTTGTCTTGTGGAATGTGGATATTGTTGGTGGAATGGAGGATGTAGGTGATCATTCCTATTAAGCTGACCACGACAGAGAGCGTCGCAACGATCATGATGGCGCCATAATAAGGCACATCTGCGGGATCACCACCTGCATAGGCATGTGGGTTTGAAACGAGTTCGGAGATCATCATCCCCATCATCACAAACATCAAAAGGATCATGAAAAGGGGCGCAAATGCCAGCATTCCGTAGAGTAACTTATTGGTTTTCATTGCGAAAGCATAGGGTAAATCAATACGACAGAGGACAATATACGCAATTTGACAATGGATGTTGGGGCAAAATTCGGATGGAAGCTTTCAATTCAAGTCTCCCAAAAATCGCGTCGCTGCTTTTCCACAGCGATCGCCTTATCTGCGGCAGAGGTCTTGCGGATGTATTTGAAAAAAAAGATGATCTGCCCGACCATGCCGAGCAGCGCCAAGACGATGATCCATGTCGTGCGGTTGTGTTGCGTGAGGGCTGCATTGTGCATGGCATTGATGACATAGGCAATGCGACCCACGATATCGACGACAATCGTGACAAACAAACACAACAGCATGCGTTGCAAATCCTCTCTTGGCATCGCGCCATTGAAAATTTGGTCCAATTTTCGAGGATCATCGATGTTGTTCAGGAGGAGGTATTCGATCAAAATGATCAAAAACAGTTGCAAAATCCAAGGGATGGCAAACAAAAACTTCTTCCCTGTAGTCATGTCGTTTTGGGGTATGTGAATATCCGCACAGCCAATGTACTAGGAATCCGTTAATTTTGCCACCCATGAAGCAGATATTGGTAACAGGTGCCAGCAAAGGCATAGGATTGGCGATCGCAAGACGCTTTTACAGCGCTGGATGGCGTGTCATTGTTTGTGCACGTGGTGAGGCTGCACTCAGCATCGCCAAGGAAGAGATGCCTGATCTCGTCACCTACGTCTGCGACCTCAGCGACAAGGCTGCCGTCAAGGACTTTGCCGCCAAAGTCGCTGCTGCCCACGGTACGCTCGACGTCTTGGTGAACAATGGCGGCATCTTCCTCCCCGGTCAATTGCACACCGAGGACGACGCTGTATTTGAGCAGCTCATCGCCACCAATCTGTTCAGCGCCTATTACCTCAGCAAGGCGCTGCTCCCAGCCATGATTGCTGCGGGCCAAGGCACGGTGGTGAATATGTGCTCCATCGCGAGCATCACCGCCTATGCCGCAGGCGGTGGCTATTCCACCTCCAAGTTTGCCATGTATGGATTCTCCAAAAGCCTACGGGAGGAAATGAAGCCCAAGGGAATTCGTGTGATCGCCCTGCTACCAGGTGCTACATTTACCGATTCCTGGTCCAGCGCTGGCATTCCCGAGGAGCGTTTCATTCCCGCCGATGACATCGCTGAGCTGGTATGGACAAGTGTGAATCTCAGTGCGCGCACGGTTGTGGAAGACATTGTGGTTCGGCCACTGCTGGGTGACATCTAAATAAGTTATGAGTTCAGAGTTATGAGTTCAGAGTTCAGA
>JANORP010000417.1:0-3480 GCA_031415375.1 Bacteroidota bacterium | reverse complement strand
GTGATGCACGACGACCAGCATGGCACAGCCATCATCACATCTGCGGCGCTCATCAATGCGCTCAAAGTCGTCGATAAGAAGATTGAAGAGGTGACCTTTGTCGTGATCGGCGCTGGTGCTGCCGCCCTTGCCTGCCTCAACCTCTACCAAGAGCTCGGCGCAAAGGCTGCGAATATGCAGGTTTTTGACCGCGAGGGGCACATCTACAAAGATCGACAAGACATCAACCCCTACCAGCTAAAATACGCCCACTCTCCCATGATGACCCTCTTGGATGCCTTTGAGGGTGCAGACGTCATGATCGGCTTGGCATCAGGTGGGGTTGTATCGCAAGACATGGTGCGCCGCATGGCCGCAAACCCAATCGTATTTGCCCTCGCCAATCCTGATCCAGAAATCCATCCTGAGGCTGTGTTGGAGGTGCGTCCTGACGCTGTGATGGCCACAGGGCGCAGCGACTATCCCAATCAGGTAAACAATGCATTGGGTTTTCCCTACATCTTCAGAGGAGCGCTCGACGTGCGCGCCACGACGATCAATACACATATGAAGATCGCCTCGGCGATCGCCATCGCCGACCTAGCACTAGAAACCGTGCCCGATTCGGTCAACGAGGCCTACGATGCCAAAAATTTCACCTTTGGGCGAGACTACCTGATTCCCAAGCCAATCGACCCACGCCTCATCACATCGGTCTCCATTGCAGTCGCCCGAGCAGCCATGGAAAGCGGTGTGGCGCGCAAGCCGATCCTAGATTTTGAGGCTTACAAAGTGCAGCTCGAGCAGCGGGTCGGCATCTACGAGAGCCTTTCCAAAAGCATTATCGAACGGGCCCAGAAAAATCCCAAACGGGTTGTCTTTGCCGAGGCCGACACCTACAAGATTCTCAAAGCTGCCCAAATCCTCAAAGACGAGGGCATTTGCATTCCCATCTTGCTCGGGAGTCGCAAAAAAATCGAAAGCATCCTTGCCGACAACAACCTCGACCTCGCGGGCATCAGCATCATCGATCCTTGGCAGGAAGATGAGCAACGCGAGATTTTTGGCACGCTCTTCAATGAAAAGCGCAAGCGCAAAGGCATGACGCAGCACGACGCGGTCAAGCTGATGCGCGAACGCAACTATTACGGGGCGATGATGGTGGAGACGGGTGCAGCAGATGCATTGGTGTCTGGCTTGACCAAAAATTATCCCACGAGCATCAAACCAGCCTTGCAGGCCATTGGGCGACGCGAAGGTGCAGGCATCCTCGCGGGCATGCACATCATAAAGACCAAGCGAGGCCCCTTTTTCTTTGCCGATACCACCATCAACAAGAAGCCGACCGCGCAAGACCTTGTGGAAATCGCCAAATTGGTCGAAAGCGCTGTGCGGTTTTTCAACCACACCCCGCGCATCGCAATGCTGAGTTATAGCAATTTTGGCAGCAACATCGACGAGGAAACCAGTGTGGTGATCGAGGCGACTGCGATTTTGCGCAAGGAGAATCCGCATTGGATTTTGGATGGCGACATTCAGGCGAATGTGGCCATGCGCCCCGACATCTTGGAAGAAAACTACAACTTCAGCGTGCTCGCCAAGACTGGCGGCGCAAATACCTTCATTTTTCCCAACCTCATGTCAGGCAATATCGCCTATAAACTCATGGCTGAATTGGGCGAATTTGAATTGATCGGCCCCATCTTGCTGGGCATGCGCAAGTCGGTACACATCCTGCAGTTGGGCAGCTCTGTCACCGAAATCGTAAACATGGCTGCCATCGCTGTGGTGGATGCCCAAACGCAGGAGGCTCGGCTATGATCGCTTTTTTGAATGGCAAATTGGCCCACAAGGATCCGACATTCGTGCTCATCGAATGCCATGGCGTGGGTTACCAGGTGCGCATCTCTCTCAACACCTATTCCAAGCTGGGCAATGTGGAGGCCGTGAAGCTCTACACTTACCACATGATCAAGGAAGATTCCCAGGATCTCTATGGGTTTCTCGACATGGGCGAAAAGGGCTTGTTCATGCAATTGATCGGTGTGCAGGGCGTGGGCGGCAACACGGCGATGACGATCCTATCGAGCATCGACCCCAAAGATTTGCACCAAGTGATCGAGACCGAAAACCTGACACGCCTCAAGCAGGTCAAGGGGATCGGCGCCAAGACGGCATCCCGCATCATCTTGGAACTCAAAGGTAAACTTGTGACCGATGGCAGCGGCAGCGCACCCACAGGCATGGGCAAGCTGCGCGAGGAAGCAATCGCGGCACTCGTGAGCCTGGGCCTACCCAAGGCCGCCATGGAAACCCGTGTCGATGCGATCCTCAAAGCCGCAGGCCCCGAAGTCACCATCGAGCGGGTGATCAAGGACGCGCTGAGGCAGCAGTAAATTCATTGGCATCTACATGCGACCCCATAGGGGTCAAAATCCGCAGCGAAGCGGAGGTTGCGCTACATGACCCCAGAGGGGTCAAAAATCCGTAGCGAAGCGGAGGTTGCAGTCCATGACCCCAGAGGGGTCACACATTTTTGCGCAACGTTGGACAGACCTGCCAATTCATTCATGCCACCCATCTCATTCCAGCAACCATTCAAACAAATATTGCTCCTTGAATTCAATTTCGTAGCGCCGCAGCAGCGCATAGAATTCCGATTTAAAGGTCTGCTTCTGGTGATGCACTTTCTGATCCAAGATGTAGGGAATCAAATTTTCGCGATGCGATTTACTGCATGAAAATGCACCGAATCCGCATTGCCATTGGAATTTGGAAGGCGCGAACCCATTTGCATTGACAAATTCCGTCGAAGCCTTCTTCACCTCGCGCACCAAGTCAGAGATACAGCAATCCGGTTCCATCCCGAACAAAATATGAATGTGGTCTGGCATTCCACCGATCGCAAGCATCTTTTGCCCCTTCCCTTGCACGATCCCTGTAATGTACTTGAAAAGACTCGCTTCCCAGCCAGGGTCGATCAAGGCTGCGCGGTATTTGACCGCAAATACGACATGGATGTCGAGCTGTGTGTAAGTATTGGCCATGGTCGATGCTGGGTTTTCCTATTCTGCCCAATCAACCACCACCGAAGACGTCACCTCGGGCGCGCTCCAGCGGTAATGGATCTGCCAGCCGCCATCGACCCAGCTGTGCATCTCAAAGGATGCGGTATTGCGTGCAGCGTCGATCCTCTGCTCGGTCATCGCTGCATTTTTCCAAAGCCCACCCTCGTAAGCCCAGGATTGCAGCCTCGTCAAACTGCCATGGTCATCGAACTGGGCGATGATCTTGGTGGATGGCTGCCAGATTCCATTTTCCATATACAGCTGAATCACGACCGTCGGATAACCGCTGCGGTCAGTGGCCACCACCTCGGCAGATGCGGTCTGAGGATAGAAAACCGTATCCAGCCCAGCGCTCGGAAGCAAAGTTTCCCAAGCATCGAGCGACCAAGTCGTGGCACCCGGCCAGATTTGTTTGTTCAGTGCCTCGATGAGG
>JANORP010000416.1:0-2503 GCA_031415375.1 Bacteroidota bacterium | reverse complement strand
TGCCGCTCGATGCAGGGGCAGGCTATGTGGGCTACGCCTGGAATACTGGCCCGGTCACTCAAAATATTGCGGTCATGGCTGCGGGCACCTATGCCGTCACAGTCACCGACACCAACGGTTGCGCTGGCTATGACAGCATCGCCTTGGCCCTGTTTGCATTGCCTGTGATGAACCTGGGCAATGACACCACGATTTGTGCGGGCGACTCGGTGACGCTCGACGCCGGGGCTGGCTTCGTGACTTACCTTTGGAATGTCGGATCCAATGCCAGCACTACCCAAATTGCGCTCCCAGCCATTTATTCCTTGGTCATCACGGACAGCAACGGTTGCCAAGCAACTGATAGTTTGACCTTGTCTTGGCCTCCCCCCCCCTCCTTGAGCATCGTCAATCTGTTGCCGATCTATTGTGCCAGCGATCCCGCGACGCAATTGCTCGGCCTGCCCATCGGTGGTGTCTTTGTGGGCAATGTCGCAGCCAATGGCCTGTTTGATCCATCGATGTATGGCTCGGGCATCTTGGGAATCAGCTACCAATTTATCGATAGCCTTGGTTGCTTGTGGCAGGTCGATACGAGTACCGTCGTGACCGCACCGCCATCGCCAGCACAGGCTGGCCCCGACCAAACAGCCACCGTACAAATTCAACTTCAAGCTACCGCGCCTATCGTTGGCCGAGGCCGCTGGGATTCAGGCGGACTCAATGCCACGCTCAGCGATCCCAGCGATCCATTGGCCACGCTTACAAGTGCTGAAACGGGTAGCTATGCCATCGTATGGATCGTCGAAAATCCGCCCTGCACTCCCAAAAGCGACACCTTATGGATCACGTTGGAAGACCTATTTATTCCCAATGGCTTCTCCCCCAATGGCGATGGAACCAACGACTATTATGTGATCAGAGGCATCGACGCATATCCTGATGCCAAGGTGAGCATATTCAACCGTTGGGGCAATTTGGTTTGGGAAGCGCAGCACTACCACAATGAGTGGGACGGCCGCAACCTACAAGGTGAGACACTCGCAGATGACACCTATTACCTGATCCTTGAATATGGCGGCAAATCGACCAATACATTTGTAGTCCTAGCCCGTATCGCGGACTAGACTGGGTGATCGAAGGGAACGAGCTGTTGCCTGACAGCTTGTCGAAGAATCCTGTTTTTGGGCTCGGAGAGAACCATATCGCCTTCGAAACCTGACAAATACAGGGACTATTCAAGAAAATGATGGCTCTTTTGCACCCAATATGCAAATATGGAGGCATCTCGGATAGGGCAAACGCATTGATATTGATGATGGACGATGTCATCGATGGCATCTGAAAATGGCAATTTGGGTAGGAATTTCGTCCGCAATGGCCATCGAGACTACCGATCCTACCCGTTCATCGGGCCTCAGGCCTCGGCGCACACGGCCCCACAACAGCGGATGCAATCCGTTCGTCGGGTCTCAGGCGTCGGCGCACACGGCCCCGATCAACTCTGGGCACTGCCCCATAACAGCGGGTGCTATCCGTTCGTCGGGCCTCCCTCCCGACGATGTCGGGAGGGGGAGGACCGACGAACGGATCATTAATATTACATTCATAGGAATCGGGCGAAATTTGCACAATACTCCTCACTGGCCACAATTGGGGCCACTTACTCGAAGATCGATTGTAATGCGTTTGCCCTGACATCTCGGAGAAGTTCGACAGGCTGCTAGGATTCCCTATCTATACTTGATCAAGTTGAGAGAAACCAAAGAGGGAAAGTTCAACAAATCCAATCCCGACGCGTCGAACACGCGCAATCTGAACCAACCGCTATAGCCCCTAAGGGTGAAAGATCCTTGCGGTCGGTATAGCTCACCCTAAGGAGTCGTATAATTGTTTTGAGTGTACAACATTTAGGGGAATCCACTGCCACTGCCACTGCCTGTCCTGCAAGGCGGGAGCAGTGGAAAAATCGACAATTTTACGCTGCCGTTTTCGGCTCATAGTCATTGATATTGAGTCGTTTGTGCCAGAGGCAAATGCCTGTCCCGTAGAAGGCGGGGGTCGATTGCCCTCCCGCTTTGCGAGGACGCAGTGCGGCCCCCGCCTTTGGCGGGACAGGCATCAGCCGCGGGCTCAGAATTTATTCATTTGTATCCCCCCAGATCGTTACACACTCAAATATTCTAAGCCCCAAAGGATTAAAACATCCACACAACTCACTCATTTCCAGCAATTTTGAATTGGGCACTGAAATATATCGCCCCTTCAGGGCTTCATTGGCATGGGCGCTGACCATCGCTGGAAAATTTCGCCACTTTGCGCCTTTGCTACATCTTAACTGGAATGAGAATCTATCCCCTGACGATGAGATGATCGTGAAAACTAATATGAGTATCCGGAACTTTGACAGTAGCAAAAAAAGCCATGTCATTTCGACCGAAGTCTTGGGGGATTTGCAAGGCTCTGAAGGAGCCGAAGCAAATGCACCAAGACGTAGCGGAGAAATCTAGCGCCTCACGATACA
>JANORP010000415.1:0-15404 GCA_031415375.1 Bacteroidota bacterium | reverse complement strand
GACGCGTGCAAGCAGACCGATATCAAGGACAAGATTGAATGGGGCAAACGCGAAGAGGAACTGATGCGCTTGCTCGACAAGCACCGTCGCAACGACGGCAATTACGACATCCTCGTGCCAGGATCGGGCGGCAAAGACAGTGCCTTTGCAGCCCACGTACTCAAATACAAGTATGGGATGAACCCACTTACCGTCACGTGGCCGCCCATTCTCTACACCGACTACGGCTACCAAAACTTCAAAAACTGGATCGACGCAGGCTTTGACAACATCAGCTTCAACCGCAACGGCAAGGTCATGAAGCTGCTCACCAAGCTCAGCATCTTGAACTTGTTGCATCCCTTCCAGACGTTCATCCTCGGCCAAAAAAACCTTGCGCCCAAGATTGCCGCCAAGTATGGCATTCCGCTCGTCTTTTACGGGGAGAATGAAGCCGAATATGGCAACCCGATCGCCGACAATGCCGCCTCCTTGCGTGACAAGAGCTACTACAGCTTCAAAAACCTCGACGAGCTCTACCTCGGGGGCGTGAGCATCCGCGAGCTGCAAGAAAAGTATGACGTGCGCCTGAGCGACCTCATGGGCTTTTTTCCAGCATCGGCCGATGAACTGGAAAAGAGCAAGATCGAGGTGCATTACCTCGGCTACTATTTGAAGTGGGTGCCCCAGGAAGTCTATTATTACGCCGTGGAACACACTGGCTTCAAGGCCCGCCCATTTCGCACGCAGGGCACTTACAGCAAATACAACAGCATCGACGACAAAATCGATGACTTGCATTACTTCACGACCCACATCAAGTTTGGCCTCGGTCGCGCGAGCTACGACGCCTCCCAAGAAATCCGAAACCGCCACCTCACCCGTGAGGAGGGCGTCGCCTTGGTGAAACGCTTTGACGGCGAGTTTCCCGACCGTTACTTCAATGAAGTCATGGAATACTTGGAGATCGACCCCGACTATTTCCGTGGCGAATTGATCGACAAGTTTCGCTCGCCGCACCTATGGGGCAAAAACGACCGTGGCGATTGGCAACTGCGCCACACCGTCTCAGGTGGCGGTTTGGACGACTGAGGTAGTCGCCATGCGTTTCATCCACCACATCCTCAAAGCCACGCCCCTCGGCCGAGACCTGCATTTCAGGTCGGCTTATGTGAGCACCGCATTCAGATTGCAGGGCAAGACGCGTAGCCAACCGTGGCCTTGGATGTCGCAATGGATCTTCATGGTGCGCATGTCGCTATTGGTATGGAGCATCCCCTTCAGATTGCGCCGCGCCGCAAGCGCTGTTGCCATCATGTACAACGATGGCGACACGCGTGCACGGCGCCTCTACTATTTCAAAAAACATGCCCAGCTCGACTGCCGCGACGACCAAGTCTTGAGCTGCCACCCAGAGGGGATCGGCCACAAACTCTATTTCAAGGAATTGGGCTGGCACAAGCTATGGCTGCTAGCACGCATCGGCTTGATGCTGCAATGGGCTGCATTGGCGTCCTGTTTCGAGCGCACGCGCGTGAATCCGCACTGGAAGATCCGCTTCGCGCAACTTTTGCTGCAACAGGTTTTGTTTCACAAACCCGGTCGCCAGCAATTGCTCTACTTCTGCTACGAACCCGAGACCTATCTCAGTTCATTTGTCGCCTCAGCCCTGCTACCCGACTACGTTCCGCAGATCGTGTCGAGCAACAGCGTGCTCTTTCGCGACAACCGCTACCTCTACCATCCGCGCCTGCACCTCAAGATTTGCTCCCAATTCCAAACCGCCGAGACCGCCACATACCGCAAGCTGGGCTGGATGCAAGTCGCTGATGCACAATTGTGGGGTCTCGAAGAGGCCATTGTCTTTGACCAGTTGCAGCCCTCTGCGCCGACCTTTGACATTGGGATCTACAGCAGCGCAGGTTGGGCGCGTACCCATGACCTTTGGCGGGCCGAGAACCTTGAGCTCTTGCGCCAAGGCGGATACAAGGACAATCCGCTGTTTGTGCAACTGATGGTCATATTGGAAGTCGTCTGTGCACACAAGCAGTCACGCGCATGCAAAGTCAAATTTTACCTGCATCCCCACGAGATTCACCTCCTGCGCGACCACGGCATCCGTCCGCCTTACCTCGACTTGCTCGAAGCCAATGGCATCACCTACGAACTGACAGGCAAGCCTACCATCGAGAATTTGTACGAAGCCCGCATCGGGCTCGCCGTGTCCTCGACCTTGCTCTTTGACCGCATGAATTTTGGCTTGTGCAGCTATTTTTATGGTGGCTACGCGATCCCTGACAATACGATCGATATCCATTTCCTAGGAGAATATGCCCAATACGGCTACCAAGACGCCGCACATTTGTTGCAGATTTTGGCAGCGGATTAGATTTTGGGAATGCTGTAGGCAATTAGGAATTAGAAGTTAGGAATTGAGGTAGCAGGTAGTAGGTAGCAGGTTGGAATTCAGAGTTATGAGTTATGAGTTCAGGGTTAGGAGTTCAGGTGCTTGCCTTTTCGGTTTTGCCTCTCAGCAGCGTGCTTGGCTTTGCGAACCTTTGCCGCCGACGCCTGTCCGCCGTGGCGGACGGTATTATTCCTCTGAAGTGTGCTTGGCTTTGCGAACCTTTGCGTCTTTGCGGTTAAGTCCTCACAACAAAGCTGACCTACACGTTTTCTAAAACACACTTCCCAAAAGCCAATCCCCCAGCAGCCCGACAGGTAAATTGCAGTTCAAATTTGCAGCATCCCCCTAAAAGCACGAAATTTAACCCCATGTGTGGCATTCTAGGATATTACAAGGCCTCTGGCCTGCGCAAAGAAGACATTGAGCAAGCCCAGCGCGCCTTGCAAGCACTCCATCACCGTGGCCCCAATGGCGAGGGGATCAGCCTCATCGATACCAAAACTGGCAAAAGTTGGATCTTGCAGACTGCAGATACACCCGACGGCGTGCCTTGCGACCTCACGCTGGAATCCTACCAAGAGCGCAGCGCAGACCTCATCCTTGCCCAAAAGCGCCTCAGCATCTTCGACCTCACCATCCGTGGGCACCAACCCATGCGCGACGCCAAGGAAAACGTACTCGTATTCAATGGCGAGATCTACAACTTCATCGAACTACGCGAGGAACTCAAAAACCGTGGACATCGTTTCTCGACGCAATCAGATACCGAGGTCGTCTTGGCGGCCTACCGACAGTGGGGCACCGACTGTTTTCAGCGATTCAATGGCATGTGGACCATCATACTGTGGGATGCCATCAAGCGCAAAGTACTGGTGAGCAACGACCGCATCGGCATCAAGCAGCTCTATTATTGGGGGAATGCGCGGGAATGGATCTATGCCTCCGAGATCAAGGCAATCCGCACGCTGCCCCAAGTGAGCACCGCGATCGACATCGAAGCCACCAACTATTTTTTGCGCCAAGGGCAGATCGACCTCACCGAGCAGACCCTGCTCAAAGAGGTGCATCGCTTCAAGGCAGGCCACTACATCCACGCCGACGCAGCCGATATGGTTGTGCAGCCTGCCTCGGCCTTTTGGGATTTGCCAACTGCAGGTCCGCGCAAGATCACCTTGGAAGACGCAGCCTATGAACTACGCGCCTTGTTGGACGATGCCATCCGCTTGCGCATGCGCTCAGACGTGCCTTGGGGCACCACCCTCTCGGGCGGGCTAGACAGCAGCAGCATCATTTATGCAGCCCACAAACTGCGCTTGGCCGAGGGCAATACCGACCCGTTGCGCACATTCACGGCCGTCTTCCCCGGTCAAGAGGGCGACGAATCTGTCTTTGTGCGTTACATCCAGCAAGATTTGGGACTCGATGCTCAATACACCAATCCCCTTGATCATTTCGACTTCGAGGATTTTGAGCGTTTCATGTACCACCAAGATCAGCCCGTCGTGAGCACCTCGATGTACGCGCAATGGTCGGTCATGAAAGCCGTAGGCGCATCAGACGTGACCGTATTGCTCGACGGGCAGGGTGGCGACGAATTGTTTGGCGGCTACCACCATCACTTTTACAAATATGGCCGCAGCCTCTTGCTCCAGGGCAAGTTTGCAGCCTACAACCAGCTGGTCGAGGAGTACTGTGCGCTCAAAGGATGGGACGTCAAAAAAGTCAAGCGCACCATCCTCAACGATGTGAAGCTCTATATCAAGCTCAAACTCGGGGGCAAACTCCCTGGTCCACCGCAAGTGACCGCATGGAATGCTGCCTCATCCCTCGTCGATGTCTTGAAGCTCGACTTGCGATCCTGCATCATGCCCAGCCTGTTGCGTTATGAAGACCGCAATTCCATGGCTTTTGCTGTCGAGGCGCGGCTCCCCTTTCTGGACTACCGCATCGTCGAGTTTGCGATGACGCTACCCGACGAATACAAGATTCAACAAGGCTGGCAAAAATACATCTTGCGCATGGCCATGCCCGACCTGCCCGAGAAAATCCGCTTCCGCAAAGACAAGAAGGGATTCACGACCCCCCATGATGCCTGGATGGCGCAGTTTCGCAACCGCTTTGAAGCCTATGCCCAAGCCGCGCTCGATGCAGGCGTGAAGCACCCCTGGCCCAGCAAGTCCCTGGCGCAACTCGACGGCGCACAACTCTTCCGCATGGCAAGCCTCGGCGCTTGGTTGCGACCCGTCTGACCCATTCCTGAGACAGGCATTGGCCGATCCAACCGCCAACATTTGCTTTGCTCCCGCCCCATGCATTAACTTCGCCCACGGTTCAGTCCCATCGACCAGCGCCACCCAGATGCCCGCTCAGAAAAAGAAAGTCCTCTTCATCGCCCACCATTTTCCGCCGCTCGGCGGGCCGGGCGTGTACAGGGCCGCGCGCTTTGCACAGCACCTCACGGAGATGGGTTACGACTTGCATGTGCTCACCGTCGCCCTCAGCGACATCGCAGACGGCAGTTATCCCGCAGACGCCTCCATGGAAAAAGTGCTGCCCGCCGACCTCAAAATCACACGCGTCTCGATCGGATACCCTATACAGCGCCGCGCCAAGCTCGAGCGCATGCACCTCATGCGCATCGTGTGGACCCTCTGTTGGTTCAAATGGTGGGAACCCTCCGCTCGATGGCCCAAATTGTGCATCGACACCGCCACGGAGATCATCCAAAAAGAAGGCATCGACATCGTCTGGACCAGCTCAGGGCCATTTGTCGCGACCCTGCTGGGCTACCGCCTGCAACGCAGGTGCAAGGTCAAGTGGGTCGCCGACCTACGCGATCCCTTTACCGAAGCCTATTTCTGGACTTGGCCCTCCAAATTTCATTGGCACTTTAGCCGATGGATGGAAAAACGCATCTGGAGCAAGGCAGACAAACTTGTCGTGACCTGCCCTGCCCTCAAGGACCAGTACCTCAAACGCGGCATCACCACCCATGACAAAATCGCCGTCATCACCAATGGCTACTGACCGCGACCATAGCTTGCGCATTGGCTTTGGCGGCACCCTCTTTCGTCACAGGCCAGGCATCGACGGTCGCCGCACCGCGATCGACCGCATGAAAGATTGGTTTTGGGCCTACAAACCCGATTATTTCATCCCCACCTCCCGCTGCGGACTCTACCTCTTCCAAGCCATTCGCCACTTCAAGGAAAAATATCCAGAGCTAGCCGACCAGCTCCAAGTCGAACTCTGGGGCAATATCGACCCCGAAAACCAGCGCCAAGTCAATGCCTTTGGCATTCAGGACATCGTCACCATCGAAGGCTACCGCGAGCGCGGCGCCTCACGTGCCAAGCTCGATGCCTGCGACGCCCTTTTTCTCCCGTTGGAATTGGCCAAGGAAGGCTACAAACCCCTGCTCATACCTGGCAAAGTCTTCGAATACCTCCAAGTCGGCAAGCCCGTGCTCACCATCGGCCAAGACTCAGACGCAGTCGATATTCTGCAACGATCGGGCATCGGCATCGTGCACCGACCAGACGATACCGAGGGTATTGCAGACAGCCTACGCATGCTCATCCTCCAAAAACAGACCCTTCACCAGACATTTGTGCCCGACCAAACCTACATTGCCCAGTTTGACTTCAAAAACCTGAGCCAGCAATTGGACCAAATCTTTGAAGCCCTCTAGCCCCCCATTCCAAAATCGGCATCCAATCGGCCCCAGAGCCGCTTGCGTCTTTTGGAAGGGCTCGTTTTGGGTGGATGCAATCCGCCCAAAAGCAAGTCCGACAGCTCAAGCCGGCCGACGATCGAGCAGCTGCCATGCCGATCAACGTCACCGCTGAAATTGAGTAGCCAGAGCCGTTCATTGCGCTTCCACGATGGCTACTCGATTTCAGCAGCAAAGGCTTTTCAAAACAATGGCTGCTCAATTTCAGCAGCAAAGGCTTTTGAAAACAATGGCCACTCAATTACCGTTGGCTTCCAGCCAACGGATTCAGCACAATGGCTATTCAATTTCAGCACAATCGCCGATTCTGCAAATTCTGCTTATCTTTGAAACAATGAAACGTCTGCTCACAGTATGTTTAGTCCTAGGGTGCAGTTGGGGAATCGCCATTGCCCAAAAAGCGGCCCCTGCAAGCTTCAAATTGAAGATCGCCAAGCTGCAATATGACGGTGGCGGAGATTGGTATGCCAACCCGAGTTCGCTGCCCAACCTCATCGCCTACATTTCCCAAAACACGACAATACAGCTCGACCAAGAGGAAGCCGTCGTCAAACCAGGCGGTACCCAGCTCTTCCAATACCCATTTGTCTATATGACAGGGCATGGCAGATTTCTGCTCTCTCCAGAAGAGGCAGCCAACATGCGCACCTACCTCATCTCAGGGGGATTCCTCCATGCCGACGACAACTATGGCATGGACAAATTTGTGCGTCTGGAAATGAAGAAAGTATTCCCCGAGCTGGAATTTGTCGAGCTTCCGTTCGACCATCCCATTTACCACCAGCAATACGACTTCCCCAAGGGCCTCCCTAAAGTACACGAGCACGACAAAAAAGCACCCCAGGGCCTCGCCTTGATCTGGGAAGGGCGCGTGGTCTGCTTTTACACCTACGAATGCGACCTCGGAGATGGCTGGGAAGACCCACAAGTCCACAACGACCCCGAGGAAGTGCGGCAGCAAGCCCTCAAAATGGGTACGAATATCTTCATTTACGCCCTCACAAACTGAGATTGTGAAGGCTGGGCCAATGCGTTTTCTTTGCCAATGGGCTAGGTGCTTATGCATCCTGGTCTGCGCACTCAGTAGCCAATTGCACGCGCAGCAAGGCATTTGGGAATCCCATACCCTTGCCAATGGTTTGCAAGTAAATTATTGCCAAGACAGCACGCGCCAGCTATTGCACCTCGGACTCACCCTCAAAGGTGGCGCTAGCTTGGATGCAGCCGACCAAAAAGGGCTCTCCAAAATGTATGAGCACCTTTTTTTCCAATACCTTCCCGACGGGAAGCCAGCCAGCAAAGCCGCCGATGATGGTATCTTCCTGAGCCACAAAACCCTGCTGGAGTCGCAATTCTACGGCATGAGCATCCCCCCCGCTCAGTTGCCAGCCGCCTTGCACCTCCTCAGCTCTGGCCTCGCCACTACAGGATGGAGCGACTCGACCATCGCCCTCGCACACCAAGCGATCGTCGGTGAATTGCAGGTGATGGACGATGCTCCAGAACAACAGCTCGCCACCGAACTTGCCACCACCCTTTGGGAGACATTCGCCAGCAACAAGCACACCACAGAGCGCTATGCCGACATCCTGAAACTGAATTCCCAACGCATATTCGCCGCTATCTCGCCCTACCTTCACCCCGCCAATTGCCAACTCAATGCAACGGGGCCAGCGCCAGCGACCTCCTTTTGGGATGCCGCAACAGCCAGTCTAGGCAGTTGGGCGACCGAGCATGCCGCCGCGCAGCCCCCCAAAATCACATTTCCCCAGCTCACCAAAAGCATCTATTTCCAATCCATCAATGAGTTTGCCGCCCAGCCCCTCATCATGATGGCTTGGCCAGTCCCCATGAACGACGCACCCGATAGGCTCACCCGCGATGCACTTCATTTCTGCACCCTTCTGCGCCTACAGCAAGACCAGATGTACCAGCACCTCATCGACAGCAACCTCGCCGTCACCTACACATGGTCTTGGGCAGGCGGCATCAACCCCGGCCAATTGCTGCTCTACGTGATTCCTGAGAAAGATCGATTTGCAGAATGCCTCCACGCCATCCAATCAGAGATCGCGCAGCTCGGTAAAGAAAAAAGGTTTACCCCTGCCGCAATCACCAGCGCCACGCGGTTTTTGCAGCTGCAAGCCGCAAAAACCGACGACCTGAGCATTCCCAGACTCCTTGAAAAGGGGCAATCTTGGCTACTAAGCCCCAACAACACCCCCTCCTTAACCCCAGTCAATGCCAGCAACATGCAGGCATTCGCCCTTGCCTACCTCCTCGACAAGCCTCATGTTGCGGGCCTGCTCAGCAACTCAGCCTTGCTCGCTACGAGCGATGCAGCTGGCCGCTTTGAGCCACTTGTCGCGACCGCCAATGCCGTCGCGACCACCAACGGCAAGCCCACAGCAGCCCTTCAATCCATCGATCCAGCTGTGCTGCGCAGCATGCGCCTTCATTTCCTCAATGATCAGCTCACCGTGGATGCAGACGCAGCCCAGACCTTGCAAGCGATCGCCGCCATGCTCCGCGACCAGCCCGTCAAACGCATCTACCTCAATAGCTTTTCAGAAGGACTTGGCGACGGCGTCAAGAATTACCAGCTCAGCGTCTCGCGTGCCAAAGCCATCCGTGTTTGGCTCATCGACGAGATGCACCTCCCGGCCCAGCAGATCGTGATCAGGGCCTATGGCGAGGCATTCCCCGAATTTGCCGACGACAACGATGTGCGCAACCGCCGCATCAGCTTTGAATATGCCCCCGCCAATGCCCAAGACAATGTGTATTGACAAGCCCAAATCGTTCTGGGCACTTTGCTGCCTTTGCCTCCTCCTGAGCGGGTGTCCACGTGGCCCCCGACTGCCCACGCAGCCCGATGTCGGCGGATTGGTCGCCTATGACTACAGCGGCATGACCGTCATGCACCAATTCTCCGACCGCGACTACATCCACATGCGCCTCCATTTTGGCTGGCAGCGGCCTGAGGAAAGCTCTTTTGCCACCCAGAGCATCGCCGTGGAAACAGCATTTGCAGGCGGTGCAGGCACCTATTCCACAAAGGCATTTGCACGCAAATGGGAAAGCCTCGGCGCAACCCTGCAATTTCTCCAGACCCCAGAGGGGCCTGTCGTCCTCATCGATTGCCTCCCAGAGCAATTGACCGCCACTTGGGAATTGGTATCCCTCTGCCTCACCGAACCCTTGTTTGAAAAAAGCACCTACCTCGCCCTGCGTGCACGACGCATCTCAGCCTTCAAAGCCGCCCAGGCCGACCGCAGTCAGCAGGCGCTGCAATCAGCGCTACAAGGCGCTTGGCCCCAAGATTTGGAGGTAGCCACCGACAGCAGTGCAGGCCGCTTGGAAGATGTCGCCCTTACCACCGTGCAGCTCACATTCAGAGACTTGATGCGCCAACGTTGCAACATCAGGCTCATCACCATCGGCCCGATCGATGCCGAGCGCATCTCAGATCTCCTCTTGGAAACAGTAGATGCCTTGCCCGAGGGGCCATGCGCACCATCGCATAGGGACCGCATCGCGCCCAAGATGGGCCAAGCCATGCTCGTGCACGAAGTGCGCGGCAGTCAAGCATTGGCCGGCATATTTCCTGGCCCAGCGATCAGCTCCGCGCAGACCGTGGAGATGCGTTTGGTCATGCACATGGTCGAGCAGCGCCTGCACGACAAATTGGTCTTGCATGACAAACTTGCTAGCAAGCTCGAAGCGCGGTATGTAGGCACCTTCCCCGGTTACAACCTCATCCAAATCACAGGAGGCAATGCCTTCCAATGCGCCGAGTTTGCCTTGAGCGAATTGCGCAAATTGCGCACCTATGGCTTCCTCTCCGCAGAAGTTGCTGCTGCACAGCAATCCATGCGCACCCAGATTTCACTCGGCTACGAATCCGCAACGAGCCTCGCAGCGCGTCTCGATGCTACCGCCGCCGCCGAGATTCCCAACCTTGCAGGCAATGAAATTCCGCTCCTTGAAGCCTGCGACGCCCGGTCTTGCACGGCCATGTTGAAGCTCTATTTAGCTGGCATTTCATGGGGAATGGTCGGTGACACCACAGGCGTTGACCGCAAATCCCTACATCGGCTTTGAAATCCTGCGTGCATGCACTATTTTCACAGGGGAATTCAAATTTTAGAATCGATTGGAGGGATTTAGACCACTGAGCCGGGTTTTTACATATCGTTGGATTTTACTGGGAATGCTCTTTTTCAGCGCTTGTCGTCACGGCATGCCCGAAAGCGAGCTCAAAGACATGCACAACCTGCAACGCGGGTGGATGCAATCGCTCGAAGGTGCAGAAGCCAAATACATGAAGGTCGCCGAGCGTCACAATTCATTTATTGTAGCAGTTGATGACACCAGCAACCATTGGCGGCAGATGCAGCTCTCCCAAGACACCCTCCTTCAATTGAGCATCGACCGCCTGAGCGATCGTTTTGAGCGCCTCTCACGCCGCCACCTTTTCCAGCTCAAAGAATTGCGCAGCTTTTTGGAAGCCAACGACGTCTGGCTGCTGCGCATCGAGACGGAAAGTGCCACACGTCGCACCGTGCGCGGCTCCTGGGATGCACGCACCACCCAATTCAGAACAAAATTCGACCAAATTCTCGTTGCCCAATCCGAATTTGAAACCCTGATCCCCGACTACGACAAACTCTCCCAGCGCATTCCCGGCATGGCCGACCCGGTGGCTGAGGCACCCGTCGTCGCTCCGCCTTTACGCAACGCTGTGACACCAGCGATTACACCTGCTCCTGTAGAAAGGCAGTAGCTCGCGCCAGAGGCCTGAGCTACTGATGGGGCAGCTGCACACGCATCGGGCTGCCGTGGCGAGCGCGATTTGAGCACTGTCCAAAATCTACCATTTACAAACGATAGTTGACCGAATTCTCGAAATCCCTACGGCGGCACCAACGAATACCGCATCTTGGGCGTACGTTAGGTAAATCTCGATCACTATCTATGAAGTCTATAATCAGCGCCTTGTTGCTATTGTTAGCCTATTCCCTGGCCTCTGCCCAGCCTTGGATGGCGGCCCCCTATCTCGACATCCAGGGTGCATCCGACGAATGGAAACGTGCCAACTTCTATGAAATCCAGAAGGCTTTTGAACGCTACGAGGAAGCGCATGAGGCAATGCTCGAGGACCCGGAAGCACGTGAAGCCGAAGGGGAAGAAGAGGAATACGAATGCGATGGGGAATTTCCTGGCTTCGCTCAATACAAACGCTGGGAAGCCCATATGGAACCGAGGGTTTATCCTTCAGGTGACATCCGCCTACCCGAGCAGACCTACGACAATTTGCAGCAATATCTCGGTTCCAATGATTATTTGAATGCAGCGATCAACAAGGAAAGCCAAGCGCTCGTCGTCTCCAGCTGGATCCCGCTCGGCCCCTGGGGTACGCATTGGAAGACCTTTTTTGGGGGAGCCGGTCGCGTGACCTTCTTGAAGTTCCATCCGACGAATACCAACATCATGTGGACCTTTGCCCCCTCTGGTGGACTCTGGAAGACGATCGACGGCGGCCTTAACTGGACGACGAATACCGACCAACTGCCCTTCATCGGCACGACCGACATGGCCATCAACCCGCTCAATCCCAATGAGATGTACCTGGCGATGGGAGATGGCAACGGCACCAACTCCTCGCTATGGCAGCGCTCGGTCGGCATCCGCAAGTCGATGGACGGCGGGCTCACGTGGCCACTCTCGGTATTGACGTACACCCCGAACGCCCAACGCAGCATCTTCAAACTGCTCATCAATCCCGTCACCCCCAACATCATTTTTGCAGCTACATCGATCGGCCTGCTTCGTAGCATCGATTCCGGGACGTCGTGGCCAGCAGTGGTGGGCGCCGGCGTCTTCACCGACATCGAGTTCAAGCCGGGCGATCCGACCATCGTCTACGCTTCCTCGGGTACTACGACGGCAGGCACCTATTACAAATCGATTGATGGTGGTGCAACATTTACCTCCACTGCCGTGGGTGTTCCCTTGACCGCCAATGTCGGCCGACTCGAGATCGCAGTGACACCTGCAAGCCCCAGCCTCGTGTACTTGCTCGCAGTCAAGAAAGTCACCAACGATTTTTATGGCTTCTACCGCTCCATGGACAGCGGGGACAATTTCACACTTCAGGCCAATGCGCCCAATATCCTTGTGGGTGCACCGAGTTCCCAAGCGCATTATAACATTGCCATGGCCGTGTCGGCGATGCACAAAGACACGATCATTGTCGGTGGCACCGACATGTACAAGAGCCTCGACGGCGGCGTCACCTGGACCAAGCACTCGAGCGGCAATGGGTTTGTCGTGCCCTTCGTGCACCCCGACCACCACGACATCCAATACCTGCCGGGCAATGACTCGACCTATTTCTCCATGAACGACGGCGGTGTTTGGAAGACGACTGACCGCGGCCTGAACTGGACGCCGATGAATGAGGGCATGGGCATCGCCCAGATGTACCGCCTCGGCACCTCCAAGATCAATCCTTATACCATTCTCACCGGCCACCAAGACATGGCGACACACCGCCTCACGGGAGCAGTTTGGGATATGGTGACGCCCAACACTGGCGATGGCATGGAGTGCATCTATGAATATGACAACGACACGGTCTTCTACATGGAAACCTACCAAGGGCGCATTCTCAAGATGATGAATACCCTCGGCTCGATGAATGTCGTGTGCTCATTTGGCGGCGCGGGCGTGAATGCGACAGGCAATTGGTTGACGCCAGTCGTGCTGCATCCGACCAATGACTCGATCATGCTCATCGGCAAAGCGCAAATATGGCGCTCCACGCAAGCTGCCTTGGGCGGCAGCTTTGTCCAAGTGGGCAACATCGTCGGCGGCGCAGGAAACATCGTGGCGATCGCCTACGCACCCTCCAACACCAATTACATCTACGCTGCCAGATCCAACCGGATGTTTCTCACCACCGACGGCAACAATTTCAACGACGTGACAGGCTTGTTGCCAGTCGGCTCGGCGAGCATCACCGCGATTACCGTGAGCAACACCGACGCGACGAAAGCTTGGGTCACGTTCTCTGGCTATTCCTCAGCCAACAAGGTCTGGCAGACGACCGATGCGGGCGTTTCATGGTCGGCTTACACGACCGGTCTTCCCAACCTGCCCGTGAACACGATCGTCTATCAAAATGGCTCCAACGACGGCCTCTATGTCGGGACGGATGTCGGCGTCTATTTCCGCGACAATTCGCTCGCTTCCTGGCAGCCCTTCATGACCAATCTCCCCAATGTCGATGTCCATGAACTTGAAATCTGCTATCTGAATGGCAAACTCAGGGCTGCGACAACTGGCCGCGGACTTTGGGAAACCGATCTTGCAGTTCCGCTTCCTGTGGAATTTGAATCCTTCACCGCCGATTGCAACGAAGGCAATGTCGAAATCAAATGGGCCACGGCCTCCGAGCTTGGCAATGACTACTTTACGATCGAACGCTCCAGCGACGGAAAAGATTTTCAATCCATCGGCAGTGTCGAGGGCGCCGCGAGCAGTAGCCAAACCCTGCTCTATTCCTTCACCGACAACGAGCCGCTCTGGGAGGCCGCGCAATATCGCCTTAAGCAGACCGATGCCGATGGCCGGATCACCCATTCCAAGATCTTGACTGCAGGCTGCAACAATCAGCTCCATGTCGTGGTCTATCCCAATCCCAATAATGGCCTCTTCACGATCAAGGGGGAGATGGCGCTGTCAAAAGTGGAAATCCGCAACTTATTGGGGGAATTGGTGTACCGCGCGGATCTTGGAACCAATGAGGCGGTGATCGACTTGAGCCTTGCGGCAAAGGGAGTGTACTTTTACAAGGCCGAATCTGCCTTGGGTGGCTCCAAATCGGAAAAGATCGTCGTGCACTGATCGCCCAATTCCGAAGTGGCCGCAAAATGAATGGTCGCATTTCCAAAGGTGCTGGAAATGCGACCGTTCAATACCATTTTGCTAATATTGTGCATATTGTTTCTCGAATTGTTTTCATTTTGCAAATATTGTTGTTAATTTTGCCTTATGAAACAAGAATTAATCATCGAACTGTTTGACAAGTTTGAAAAAGCTTGTTACCTCTACCATGGCCTTGAGTGCTGGAGCGCCCGTGAATTGCAGGAAATCTTCGGCTATTCTAAGTGGGAAAACTTTGTGAAGGTGGTCTCCAAAGCCAAGATTTCATGTAAAAACGTCGATTCTGCGGTTTCTGACCATTTTCTTGACGTCAGGAAAATGGTCACGCTGGGCAGCGGATCGGAACGAGAAATCGACGACATTGCCCTTACGCGGTATGCCTGCTACTTGATTGCGCAAAATGGCGACGCCTCCAAAAGCCCCGTTGCATTTGCTCAGACCTACTTTGCGGTGCAGACCCGCAAGCAGGAAATCGTCGAGAAGCGTCTCCAAGATGTGGCCCGCGTCGCGGCCAGGGAAAAACTGTCCAAGTCGGAGAAGAAGTTGTCGGCCATCATTTACGAGCGGGAGGTGGACGAGAAGGGATTTGCAGCCATTCGCTCCAAGGGTGATCAGGCTTTGTTTGGAGGGCATTCCACGAGCGACATGAAAACCAAACTCAACATCCCAGCCAATCGCCCGCTAGCGGACTTCTTACCGACATTGACCATCAAGGCCAAAGACTTCGCAACGGAATTGACGAGCCACAATGTGGTGGACAAGGATCTCAAGGGCGAATCCCAGATTTCCAAGGAACATGTAGACAACAACTTGGCCGTGCGCAAGATGCTTAAAGAGCGCGGCGTGAAACCCGAGGAATTGCCTGCGTTCGAGGATGTAAAAAAGGTGGAAAGGCAGCTCAAGGTAGATGAAAAGCGTGTCGTGAATGAAGGTCAAAAGAGATCCCCAAAGGCAAAAAAATCAGCCTAAGAAATTTCATTCCCGAGTTGGTGAAAATTGTTTTGCGGCACCATTCCTCGATGTTAAAAAGTAGTCTCAAAATCAGCATCATGCCCACAAAGCTTCTCCGTCATCCTGCCGTCATCCAAGTCCATGGAACCTCGCTGGAAATTCTCCTGAAAAGACACGAGGAATGGGCGGCTCTGAGACCCACCGAAAGATCGACCGACGATCCGCGCATCTTGAAATTGGATGGCATAGACCTGCGGGATATCGACAGCGATTCAGCAGGTGAAAAATCGAACTCGTAACTCCTTGTGCTTGTGATGCTTTGAAAACTTGCTGAAAAATATTTTTCAAGTTAACTTCGTTTTCGGGGAAGCCGGTGGCCTGCGC
>JANORP010000414.1:0-6862 GCA_031415375.1 Bacteroidota bacterium | reverse complement strand
GAGTGCTGTACCAAACACGATGCGTCCCTCGATATCGACCAGGTGCACGGTAAATCGGCCGTAGATCGTGACGTTGGGGGTCAATGTCATGAAATCATCGAATGGGTTGGGGCCGACTGTAAAGAGATCTCTGGTGAGTGGTCCAGCGACGCCGATCACCAAACTCACATTTACCGTCGTGCTCGTGTTGCAACCCAAACTGTCGGTCACCGTGACCGCATAGCTGCCCGCCGACAAGTTGGTTGCAGTGGCCCCTGTCTGCCCATTGCTCCAGAGGTAGCTATAGCCGCCATTGCCGCCTGCAGGCGTGACGGTGGCTGTACCATCTCCTCCAGACATCTCGGGAGTGCTGCCGACGGTCATTGTAAGCAGCGACGGCTCGTTCAACGTGACGACTTGGGTCAATACACAGCCATTGGCAGATGTCACGGTCACAGTGTAGGTGCCTGCAGGTAAGCCGCTCAGATCTTGCGTGCTAGCCCCGTTGCTCCATTGGTAGGTAAAAGGAGACATGCCACCTGTGACGATGAGGTCGATGCTGCCATCGATGTCGCCATTGCAGGTAGGCTGCAAAGCTACACTGGCACCTGATGGTGCACCAGTATTGGAGACGCCAACTGTGCCGATCTGCTCACAGCCGTTGGCATCATGAACTGTGACATTGTAGGAACCTGCGGCCAAATTGGACGCGGTCGCATTGGTGTCTCCTGTGGACCAGAGATAACTGTATGGAGCGATGCCACCGCCGGGGTTTGCCGTTGCAGAGCCATTGCTCATACCGCAATTTGCAGGTTGCGAACTCAGGAGCACGGTCACCTCGGTAGGCTCGGCCACAGTGAAGTTGGCGGTATTGGAACAACCGTTTTGATCGGTCACGGTCACTGTGTAGCTACCGGCAACGAGATTGGTAGGATCCTCGGCCGTAGTGCCATTGCTCCAGGCATAAGTGAATCCACCCGCCCCGGTGGCGGTGAGATTGATGCGGCCATTGTCACCCCCAAAACATGATGTAGGCGTGGGCAGTGCTGTGATTCCTGGAAGATTATAGACATGGATATAGCTTACGAGGGTAATCGTATCTGCACCAGTGACATTGCCTGTGATGAGCGTGACATCGTAGAACCCTGAAGTTGCATACACGACGCTTGGGTTGGCAGCAGTACTCGTGGACGGCGTACCGCCGGGAAACGACCAATTATGAATGCTGGGACTATTGGTGCTTTGGTCGGCGAATGTGACCGCAGTGCCCACGCAAGCGCTGGTGTCGGTGACAGATACCGCAGCTACGGGAGGCGGTGGCGGTACAGCTGTGATTGTAGAGGTCAGGCTATAGACCTTGTCGCCAGCACTCGTGTTGCTGTTGTTGGCCGCGAGACCTACGAGAAAAAATGTGATCGGCCCGATGTCGGTTGCTGGAGCAGTCCAGTTGAAGCTCCAGTTTTGGGTAGCATTCGCCGACCGATGGTTCACATATTTGCGCAGGCTACCCGAAACCGTGGCCGTCTGTGAAGAAGTTGTCGTAGTGTTGGTCACGGCAAAGGTGCCCACCGTCGCACCGACGCCACCCGCCAATGCTGTGATTTGGAATCCAAAACGTAGCTTGCTGGCATCGGTGACATTGACTGAAATCGTATAGACCTGTCCAGGTACATACTGGGTTTCATTGTTCCCAAACACCATGCTCAAACTGCCCGTGCCGGCGGTGCCGCCGTGGCATTGCAGGCATTTGTTTTCACCTGGAGCGCCAGACTTGCTCGCAGGCGGTGCTGCGGCATTTCCAAGCACGATTTGCGAGACGATCAATATGCTCAAAAAACCTAGCGCCATCAATCCCGCACGTTGCAAGAGTGTATTTTTCATAGAGTTCCCCTATTTATTCCTATTTCAAAAAGAATCAGTGGCGAGCGACCTCAATTCATGCGATCAAAGCCGCCAACCATTAATAAAGAACCATTTTTCTTGCCCCTAAAAGGATCAAGAATCCATCATGGACACGATGATTTATTGCCAAGTTATGCATTCGCACCCAATTTACATGTTGCTACATGGAATCTGGGCGACACTTTAAGGGAATTTGACTTGGTGTTGAAGTAAATATCCTTTTCTAGCTATTTGAGGGGTCTTTCGGAGTGACCGTGGCCTGCATGCGCTCATAGTTCCAGACCACAAATACCATCAACAATACAAGCATTGGATCTACGACGACTCTATAGCGGCCATCGGCCCAGGCGGTTGCCGAGACCACGAGTAGGATGCAAGTCGTCCAAAATGCGAGGCGTTCTTGGATGCGCCATTGTTTGCGCCGCCATACGGCAATCACCAATCCAAGATAACTGAGTATATTCAGTCCAAGCTGCAGACCGGCGAAGCAAAATGCTGCAACCGAGGAATGCGTAAGGTCCCTTGCCCAGCCATAACCGACGCCTTTGAACATTTGCAAGAAACATCTGACTTGGAATAAGAAGGCATCCCAAGGATGGCTCCAGAAAAAAGACAAGGTCACCTTGCTCAATCCACTTGCGATCTGCTCTGTTTCATGCGTCTGTTTGTTGGCGGGATAAGTTCTGAGATTCCCCAAACCAACTTCCAAAGCCGCAATGCTATCGCCTAACATATAAAGGTGCTGCTCATCGGTGCCCAAACCTTGGCGACTCGCCTCCAAGCCACCCAGGCGACCATGCAACATGCTCATCGCACCCATTGTGCTCATAGAGAATTGCCCCGTGTCGCGGTGGTTGCGCAGCAACCATGGCCCCAGCAAGAGCAGCGGCACGGCAACGATCAAGGCCAACTGGGGGATCATTTGTCGCCTCAATTTCACAGCTTGCAACAATGCGATCACGCATGCCACTATGAGCAAAGGATAAGCTACAGGCCGCACCAACACTGCCAGGCACAGACTCAGCATAGCAATGCAGAGTGCGATCCAGCCATCTCCTCGCCAAAATCGCAGGTAAAAATAGAACCAGCCAAGCAAAAGGAAGATGAAGAGCGTCTCACTGAGAATGTAGCTCGCAAAAATCGCAGGATAAGGTTGCAGCAGGTATAACATGCTTCCATAAAACGCCCATTTTGGACCATAGTGCAGCAGCAATATGCGGTACAACAACCATCCAGAGAGCAAGACCAATGCATGCTGTACTAGCAAGATCCAGAACTGATTGCGTCCCATCAGATAAAGAAACACTGGATAGCCTGGCGTGCGTTGATGGTCTGCCACCAATGGCGCGGCGTAGCCTTGGCTATACACGCCTGCATCGGCCATGTTTTCAGCGATCGTGAGGTATTGTATCGAGTCGTCTGTAAGGTAACTGCGATGGACAATGGCGGTCGTGAACAGATAGCCGTGCATGACCAATACGATCCACATGCCCACTTTCATTTGCGCCAATTGTCTCCCTATCCATGCCAAGGCCGTGTTCACTGGTCTAAAATATGCAGTTTTGTCCAACATTCCGAACCCATGCCTGCGCCAACCAACTCATTTGAGTGGCGAATCTGGCTCCTTCGCAAAATGGTTAAAGACCATTTTGTCCATGAACTTGGGCAGCCACTTGTTCAAAAATACAGTGAGTCGGCCTTGGGTCGTGAGCGTAAGTGTGCGCTTGCGCCGCACGACGGCATTGTAAATGTAGTCGGCAACGGTCTCGGCGCTCATGAGTTTGTCTTCATTGAGCGGTGTCTCGGCCTGCGAGCTGCCGTCGGCTTTGAGAGCGACTTTGCGAATGTTGCTTTCGGTGAATCCTGGACAGGCTAGCAAGACATGTACATTTTTCTTGAGCAGCTCGGTGCGCAAGGATTCCAAGAATCCATGCATTGCGAACTTGGAGGCAGAGTAACCCGTGCGACCCGGGAGACCTCGATAACCCGCGATGGACGACACGCCCACGATCGAGCCTTGGTGTGCTACGATGCTATCCAAGGCCGCCTTGGTGCAATAGACCGTTCCAAAAAAATTGACTTGCATGAGCCGCTCGATCACCTCTACATCCAAATCCTGAAACAATGCTCGCATGGAGATGCCAGCATTGTTGATGAGTACATCCACCCTCCCGTATTGCTTTAAGCATTCAGCCACAAAAGCCTCGCAATCTGTATTTTGCGTTACGTCAAGTCTAGTCCAATGCGCCGTGCCGCCCGCTAGCCGAATCTCAGCCCCTACCTCGGCAAGCTGCTCCAAGCTGCGTGCCCCAAGCATGACTTTGCTACCTTCGCGTGCAAACTTGAGTGCGAGCGCTCGCCCGATCCCGCTCGACGCACCTGTGATCAATATGACTTTGTCTTTCATTCCCTTGAATAATCTTGCCAAAATAGACCTATTGCAAGCTTTTACAAAACAATGAACCATTCCTTTGCAATTTGACGCATTGGCAGTAATTTCAGGGATCAATTATGGCAGAAGCAGACTACAAAGGCAAATTGTTACGCTTGTTTCGGGAGATCATGCTCCTGACCAAGTCTCCATTTGGACTCAGCATCAACGATCTCGTTGAAAAATTGGGCGTGACCTACCGCACTATCTACCGTGATTTGGAGCTGCTGGAGCAGGTGGGCTTTTTCCCCGAGGAGATCGCAAAGGGCAAATATGTGATCAGGGGGCTGGACAGCGAAGTGCAAAAATTTGAGAAAAACCTGCAATTCTCAGCCGAGGAAGCGGGGATCTTGGCCCAAGCACTGGCTTCAATTCCCGAAAGTCACCCGATGAAGCGTGTCATTACGCAAAAGATGCTGGCATTCTCTGGGATGGAGGACGTGCTCAAGGTGATCGTGAAGGTCGATATCAGCCGCAACATGGAGAAACTCGCCAATGCCATCCGTGAGCGCCGCCAAGTGAGGCTACACAATTACCATAGCGCCAACTCCTCTAGCATTAAATCCCGCCGCGTGGAACCCTACGCCTTCTCGGCCGATGGTGTCTTTGTCAAAGGCTTTGAGCATGGCCCCAACGTGACCAAGACCTACAAGATCGAACGCATCGAGGAGGTGACCCTGCTCGATGAACATTGGCAATTTGAGATCTTTCATGAAGCCGAGGCCAAACCCGACATTTTTGGAATCAATGGCGGCGAGCCCAATGCCGTAAAGCTGCGGTTGAGCATGCGGGCTGCTCATCTCCTGAAAGAAGAATTTCCCCTGTCTGCGCCACATATATACAAGGAGGATTTTAAGCACTACCTCTTTGAAGCGACCTGCAATAGTTTCATCTCAGTAGGCCGTTTCATCCTTGGCCTGATGGATGAGATAGAAGTCTTGGAACCGCTAGAATTGCGGGAATACTTGAGCGAACGTATTGCCAATCGCAAGGTTTGATACCCACAAATGTATTGTTTACAATATTCGATACATTCAATTATCTACTGACAATCAAATATTTGGCTATCCACATTTTAAGCAATTAAGTGCATAACTTTGTTGCTTCCCCATTTTGAGCGAGGTCTCGGGTTGCGCCAAGGACGAGGATTAAGTGCCTAGACGCGACGGGACCACGCAACTTTCCGCTGTGGTTTTGGGATGCGCACGGCATAGACACCTGCCATAAATAATTCGTCGCTTTTGAAAAATGCTCCGAGTTTTTGACACGAGATGTCAAAAGCCGATCTCTACTTTGGGATATAAAGCGAAAGAAAATGGAAAAGAGATTGCACATGGATACCAACGTTTTGCTCTGCACTTGCCCCTTCCAGCCACTCTTGGCATCGGGTTGCGTCTGCGAGCTCTGCATGGGCCTCATCGCCGACCTCGACTGCCCAGAGTTGGAGCATTTCGAGAAAAGCGAGCAATTTGACCTCGGTTACTTCGAGGCGCTGGAGCGCCTCTATGAAGACATTGAATTCGCAGCATAATCGTTCGTTCAGCATTTTCAATATATCCCATCCCCCACTATCCCCCCATCTACACCTAGTATTCAGTAGTCTCACAGCAGCATTTTTTGGAGAGCCGCCCTTTCGCCCGAAAGGGCGGCCTCTTTTTGGGTAGCGATGGCTGGTCTTGCAGCTGGAACCGACACAAAATATTTTTCAAAAATGAAAATTGCTCCGAGTTTTTGACACGAGATGTCAAAAACTACACTGAGCTTTGGATTATCAAAAGGAAATGAAAAATGGAAAATAGATTGTACGCCGCCGCCACCACCACCTTCTACTGTACCTGCAGCAACCAATACCTCTTGCTGTCGGGTTGCCAATGCGATCTTTGCATGGGCGTGGTCGCCGAGCCAGAGTCTATCAGCCCAGAGCCTACCCCTGATGCCCAGGATCGCTACGATCAAGCTTACTTTGAGGCGCTTGAGCGCCTCTACAGTAGCTTTGAGTATGCAGCCTGATTTTGCCAGCTACAGCACTTTCATTTCCTTCCCCTTAGCCTTTTTTCAGCAGCATTTTGAATACACCGAAGCCCCATCCTCCCCGGATCAGGGCTTCGGCATTTTTAGTCCTGCTGCTCAATTGTGGATGTCAATGCATTGGCTTTGAACTAGGGCCAACGCATCAAAATCGATGATAGCCGATGTCAACGATGGCATCTGAAAATGGCAGTTTGGGTAGGAATTTCGTCCATAGTGACCAATCTAGACTACCGATGCGATACGCTGTTGCGGGGCCACATGCCTCGGCGCACACGGCCTCTATAAAATCGGGGAACAGCCCCACAACAGCCGGGGCGATCCGTTCGTCGGGCATCACTCCAAAGGCGGGCCTCCCCACAACAGCCAGGGCGATCCGTTCGTGGGGGGGGCAGAGGAGGCAAGGTGGGCGGGGGTCTCGACATAGCGCGAGACCCGCGGGAAACCCCAAAATAGTTTTTTTTAAAAGGGCAACCCCACCCAAAGCCGCCCGCAGACATATACGTTATTGGCGCGGGGAGA
>JANORP010000413.1:0-1787 GCA_031415375.1 Bacteroidota bacterium | reverse complement strand
CTGCGATTTACCGCATACATCTCGATAACAGCGCTGGCTATGGTTTGGCAAATGCAGTCATCGAGCACAAGTCTGTGCATCCTTTTTATTACAAGGCGACCTTTGCGCCCAACGTGGACGATCAGGTCTCTCTCAACGGCATTGGCCTCAAGGCCGACAATACCTACTTTGTCACGCGTAGCGGCAACAGCACCTCGCCTGTCTTTGGACCTGATGATGCGGTTGTAAGGTTTGGTAGTGACGATGCATTTATCTCCACCGTGAACGTGAATACCAGTTTGGGTATTTTGGGTGATTATTTTGAGAAGCCGTATGGTATCACGACCAAATGCCAGCCACCACAATCCCCTTTTGTGAGCACGGAGGAAGATTTTGTCTTCACATCCATGGCATCAGCCACTGAAATCAAAGTGCAATACATCAATGTCGTCGTGACCGACGGTGGCGTCGACTACTTTGTCGAGGAATTGCCCATTGGTGACACGTCAAAAGCAGATGGTTTTCTCTACAGTGCGGGCCGATTTGCGGCCCCTACCGATGTAGCCTACAGTGGCGATGGTACCAACTATATTTGGGTCGTAGACCGCGAGAAGGACTCGCTCTACCAGTTCACAAGTGCTGGTTTGGAAGGCGTGCGGGCACCTGCGGGCAGTTCCAGTACCAAAAACATCAAGGTTTCATTTGGCGGTTCTGGGGTTGGTTTGATGCAATTCAACGAACCTACAGCAGTGGCTTATTACAATCAGCTGCTGTATGTGGCAGATGCTGGCAATGGCAGAGTGCTGCGGTTCAAGTTGACGACCGATTTTGATTGAAGCATTGGTGTGAGCGCGGCAACGCCCATTTTCCAATGGTCTGTAATGCCAGTTGAGCTCCCTTATTCGATTGCACACGATCCAACCGCGCCTTGCCCAGTGCAGGCAAATTGAAGCATGAAGAAACGCTACAAACTTCCTTTCAAGACCAAGCTATTGTTGCTGATGATGCGCTTCCTTAACAGCTATACAATTTGCATAAAAGTACAATACCCGATTGCATATTTTACATATTTCTACAGAAAGGGAGTTACAACTTTTTGGAAATATGTTTCCTCTAAAAGATAAGAGAATAACAGCAGAAGTATGTGTACATCATTTACATTTTACGGCAGATGATTATGAAAGGCTTGGTTATAAAATAAAATGCAACCCTGCTATAAAAGCACCTCATAACAAAGCAGCTTTATGGGAAGCATTGTTAGATGACCGATTAGATGTAATAGCAACCGACCATGCGCCACATTTATTGTCGGAAAAAGAAGGACCTTATGAGCAAGCACACGCTGGTTTGCCTCTAGTGCAACATCCCCTACAACTGATGTTGCATTATCATAAAGAAGGAAAAATATCGCTAGAAAAAATAGCAGAAAAAATGAGCCATGCCGTGGCAGATTGTTTTCAAATAAAAGAGCGGGGATATATCAAAGAAGGATATTTTGCAGATTTGGTAATGGTGGACTTAAATAAGCCGTATAAAGTTTCTACAAATAATATACTATACAAATGCGGATGGAGCCCACTTGATGGCTTTAATTTTAATGCAACAATAGAAAAAACAATGGTAAGTGGCCATATGGCTTATGAAAATGGAGTAGTAAATGCATCTAATGTTGGAAAGCGGATGGAATTTGATAGAAAATAGTACATAGTATTTAGTATTGAGATGTGTTTTTCAAAATCAAGGTACTTTTAAATAGTATAAATTTTTAAAGGTAATTAAGATAAAAAAAATACAATCAAAAAATAAAA
>JANORP010000412.1:0-1813 GCA_031415375.1 Bacteroidota bacterium | reverse complement strand
CCTATGCCTATCAATGGAGCACAAGCCCGGTGATCTTCGATTCGGCGGCTACCACATCCACCTTTGGCATCTTTAGCCTCTCGGTCACCGATGGGCTTGGTTGCAGTCGTGAACGCAGTGTATTCCTGGCAGGCCCCACCTTGCTCGGCGGGTTTGATCTTTCCGCCTTCATGGTTGCTGGCAATTTTCGCCCAGGCGTGGCTACTACCCTGACGATAGATGCCTTGAACCGTGGTTGCAGCCCCATTGCAGGCCAAGTGAAACTCGCTTTGGATACTTTGGTTGCTTACCAGACGGCAGTTCCCTTGCCCAGCCTGGTTACCTCCGACACGCTGTTTTGGAATTTCCCAACGATGGCCTACGACAGCGCGCACTTCATCGTGCAGGTGACTTTGCTCACCAATACCACTGCCCAGGCGACCGACACCATCCACCTTGGGCTCGCCATCACGCCGACGCTTGGAGATCAAAATTCCCAAGACAATATCCGCAGCGACTATGCATTTCCGGTAGTGAATTCCTACGATCCCAATATCAAGCAGGTCTATCCCCTTGGGCAATGCGCGGCACACTATGTGCGCATCGATGCCCCCCTCAGCTACACCGTGCAATTCCAAAATACAGGTACTGCCGAAGCCCTCGAAGTTGAGATTCTAGATAGTCTGGCCCCCTCCTTGGATTTGGCGACGCTCAAGATCATCGCCACAAGCCATCCCATGGTGACCGCGATCCTGCCTGGAAACGTCATCTCGTTCAGATTTCACAACATCAACCTCCCAGACAGCAACAGCAATGAACCTGCCAGCCACGGCTATGTGATCTATGAAATCATGCCCGTGGCCAACATCGCCTCAGGCACAGAGGTGTTCAATGCTGCCGACATCTTTTTTGACTACAACGCAGCTGTGCGCACCAATGCCTGCATGAATACCCTCGTCGATGTGGTTCCTGTCTGTTTGGTCGCGATCACGTCCCCCAGCGAGGACATGCACGTGCAAGTCTCCCCCAATCCCGTCGATGGACGCTTGCGCATTCGGATCCCAAACGGGACCCAAGCGGTGCAAATTGTAAACATCATCGGCCAATGCCTTTGGCAGCAACCATCTGCGGCAGCGCCTACTAGCAGCGATGGCCTCGCAACCGAATTCGAGATCGACGTAAGTGCCTGGCCCGCGGGGCTCTATTTTGTCACGGAATCGGGAGCAACCAAATGCCTGCAAGTACTCCATCGGTAGCAGACATGCCTTACAGGCAATGATGCCACCGCTACAGCTGGCGCAATCGCAAATCAATCAACCTGAGCTGTGAGCCCCAATGGCTTGCAATGGGTGGTGGTCATACACCGATGGCATCTGAAATCGGCTTGGCTAGGGAATCGGCTTGGGTGACTAGCCTAGCAAACAAATCATTGGTTTACTGGGGGCTAGTACCAATCGCGCATATAATTTTCGGCGGGCGGTAGTTTGAAAGGGGTATTGTTCATAAATTATGATTTTGAATCGTTCTGTATCATAATTACCCTCAGAAAAGATGGAAAAATCACCCGCAATTAAAGCGCCAGCGTCTTCACTTGGCGAAATGGAGGTTGACTCCAAGCATCCAGCCCAGCCAAAGTCTCTTCCCCCACCCAAATTCGCACTGACAACTTCCCCGAAAACGGGCGGAGAGGTGGGTGAAGAGGAAAGTGGAGCAATGTCCATGATGGAAAAAACGGAATCGAGGTACGGGCTTGATGATGGCAGTATTGGAAGGCCCCCAGATGGGAAAATTGTTGGCGACGCGCCCGAAGGCAAGCCGATCGATGTGCGTGATC
>JANORP010000411.1:0-9708 GCA_031415375.1 Bacteroidota bacterium | reverse complement strand
TGGTTACGTAGGAGGTGTTACTGGAAGCGCTAGATTTCTCCGCTGCGTGGTCTCGTCTCCGCCGCGGCGGATCCCTCGACCACTTCGGTCGAAATGACAAGCTTTTTTGGATCTACTGTTAATGAAACGGATACTCATATTATTTTTTATGCGAAGTGTCGGCCTGTTCCATGATTTTGGGACAGGCCGACGCATTTGAGGACAATGAGGATTGCAAATTTTGTCCAAAAGCTATATATTTGAACAATTCGCACCAATTTTAAAAGCAATGGAAAAGGACAAGGCTCCGCGCTTCAAAAACGATACTCGTCTCGACGAGCTCAAAGGAAAAGTGCTCTTCCCAGAGAAACTGGAAAAAGCAAATCAGTTGCTGGACAAAACGGTTGTTCCCAAAACGCCGTCTGCGGGTAAATAAACTTCGACATTAGGCGATGGAAGATTTGAGAATTAGGAGGTTGGGAATTAACGAAGTGGGTGTTTTCAAGCACTTGGATCTGTCGTTTCCCGAATGCCCGGTGAAGGACAAGGCTGAGATCCATATTTTCACTGGGGAAAATGGGACAGGGAAGACGACCTTGTTGGAGGCGTTGACAGCCATTGAACTACGCTTCCGACAATACAGCGAACACCGCACAATTGCGAAAATGTCGCAACGATCGTTTATCAAAATTGGGTTTCAAGGCGCTAGCATTACCATTGATAAAGCATTGCAGCAGCTATATTTGAAGCAAGGCTATAGGCTGTCAGCAACGGAAAAGCAAAACGCAGTCGTAAAGCGTCTGAGAGATTTTTTCGTAGAGGAAGAATTGCGCGATGCCTCCGAACTTTCTTACGGATTTTTCACCTACAATGGATTTCGCAGATTTCAAAATGACAGCAATGGTTCCAGTGAACTAGATGCTTCGAATCCACTAGATGAGGCCATCCATTTTGAAAAAAACGAACCGCAGACCAATTTATTTGAATGGATCAAAGACAACAAAACACGGGCTGCACTTGCCTTTCAAAGTGGTAATATTCCCAGTTCAAAAAAATACCTCGCCCAAATCGAGAAAGTAGAACTTGCCGTTGGAGAGATCATCGATCGAAAAGTTCAATTCGTGATCAATGAACGTTCACTTCAGGTACGTGTACTTCTGGACGATCAACCCATAGCACTGGAATCTCTGCCCGATGGCTATCAATCTATCATTAGCTGGCTCGCAGATTTGGTGTTCCGTTTGGATGATTTACCACAAGAGGCAAGAGAAAATTTCACGCTCTTTCTAGACGAAATTGACGTGCACCTGCACCCCAAGGCACAGCGTCGAATTCTTCCTGTTATTCAAAAACTGTTTCCCAAGGCGCAGATTTTCCTCACAACGCATTCTCCCTTCATCATCGGCTCTGTGGATGGGGCTTGGGTGTACAAATTCAAGTTGGATGCAGATGGAAATTCGGTTTTGGATGGAGAACCCAAACTTTCTGAGGATGCACTGAGTTACCGCTCGATTTTGGAGGAAGTCTTTGACATTCGTGAACAATTTGGGATTGGTGCGGAGGCGCAGTTAGATGGGTTTTACGCCTTGCGCAAGGAGACCTTGAGCAACCCGAATGAAACGAATTGGGCGGACCTCAATCGCATGGGTGATGCGCTTGCCAAGCAGAGCATCGAAATGGCTCATCTCGTGAATTTTGAATTGCGTCAAGCAGCGCGCATCCTCCATAAAGAAGTAACGATTTAGACATGCAACCATTTCAACGACCTGAAGCTCCCACCTTCCTGCTCGCGCACGGGGAGCAATGGGGGAAACGATTTCAAGAGAAGCGTAGCAAAGATGTAAACGTAAAATTTCAATGGCCTAGCCATCAAGGGCAGCCAATCAATCGGGAATTGGAAAGACAATTGGGTGAAGCGACCCAATTTCGATGTGCCTATTGCGATGATTGGCCGCTAGGCTCCCGTGAAGATTCGATCGACCATTTCCACCCGAAATCCGATCCCCGCTTTCATCATCTCGTTTGCAATTGGGAAAACCTATACTACGCCTGCGGCAATTGCCAAAGTTTCAAACGCGAGTTGTGGAGTGATGATCCAAAGTTGATCGCCCCTGATGAAGAAGGGTATTCGTTCAATCGATTCTTCATTGTCGATGCCCGCACTTGGAATATCGCACCCAATCCTGCGTCATCATTGTTGGATCAAGGACGTGCAGATTACACAATCAGCACGCTTGGACTATGGGATACCAAGCATACAAAAGGCCGCAGACAGCATACAGAGAGGTATTATCTCATGCTAGACAAAGGCATGACCATCGACTTGGATGACTTCGCTTACAGGTACTTGTTTGTATAAGTTTCGGGCATAGTGGAAAAATCAATTTTTGCTCATTCATTCCACTGCCTATTTTCGCCGCATTGCTACTCCCAAAAAATTCCGCTTTGTTCTGCAACCTCGCGCGCTGCATCTATCAATTGAGATCACATTGTGATAGGGTGATCTGCAGGAATGGACCGGCGAGGAATTTGATCCTGAATATTTCGATTTGGACGAGGTAAATGCGCTATTTTCATGAGTGCTACACGCTGCACAGGCCGCTGACAAATTGTCTGCTGATCTACATCCGCAGCGATTCGGCAAAATTTGTTTTCCCACTTGCAATACCCACTTCAGGATGCTAAATTCACACCCTTAGCAACCTCTTAACATTGCCATCGATGCTATTCATCAATCCGATCGAGCTCCTAGAATTGCAAGCCAAGCCGCTTGAAAACCTCGACGACGAGACCTTCAAAAGGGCGCGCAAGCGACTGCTCGCGGAGATTGATCTCTCAGACGAGGGACTCTACCAGCACAAGGGGCGCACCATTACCAAGTCCAATTGCCAGCAGGCGATCGAGGCTTGGGACGATGTGCGCAAACGGGAGTTTTACTACGCCCTCGCGACGTCCCATCGCGCACTCAACGATTATTTGGCCCTCGGGGACGAGGCTTTTTTTACGTCTTTTTCTACCGATCAGCTCTGCCAACGCATTGATTTCGTCAATTTTGTAAGTCCATTTTTTGCTTACAATTTTGACCGTAGCCTGTCCAAGGCCCTGCGCAGTGGCGATGAAAATTTGTGCGTTTCGATATTGAATGCGCAGGCATTGATCAATGCCGACAGCGTCAGCACGGCCTACGCATCTACCATCCAGGAGCTGCATGAGCGGATTGCTGAGGTTGAGACCCTCAGGCTCGACATCAAGGCCAAGACTTCGCGCTATACAGCCACGACGATCCACGAGATCGTGGGGCTAGTGCAGCGCCATTTCCCCGTTGCCGTCATCAACCGCTTGCCCAATCTCTATGAAGGCGATCTGGAAAATATCGCATCAAGCATCAATTATTTGCAGCTCGCGATTTGGGATCAATTCGATATGGTAGATGTCGCCTTTGCATTGCTGGAGCATCTGCAGCAACTCAATATCGACAACGCCGACAAAAAGACCTATCAAGACAATTACGCCCTCGCCAAAAAACGACACGAGGACCGCGTCTCGCATGCCCAAAATGCGCCCTTGCTGCAACCATGGTCTGATTTGCTCACCGAACTCAAATCGGTTGCCACCCAGATCGAGCAAAAAAGGTATGCTCCCAAAGACGCTGTCGCAGTCCTGGAGCGGGAGCTGAATGTCGCAGCACTCAATGCATTCCCATCCTTCGCCAACGAAATCCGGAATCAACTCACAACGGCGATCAGGAGCATGTCGCTCAATGCTTGGAACGAGCAAAACGATATCCTGTCCTCGCTTGCGCTCATCCGCTGGGCATTGCAAATCGATGGTCCCGAGGAAACCAAGGAACGCCTGCGCAAAGACGAAACGGAGTTGATAGCGTTGGAGCAAAAATTCAAGGGAATCTATTCTTGTTATTTCTGCGATAAAAATGCCAACGAGGCCGGCAGCGTCCTCAAAAAAACGATCTACAAAGAGGTCTCGCGCACCTTCATTCCGCGCAAAGTCCAATTTCAATACATCGAGATGGAGATTCCACGGTGCTCAGTCTGCGAAAAGGTACACCAAGCGGGTCAAAAACAATTTTGGTTGTTCACGGGATTCGGCATCTTGGTGGGCGTGCTTCTCGGCCTCATGATAGACGAGCATTACATCATCGGCGGTATCCTAGGGCTCGGCTTAGGACTCTTCGTAGGGTACTATACTGAGAAAAACTACGTGGCAGTGCTCCATGTGAAACTGGCTTCTGACGCCTCGCTCAAACACCATCCGATGTTGTTGCAAAAGGTGGCCGAGGGCTGGACATTTTCAAAGCCGAGTGCATGAGCAATTTGCGCGATCGCTATTTGTGCTTGGGAATACTGTCTCGATAAGCGGCAACACCCAGTAAGACTTACCGCTCAACGACCATTTTTCCACTGAAAGAGCTGTTGCGGCCAATGGTCACGATATAGTCGTAGATGCCGCTAGGGAGCTTGTCGGTGTCCAATTTGAGTGCATGGTCGCCAGCTGCGAGGTGAGGGTGGGCTTGGTGGGCGACGATCGTTCCCATCGCATTGTAAAGGTGCAATTGCACATCGGCCTGCTTGTCGAGGTACAGGCCGATCGTCGTAGCTGCGTTGCATGGATTTGGGAAATTTTGCCCCAATTGAATCCCCTTTTGGAGCGGGGCAAGAATGCCATTGGGGGCCGAGGCGACGGGTTGCTGCTGCGTCACACAATGTACCATGCCGCCATTTTGATACAAATTCCTACAGTCGATCCCAAAGACCGCCTTTGTGGGATGCAGCGCTTGGATAATGTTGTTGGCCACGACATCGTTGGGGTCATTGTAGTTGGGCACGAGCACGACGACATTGCCGATATAATAATTGCAATAGGATCCTTTGTAGCCCAGATTGGTACCAAAAGTGGTCACAACATCGTTTTGCGTAAGCGGTACATAGACCTTATTGTAGGCGGCATTGTTCACATCGCTGGCAGCATTGAGCGTTGCAATATCATTTGCGGTGACTCCCCAATATGCCAAATCTGTATCGCTCATCGTTACCAACGTCGTCTCATTTGCAAATTTGGCGAAGCCATCGATATGTGCATCCGTAATATCGTCTGTCCCAGTGTACCCATCCAGCCAGATGAATTTTGTCGCACCCAAATATTGTGTCAGGATGCCTTCGGCTTGGGCTTGCGTCATGCCAGGGTTTCTGATGGCATTGGTCGGGCTTTGGCTCAGGGTCGAGCTCTTGCAGGCGAGCAGTACGCCATTGCCATCCAATTCATAGGCGCCGCCCTCAATGGTCATTGTTGCATTTAAGTTTATGACGGGGGTTGCAGTGGCTGTGGCAATGCTTGTCGGTATGGGATTGCAATGGTTGGAGTTGAATTTGGTGCCCCAACCATTGAATCCCCAGTCTTCAATGTGGAGGTTGCCGGCCGCATCGCGCACATAAATCGGTCCATTGTCCCGCACCCAGACATCGTTGGTTGGAAAGAGACGGAAATCGACCCGCGTCATGGGCACGCCAGCTGCTGTGAGCAGGTCGGTGATCCTCAGCTGCTCGACCGCATCATAGGCGATGATGTGTACATTCTCACTTTGTACAAGGGCATTCGTCATCGTGACCCAGGTCGGGTCAAGCCGGTTGCGGAAAACGACGCCATATTCAAACTGATGCGGCCATTGCAACCAAGTGCCCTCGTGCGGCTCGGTCTCGGCTGGCATCACATAGGATTGGGAAAAGGACGCGAGATGCAGCATGGTGAGCAGCAAAATGGTTGAGAGATGTTTCATATTTCCTGTGGGAGAACAAATGTGGGCCAAAGTTGCTACATATTAGAGGAATTTGCAATTGCGGGACTGGGGTTGGCTGGAGGGGTGTAGGACAAGTTTTCCAGCAGTTTGGCCCAATGATTAAGATAAGGACTTTGAACCTGAAATCGATGCGCTTGGCAAGCCTGAAGGGCTTGAATGTGAGTAGCCCCGGACGAAGTCCAGGGCTACGGCGAATCACCGAGTCAACAGCCCAGAATGGGTTGAATGTTAGCGATCTACATGAATCGCGGTCAACATTCAACCCTTTCAGGGTTGACACTTCTATGGGTTCGCAGACGGTGGGTTTCACCCACCGTTAATCGGGTTCAAGTCCTCCGGACTTGTCTTAAATTCCCTAATTTAATGACATTGAGTTTTAGCCGCCGGTGGTGTCCGCAAAAGCGGACGGTGATTGCGGAGCGATATTTTGGGATCCTATTCGTGGAAAAGAAAGGGATTGGCGGATTTCCTGTTGCTGTCTATGATACTGATAGGCATAAAAAACTATATGCCTATCGCGAACTTGACCAGTAAGCCAAATTTCTTGTCTTTTCGACCGGAGGCTTTTGGTATTTGCAAGGCTCTGAAAGAGCCGTAGCAAAAACCAAAAGACGTAGCGGAGAAATCTAGCGCCTACCGATACACCTCCTACTAAATTGCCCTTTTGATAGGCAGCGTTTGGCAGGAATTGCAAATAGGAGCCTTCAAGCAGGAGGTGTATCTGGCCGCGCTATCCCGCATTTTATGCGGGACGCTGCGTAATCGGGGCGCTACGCTCCCTCGATTACTTCGGCACCAATGACAAGTGATGTATTGTTCAGATAATCAGCAAGTTGCAAAATTGAATAAATTCGTTGTGAAGGGATCGTGTTGCTGCTGGGCAGGGAGTGTCTCTGTGCTCAAGATCCCTCGGCTACGCTCGGGATGACCAAGTGGGTTTGTCATTCGATCAAAAGGCAAATCCCATTTGTGTCCACTCGGGATGACCAGGTGGGTTTGTCATTCGATCAAAAGGCAAATCCTATTTGTGGTCACTCGAAAAGACAAACCCTATATACATCTAAAACTAAACATGCGCATAGTCATAAAAAACTATTCCTTGGCTGTCTTAAAATCGATCAGATAGGGTCGCAATGAAAGCGGGTTTTCTTCCTTGCTCATAAAGCCGCTGCCTACAATGATTTGATACTGTTGACTTTGCTTCAATTCGATTTCAAAGGTTATGGCTTTTTTGTCTTCGGAGAAATTCAAGAATTTTACCAAGCGCAACAAGTTGTTTTCGCCCAATGGCCCCAATTCAAAACTTCTGAAACCTTCATCCATCGGCTTTGAGAATAAGATTGTGATTTCCTTCAACCCGGGATTTACATCGGTGGATCCATTCTTGAACTGTTTGATTCCAACCACTTTGGGGCTGTCTTTGTCAAAGATTTTTTGGGACTTTGCAATTGGTTTTTCAAAATAGCCGGATTGGTCCACAAATTTTCCCAATTCACTTGCGTTGTTGTAATCCAGCGTGATCATTTCCTTGATTGCCAATGGCTTATCTTTGGCTTGGGCATAATATTTTTCACAAATTGCAAACCCGACGTAGTATCCGAGGTCTCTCACATTGTCAAATCTATTTTCCTCGTTGCTGTACAGCCAAATCCCCAAATAGGAATTGAACATTTGCTTGGCGAACAAGTCACGGATGGGTCCATTGTTGTGCTTTCCATATTCCAAGGCGGGTGCCGAGGATTGTTTGCCAGTGCCAATGACGGTCACAAATTCGGCAACGCCTTCAAGTACACATTGCGCAAGTAGATTGTCACCAATCGTGGTCTTTTGTTGCGTATGGATATACTCATGCGTATTCCCAAAAGCCACATTTTGGATGGGATTGGTGCTAAAATAGGGTGCCAAATGGCTCATTGTATTCGGGAATTCGGTGGTCACAGTTTGGGCATCGCCCATGGCGATCTCGCTGCCGATCAGCACCATACCGTCGAGGGTGGTGCCACCCGTTCGCAAGGCGCCGATCGTAAAATAGATTTTGGAAGGCTTCAAATCGGGATAAATTTTCCGGATTTTCGCAAGATCGCTTTCAATATCGTGGGCCATATCATTGGCTTTCTGGGTATTGGCTCTGATGGAATTCCAGAACAAGGGGTACCGATTGATGGCATTGATATAGGATTGGGGTGTATAATTGCGGGCTTCCATGATGGCTTTGAGTCCCGGCGAACCTTTTTCAATGAAAATTTCATTGAGGTAAGCATATTGCTGTATGCTGTCTTTGGTCGTGACGATCTTGTCGTAAGCATCCCAAAAATGATCGATGTCGTAGGTCACAATGCTTGCCCCTACATCTTGACCAAACAAATGCGAGCACAATAGGAGAAAAACGAGTAGCAGTGAATGTTTCATTCTGGGAAATATCATGTTCTATGTTTCTTTGCGGAAAGCAGGTCGCAAGCCAACCCATCAATTGAGCGTGCGATCGCTCCACCTTATGGGTTCAGCAATCGCACTCTCAAGGCTAAAACTACTTCACACGCAGGTTTTTTCCAAAAAGGCCTGTATTATTCTCCTGAATCAGCATACTCCAGCAAATCGCCCGGCTGACACTCCAACGCCTTGCAAATTGCCTCCAAGGTACTGAATCGAATGGCCTTAGCCTTTCCTGTCTTGAGAATGGAAAGGTTGGCCAGGGTGAGATCGACCTTTTCAGACAGCTCATTGAGCGACATCTTGCGCTTGGCCATCATCACATCTAGGTTCACGACAATGGGCATGGGTCAGATGGTAAGTTCATTTTCGGCTTGCAGCTCTGTGCCCTTCTTGAAAATCTGGGCCATGATGAAAATGATGCCTGCGAGAAACAGGAATCCTTCCAGATTCTCGCCGCCCGGCACGCTCACGCCGCGATGGTCGAGCCAGTCGCTGTATGCATTGGAAATCAATACCAAACCCGCCATCGACAAGATCACGTAACTCAGCTTCTCGATCAGCTTTGTCACTCCGCCCTCAAATGGATGGCTCAGATTGAGCTTGCCAAAGATCTTGATGACGAGAAATGCCGCATACGCCTTTGCGGCGAGTAAGCCGATCATGAATGACACCACATAAGTATAGTGCCAAAAGCGGTAAGCATGCACCTGAGACAAGTCCAGGCCCAAGTACAAATCAGAGGCCGCAATGGGCTTGAAAAGGCTCACCGTATAAGCCACGAGCATCGCACCTGCCTCAATGCACAGCCCGATAAAGACGACCCAGGCCAAGACATGCATGACCTTCAAGATAATTTCAGTGTTGGATTTTCCTTTCATGATGCTTTTCTATTTCTGAACACTTAGGCAAAGATCGATAAATATTTATTGATAAACAATAAATATTTACTTTTTTTGAGGAAGATTCAAATCGTCATCAAAATCGGGATGGTGCGCATGCTCAAGGGACTGCCAGTGACGATTGGGGTAATTGCGGTGTTGTTGCTGGCTTGCGGCTTGATTTTGTGGCGGAGAGGGTGAACGGGACGATATGTCATCCCATAAACGATTACAGTACTTACTGCAATATCCCTTGAAGGATTTGAAACAACTGGAATTTATTGGGTGCTAGAATTATTCTTCAAGTCACGCAAAATTGCAATTTGTCTCTCCAAATAGTCGCTATTCACTTCCAATTCCGTGCTTTCAGATTTGCCTACATTCTCTAATATGAGTATCCGTTTCATTAACAGTAGATCCAAAAAAAGCTTGTCATTTCGACCGAAGTGGTCGAGGGAGCGAAGCGACGAGACCACGCAGCGGAGAAATCTAGCGCTTCCAGTAACACCTCCTACGTAACCACAAATTAGATATGGCGCAATGGTGAATAATACATTCTCAACAACACCGTCAAGTAGGAGGTGTATCGTGAGGCGCTAGATTTCT
>JANORP010000410.1:0-1862 GCA_031415375.1 Bacteroidota bacterium | reverse complement strand
TTTCACAATGAGCCGCTGCACCAAGGTCGATGCGCCTGTATGCAAAGCCAAGGTATAGACGCCCGAGGCCATCCCTTCGGTTTGCAAAAAGTATTGCTGGCTGCCTGCAGGCATCGGTCCGGCGTGAACCACGACGATCTCACGGCCCATCATATCATTGAGCACCAAGCTACCCGATAGCTCATTTGCAAGTATCACTGGAATGCAAATCATCCCCCTTGAAGGATTGGGATATGCAGCCTCCATGCGTGCGGCAGCATGGCCTAGGGCGGCCTCGGTGCCCACAAAACCGAGCACATCAAAGCGCCAATAACCCGCAGGCGCCGGCATGGGCCGCACCTGTGACTTGCCCGACACAGCCGTTGCTTCCACATAATAATACACCGTCTCGCCTACCGCTTGCGCGGGGATGGCGCCCGACCATGTATGTGTGAGCGCATTCGTGAGGCTCATCGCTACCGTTTGGTAGGGCTGCAAAGTGTCTGTGCGGTAATGCAAACTGGCTGCGGCAATGCCAGAGCGGTGCTGGATGCGGGCATCGACCAGGTAGGGACTCGACGCATTGTAGGTGTCGGCCAGGGGCTGGTGGGAAATGAGCAGTGGATCGCGGGCCGAGACCTCCTTGGTGATGCAATGCAAGGCTCCCAAGGCGGTGATGATGCTGTTGCAATTGATCATTTGGATCTTGTAGCCGGGGAGCGCTTCTTGCCAGATGCGCAGCGCCGTCGTGTCATATTGCTGCTGGTAGGAGGGCACGAGCACGGTTTTGTTCACAAAGACCGCATTCGTATAGGTGCGGTAGTCGCCATTGTTGCTCGGGTAGCGGCCCTGGCCATCGGGCGGCATCGGCATGCGGATCACTTTGTAGGGCGTGCCAAAGACCGAGTTGTAGTTGGCGAGGATGTATTGCAGGTTGGCTTCGATCTGCGGGCCGTCGCTCACGCCCTGCGGATATTGCCCGACCAGGAGCGTCTCCTCGTCGAGCAGCTTCATGTGCATGTCGATGTGGTGGATGTCGTCAAAGGGCAGCGTGGGAAACTTGATGTAGCGGTCCATGCCCATAAATTGCAGCATGATGTCGTCGATCTGCGCCGTCGTGAGGCTAGGATTTTCATCGACAATCAGATTCGATGAAAACCCTGTCCCAAAACCATCGCACATAAAATTGCCGCCTGTCGCAATCAAATTGTAGGGCGCCGTCGTCGTGGCATAGATCGGCAGGGCATCAAACCGCGCGATCGAGCTTGGCACGGTATCGTCCTTGGGCCGTGGGCGGTTGTAGATCCAGTCGATGAGCGCCAGCGTATCTACATCGTTGGTGTAAATATTCCACTGCCCATAGTCGCGGCTCCAAATCGAGTTGTAGGGCGCGATCACATACTTCACACGCGTGGGCGTGACGCCATTGCTGTTCAAATAACTTTTGACGGCATTGGAGTCGGTGCAGATGATCTGCACCTCGGTCTCCAACTGTGCATACCGCACGATTTCCTTGAGCACCGAGGTGTAACTCGTCCACGTGATCATCAAAGCATCGATTTCCTCCCACTCCGCACTCGCCCGCACGGGCGACACAGGCGGCGTCACGATGCCCGTGCGCGCCACACTTTGCAGGTAGGCGGGCATGGCCGCGCGCTCCGGCGCTTGCAGGCGATGGTCATCGAGCTGGGCGCTGAGCGGCAGCGCCAGCAAGGTGAATGCAAAAACCGTAAGCAGGATGCGGAAACTGGACTTCATAGTTCTAGCTGAAGATGAGACAGCAAGATAACGAGAATTTTGATGTGAGAGGGAAAGTGCCTTTGGTCGGGCCTCCCGACCAAAGGCAGATCAGCTTTGTTGCCGGAGGAAAACCGCAGGTCGCC
>JANORP010000409.1:0-8909 GCA_031415375.1 Bacteroidota bacterium | reverse complement strand
TTGTTCCCCCACCCCCCGTCATTGGGGTCCTTTTTGATGCCCTTTGGGGGCGCCCCCCCCCCGTATTTGGGGCCGCCCCGGACGAACGGATTGCTCCTGCTGTTGTGGGGGAGGCCCGACGAACGGATTACACCCGCTGTTGTGGGGCCGTGCCCGACGAACGAAATACTGCGAGCTTCACAAATTGTGATGACGCAGTGTACAATTTCCAAAGCTTTCTCCCCCGATCACAAGCACTATTGGGGGATCACAGCCCCAACCATCAAGTACACCTCGACAATCACGCGCCTTGGATGTATATTCGCTGAGGTTTGCCTAGATGGCGACCGATCGCTTATGCCATTTGAAGTCAGTCCTGAAGAACGCGCGGCACTCACGGCTGCCTGTGAAGCATTTTTCCCGCCTCGCGACGCTGCCCAAGGTAGCGAAATGGCGATTCCCCAAGACTTTGATGTCGCTGGGCAAATCTTGGAAATGATGGCCGAGCAAAATCTGGCCGAGCAACACGAGTTTCGGCAATTGTTGGGACTGCTCAATTCCAAGATTGCCGGGCTGCTGTTTGCCGGCAGTTGGGCGCGGTTTCGGGAAATGACTGCCACTCAGCGCGTGCACATTCTCCAAAAATGGATGGGGAGCCGCCTGAACCTGCTGCGCAAAGCATTTGGAATGCTCAAAAAACTCACGATGTTTTTGCACTATGGCAGCCACCGCGACCATGTACATCCTGCTTGGAAGCAGGTCGGCTACGGCGGGCCATTGGGGTCGCCGGCAAGCCCCAGGGCACGCATCAGCCCATTGGACATTACGCAAGACACCATCCTGGACTGCGACGTCGTCGTCGTGGGCAGCGGCGCTGGCGGCGGACTCGCGGCTGGCGTCTTGGCTGAGGCAGGATTGAATGTGATCTTGCTGGAAAAGGGTCCCTTCTTGAGCGGGGAAGAATTTACCGAGCACGAAGCCGAGATGATCCGCAAGACCTATGACAAGCAAGGCGCCTTCCAAACCAAGGATGGCGGTGTGACCATCTATGCTGGGAGCTGCCTCGGCGGTGGCACGACCATCAACTGGTCGGGGGCATTTGAGACGCCCGAATATGTCTTGGAAGAATGGGCGCGTGACCATGGCTTGGCATTTGCCACCAATGGCGACTACCACAAATCGATGGCCCGCGTACAGGCAGCCTCATTTGTGAATGCCGACAATTCCCCACACAATCCCCAAAATGCAGCACTCTGGCGTGGCTCAGAAAAACTTGGCGAAAACATCGCTGTGATCGCCCGCAATGTCGAGGGTTGCGCCGCGCATCCCGGCACCGACAGCTGCGGCTACTGCGGCATGGGTTGCCGTCGCGGCAATAAGCGTGGCACGCTCACCACTTACATTCAGCGCGCGGCAGACAAGGGATCGCGCACGGTGGTAGGCGCCGATGTGCGCACGCTCATGCAAGCGCAAGGGCAGGTGACGGGCGTGCAGGCTGTCGTGACCACCCGCGACGGGCGTCGCGTGCAGCTACAAGTGCGGGCACCACGTGTCGTGCTCGCAGGCGGGAGCATCCACACCCCTGCGATCTTGCTACGCAGCGGCATCAACCATGCGGGTATCGGGCAAAATCTATTTTTCCACCCGACAGTCGGCGTGACGGGTACCTATGCCGAGCCGATCAATCCGTGGGCTGGCGTGATGATGAGCGCGGTGAACAAGCAGCACATTCGGCTGGATGGAAACTATGGCTATTGGGTAGAAACGCCCCCCTTGCATCCTGGCGTGGGTGGCATGGCGCTCGCGTGGGAAAATCCTGCGCAACACCAAGCCAATGTGCAGGAGTCAGCCCACATGGCTGCCTTCATCGTCCTCACCCGCGACAAGTTTGGCGGGCGCATCACCGTCGATAAAGGCGGCTATCCCGTTGTCGATTACCAACTGGCGGCCTACGACCGCGACCACATGCTGGCAGGCATGAAAAACGCCTTTATGTTGCACCGCGCAGCGGGCGCAACCAAGGTGACCATGCCCCATGTCACCCCCAAATCCTACAATATCCTCACCAGCAAACTTTCTGCAGATGCCTGGCTGGCCCAAATGCTGGGCTGGGGCTGGAAAGCCAATCAATTTGCGCTTTTCACGGCCCACCAAATGGGTACTTGCGCCATGGGAGGCGACGCCACGCGCCACCCGGTCGATCCCAGCGGGCAACTGCGCGCCCTCAAAGGCGTCTTTGTCGCCGATGGCAGCCTCATGCCTACGAGCGCAGGCATCAACCCAATGATGAGTGTGATGGCGCTCGCCGATTGGGTTGTGCAAGGAATGGTATGAGCCACCTTGGGCCAAATAGGTATTTCGCTGCCAAAAGACTATTTTTGCCGCATTCCAACTTCGCGTGAGCGTTGAAGATCAATTATTCATCCCCTTTTTCAACACAATTTATGAAGCACAAATTTCTCCCCTTGCTTGTATTGGCCATGTCGGTCTTGGTGGCTTGTGGCCCCACGACACCTACGACACCTTCCTCAGGCGACTCGACCGCCGTTGCGGCAGTGGACTCCACACCAGTCATCAAAGATACCGCCACTGTCGTCGATGTGCCCGTGGTCACAGCCGATTCCCAGGCCATCACACCACCTCCCGTGGACAATACTGGTAAAAAAGTGGATGCCGGCACCCCAGACCCGATCACGACCACCTACCGCATGACCGTTTCCTTCATCAGCAAGGGCGGTGGCATCGATTCCAAGGCCAAGGTCAAATTTGATGCATTTGTTGCAGGTTACGAGACGGCCAACAAGGTAAAGCTCGCCCATGAAACGGTGACCTGGGGCCGCGAAGGCGAGATCGACTATTGCTATAAATTGGCAGAACTCAAAGATCCCAAGAAGACAGCATTCGTGAAGGAAAGCATGGCCTTGCTCACGGGCAACGACCGTGTGCAATTCAAAGAAAATGCCAATTGCCGCGTGAAAAGGAAATAATCCTGTCCTGCTCGGGATGCGGCTTACCTCCTCTGGGCATTTTTTGCACAATCGCTCACGCGATGCACCGCCTGTGCCGTGTCATTGGACTTGGCGCAGGCGGTTTTGATTGCATAGGGGCTGATACGGTATGTTGCCTTGCGACCAAGGATAGGATTCCCTGCCTTGTCTTTGATATCCACCGCAATCATTGCTAAATTGGCCGTGTTTGAAATTTCTTTGTAAAACCTACTTTGTTACACGCATGAAAACACGTCATCTACTCTTTACGCTCTTATTGGCTTTGACCAGCTGGGGTCACGCCACAGCCCAATCTCACAAATGTGCTACCGATCAAATCTGGCAGACCAAAGCGCAAGCTGACCCTTCCATGATCGCACGCAGGCAACAATCTGAGATGGCCAACCAAGCCTGGACCGCCACGCATCCGACTGCCAACAAGACACAAGCGATCATCACGATCCCCGTCGTCGTGCATGTCGTGTACAACAATTCGACTGAGAATGTCTCCAATGCACAAGTACTCTCCCAAATCGAAACACTCAATCAGGATTTCAGGTTGATGAATGCAGATTCGCTTCCCACAAACCACCCGTTTTGGGGCAATACAGCCGATTCCGAGATCGAATTTTGTTTGGCTACAACCGACCCCAATGGCAACGCGACCACGGGCATCACCCGCACGAGCACAAGCCACGGCCCCTTTTTGGATCCCAATTTGGACGACATCAAATTTACCAACTTGGGTGGTCACGACAATTGGGACCCGACACACTACCTCAATCTCTGGGTTTGCGATCTAGGCAACTCCTTGTATGGCTATGCAACTTTTCCTTCAGAACTTGCAACCGACCCCAACTATGACGGCGTTGTTGTGAACTATACTGCATTTGGCAACACAGGCACCGTCGTGTCACCTTCAGACCTAGGCCGCACTGCAACCCACGAAATCGGCCATTGGCTCAACCTGAGCCATATCTGGGGAGATCAAAACTGCGGCGACGACTTGGTTGCCGATACCGAGCCTGCCCAAGATGCCAACTATGGCTGCCCTAGTTTCCCCTACAATGCACTCAGCTCCTGCGGTTCCTCAGCCAATGGCGAGATGTACATGAACTACATGGACTATGTCGATGACAACTGCATGAAGATGTTCACACTCGGCCAAAAATCGCGCATGCGTACTGCACTCAACGGCGAACGCTCAGCCATGAGCGGATCTGCGGGTTGCGGAGGCGTTACTGCCGTCAAAGACATCCAACACAGCAACGTGGTCACGCTCTCCCCCAATCCTAGCACGGGAATCGTGACTGTATCGGCTCCTGATCTGAAAGCAAAATCGACGAGTATCGTCGTCACAAACGCCCTTGGCGCCGAGGTGCAACGTTACAACGCCGTGCAGGCATTTCCCTTCAACCTCGACCTGAGCCAGCTAGCCAGCGACCTGTACTTTGTGCGCATCGCAAACGGCAATAGCCTCGTCACCCAAAAAATCATGATCACCCACTGATGCTTCACGCTTCCCACATGCGCACCATCACACCTTTTTTGATCCTCATGCTGTGCCTCGCCACTGCATGTGCGCCGACGACCTCGTCTGCAAACGCTGATGGCGACAGTACTGCCACAGCAGCTGTAGATACTGCCACCGTGACCGTCGATACGGTTGCCATTGCAGACCTGCCTCCGGTACCCACCGACACTGCCGACCCCGGCAAGGTCGCAACACCTTCAAAGCCTTCGCCAGCCACCGACCTGAAGTACCGCCTCAAGGTATCTTTCACAAGCATGGGCGCTGGCATTGACTTCAAGGTCAAGGCAAAATACGATGCCTTCATCATCGATTTTGGGAAGCGCAACAATGCAACCTTGCAGCACGAAACCGCCACGTGGGGTCGTGAAGGCGAGGTCGATTATTGTTTCAATCTCGGGCAGCTCAATCCACGCCAGCAAGGTGCGTTTGTGCAGGAAAGCAAGGCCCTGCTCAAAGACAATGAGATGGTGGATGTCGCTGAAAACGTCGTCTGCCAATACCTCAAAAAGAAAAAGTGAAAGGGATCGCTTGACGACGGCTTATCGATTTGGCCTAGCCAAATAGCTGTCTAGGAAATACACATCGCAAGGGCGCAGGGCATGCAATAGCTGTCTGCGCCCTTGCTGCGTTTGGGTGGTCAGCGGCTACTTGCCCTGCCGCGCCCAGCTAGCCCCTCATTTACAATACAGCTTGATCGCCTGCACGCCGTCCGCAAATCCAGCTTGGCCCGACTCGGTGAAGTCTGCACAGGCTGCGTCGCGATTGCCTGCCCGCAGTTTGATTTTGCCACGCCAGTAGAGCCCCTCGCCGCGTGGGTAACCCATGCGCAAGGCGAGGTTGGCGTCATTTTCGGCAGCGGGAAGTTTTTGCAATTCGATGCGGGCCTTGGCGCGGGCCATCAGGGCTTCGGGATAGGCGGGCTTGAGGCTGATGGCTTTGTCCAGATCGCGCTCGACCTCGACATAGGCGCTCGACATGCTCAGGCAGCGGGCGCGGTAATAGTAGGCTTCGGCCATATTGGGGTTGGCGACCACGGCTCGGTTGAAGTCGAGCTGCGCACTTTGAAAGTCGCGGTTGTCGAACAATTGCTTGCCATTGTCGAAGTAGTCTGCGGCACTCAAGCCCGACTTGCCGCCTTTGGCGGTGAGCAACTCGTGCAGGTCGCCATCTTTGGGGAGGGCATAATTGAGCAAGTCCATTGCCGTGGCATGTTGCGGAATGCGACGTGCGAGATAAGGATCGGTATGCGGCAAAGGCTTGGATAGTGTCGAGGCGGCATTGACCTCGGTGCCTGCGGCAATGAGAACCTGAGCGATGCGCAACTTTTCCAGATGCAAGCGCAACAAATCGCGCTTCATCACGACCCAGTGCAGGGCGGTCCAGCCCTCAGGATCCTTGGCATTGGCATTGGCACCCGCTTGCAAGATCGCATTCACCAAATCCTCTTGGCCGAGGTAGGCGGCTTGGTGCAATACCGGGACATGGAGCTTGCCGCAAGGCGCATTGAGGTCACCGACCTTGGGGAGCATCGCTTTGACCAAGTCCAAGTCATCAGGCAAATGTTTGCTTTTGGCGATTTGATCCATGCATTCCCCGAGCAGCGGCGTGGTCACCGTCGCCCCAGCATGCACCAAAGCAGCAGCGATCAAGGGATTTCCTTTGGCGATGGCAAGTTCCAAGGCGGGCACACCCTTGTCATTCAACACATTCACCTGCGCGCCAGCCTCGATGAGTAGTTGGGTGGCGATGTTGTCGTCTTGCAAGATGGCAATCACCAATGGGTATTCCCTCACCTTGCGGTTGGCGTCTGCACCATCGGCGAGTACAGTCCTGAGCGCCTCGTGATCGCGGTCTTGCAGGGCGTGCAGCATCTCGTCGTAGCGGTAGGCGGCAAATCGGCCACCCTTGCTTTTGAGAAATTCGACGGCCTCTGCATTTTTGGCATTGCGGGCAATGTCGAGCGGGGTATAGCCGTTGGGAGCCTCGTCGTTGAGTTCGGGGGCTTGCGTGAGTATCCATGCGAGGCGGGCGCGGTCGCCATAGGCGGCTGCATAGTGCAAGGCGCCCATGCCCACGCTGTCGCGCAGATGCACATCACCCCCGAGGCCCACGATTTCTTCCAGCACATTGACCCCAGAGAACACAGCTGCTGCATGCAAAGGCGTGATGCCCTCGTGGTTGCGACCATTGATATTGACACCGCCGCCAGCGGTCATGCGCAAGCCCTCGATATTGCCGCCATAGGCCGCGTAATGCATGACAGTATTGCCTGCCAAATCGACCGAACGGTAGTTGGCGCCTTTTTTCAGGAGATAGAGGGCAAAGGCCTCGCCACCCGGATTGCGCAGGGCATACATGAGCGGCGTCTTGCCATCGCTGTCGCCAGCCTCGATATTGACTTTTTTCTTGCGCAAAGCCTGCAGGACCTTGACGTCTGCCCGGTCAGCATTTGCGTGGATGGGGCTCACATACACGCCCTCGTGGGGTCTCGACTTGGCCAGGCCATCGAGGTAGAGCTTGCGGCTGATGAAAAACAGGTAGTTGGGACTGGTGGCGACGATGCTCATGTTCACATCGGCTCCTTGCTTGAGCAATTCCTTGACCAAGCCTAGGTCACTTTGCTCGACAGCGTGCATGAAGCGTATTTGCAAGGAATCTTGGGCCGTCACACGGCTCGCGCCGACCATACAGAAGATGCAAAAGATCAATCGTGCAATGCGAGGGTTCATGCAGCGAAAATAGCGGATTTTTTGATGGGATCGACAGCGAATGCATTAGATGCAAGGCGCACTCGGCCCACCGCCGGCAGCAGTCGCGCCGACAATGGCCCGTGATGGCCTGGATACGACGCGGCGACTTACAGCCATCCTAGCGTCTGTCGTCATATTCTCCAGAAATGATGGCCTACTCCACAACAATCCGCATGGCCCCGAGATAACCCTCGCCTTGAAGGCGGGCCACATAGACCCCGACGGGCAAGCCATACAGGTCAATTGGCAAGCGATTGAGGCCAGCGTTCAATTCGCAAACCTGTTGATAGACGCGCTGCCCAGCGACGTTCATAATTTCCAAGTTATATCTGCCAGGGACTGTTGGGGCGGCTTGCAACGACATCTGCCCATTGCTGGGGCTGGGAAACAATTGCCATAGGATGCTGGTAGGGGTGCTGGACAAGCCGACGAGCGGATCGGATTTGAAGCGCAGCGAATCCACGAGGAGCACACTGCCCGGCTGTGGCAAGCCGCCTGGATTGGAAGACCAAATGTCGATGCGCACAGTGTCGGGCACCGTGCCGAGCTGAATCGGGATTTCGAAGTAATCGTAAAAGCTCTTGCTCTCCAAATAGATGGCGGCGACGTCGGTGAGGACTCCACCCTGAAAAAACACGGCCCCGATGATGGCGCTGTCTGCACTGATGCCGCTGTATTTGTACCAGCCGCAAAGCGTATCGGTCGTGAGGTTGTAAGGCTGGCCGCCTGCCTGGTTACCACTCGCGAATATGCCAGTCGTCGCATAGCCGAGGGTATCTTGCCCGCCAAAGAGAACTTTTGTTTGGACACTGAGCGCATATTGGCCAGTGATGGCGTCGGTGGAGCGGGTCACAACCTGGGCCGTATCACCAAAGATGTCGGGGGAGGTCCAGCCAATCGCTTCCATGCCGATTGTGGTGAACCATTGCTCAAAGCCCCCATCCGGCACTTGTCCCGATGTATTGAAACCCAATCCATCGAGCATGAGCCAACTGCCGTCGGTCATACTGCCGCCGCCTGGCAAGGCCGAAATCGCCACGATGGAAATGCTGTCTGGGGTCGCTGCAACGGTCAGCGGCAATTCGAAATAGGTATAATTGCTCGCTAGGCCCGTGAAGAAATGCATGTCAGTGGACAATACCAAGCCACCTGCTTTGCAGACCACAGCGATTACCGCCGAGTCATTGCCCAGCAGATTGTGCTTCACCCAACCATGCAACGTATCGGGCTGTTGTGCATAAGCAAAACCACCTGCGCCCAACGGACTCCCGATCGGGCTGTTGCCGACATAACCCAAAATCGAGTCTGCCCCTTGCACGATGGTTTCCATGCGCACGGCATATAGGCCAGCAGCTGCCGTGGCCGATCGGCTCACGTTGGGCCTCCCAACCGATGCAGTGGACCAGAGATTGGAATCATACCAGCTGCGCAGACTGATCGTGGTATCGCTCTCCCAAAGCTCAAAGCTGGGATTGGGAACCGCCTGTGCCCACAATCCGAGGCTGGCACAACACAGTAGCAGCGTAAATAGGTATCTTCTCATTGTAGTACTTTGAAATTCAATTTCGCACTCTTTTCTTGAATTTACTATGAGACAAATCAATCAGGGGTATGACTAGGGCAATTGATGACCCGTTCGTCGGGCCTCCCCACAAGTTG
>JANORP010000408.1:0-8981 GCA_031415375.1 Bacteroidota bacterium | reverse complement strand
ATTCCAAGCATAGCCCACATAGCCTGCCCCAGCATCGAGCGGCAGTGAAGCCCCCGTGCAGATCGTGGTGTCCGCACCGAGGTTGGGCGTGGGCAATGCCAGCAAGCCGAGTTGCAGGCTATCGACGCCCGCGCAGCCGAGGGCATTGGTGGCAGTGACGGTATATGCACCCGCAGCGCCGACCGTGATGGTCTGCGTGGTCGCGCCGCCACTCCACAGATAGGACGTGTAGCCAGGCCCTGCATCAAGCAAGAGGCTGCCGCCCGTGCAGATCGTGGTGTCTGCACCAAGTGCGATCACGGGCAGGGGGGAGAGGCTGATGAGAATGCTGTCGTAGGCTTGGCAGCCATTGGCGTCGGTGCCGAGTCCTGCAAACCAGCCTGCGCTGACCGTGGTCAATGTGCGAATCGTGGTGCCATTGTTCCATAAGTAGCTCGCAAGACCTGGACCTAGATCGAGCATAAGCGACGACCCTTGGCAAATCGTCGTGTCTGGACCAAAATTCACAAGGGGCAGGGGCAATAGCGACAATTGGAGGCTATCGATGCCAACGCAGCCATTGGCATCGGTGACCGTGACGGCATAGGTGCCAGCAAGGGTGGCGACCAAGGTCGGGAAGGTGGAGCTACCAGTCCAGAGATAACTGGGAAAACTAAGGCTGGTCTGCAAAATGACGGAATTGCCCATGCAGATCGCAGTATCGACACCCAGGTTGGGCGTGGGGAGAGGCGTGAAGGTAACTGCAATCGCATCGCTGTTTTGACAACCGTTGACATCCGTCACGGTGACTTGATAATTGCCTGAGCCTATGACTGTGATTGATTGGCTGGATTGGCCTCCAGCCCATAGGTAACCGCTCAAGCCAGGCCCGGCATTGAGCAAGATGCTATTGCCGGCACATGTAGCCGTGTCATTGCCCAATTTCACTGTAGGTAGCGCCCAGAAGCTCAATTGCATCGTGTCGCGTGCGTTGCACCCGTTGGCGTCGGTGGCCGTGACGGCGTAGAGGGCTGGTAGGGCTACGGTGATCGATGACGTCGTGCTACCCGTGCTCCAGAGATAGCTCGCAAATCCTGGGGTCGCTGAAATGGTGCGTGTGCTGCCTGTACAGGCATATAGGTCTGCCCCTACGCTTACGATGGGTTGAGGAAAATTGCCCAAGTTCATGGAGGTCGATCCAGTGCAACCATTGGCATCTGTCACTGTGACAGCATAGTTGGCGGGATTGGTGACCGTGATCGCTTGGGCAGTCTGCCCCGTGGACCATAGGTAGCCGCTCATGCCAGCTGCAGCGCTCAAAGTAAGCGATGCCCCAGTGCAAATGTTGGAATCTGTCAATAGGCCAGCGAGAGGGATTGCATAGTTGGCGATGGTAATGCCATCGCTCGCATTGCAACCGAGGGCATTGGTTACGGTCACACCGTAGGTGCCTGGCAGTGAGGTCGCTATCATCGCACTGGTCGCACCGGTGGTCCAGAGATAGGCACTTTGCCCAATACCGGCATTCAGTACCAAGTTGCTGCTGGTGCAAATACTTGTATCGTTGCCCAGATTCACGATCGGTATCGGGAGAACGCCTATTGTGATGGCATCGCTGCCTTGGCAGCCATTGACATCGACGACCGTAACTGAATAGGAGCCTGCAGTAGATGCGATGATGGATGATGTGGTCGCACCCGTATTCCAAAGGTAGTCGTTGTAGCCAAGGCGGGCGGTGACAATGCGTGGGGTATTGGCGCAGATGCTCGTGTCATTGCCGATAAAAAAGGAAGGCGAGGAATACACGATTACATTGATCGTTGCTGAATTTTGGCAACCATTGCCATCGGTCACCGTCACCTTGTAGTTGTTGGCTGTGCTCACGGTGATGGTAGGTGTGGTCGCGCCAGTGCTCCATAGATAAGCGCTGTAGCCCGCACCAGGATTGAGCAACAGGCTAGCGCCTTGGCAAATGGCAGTGTCATTGCCCAGAGTGGGCGTGGGTAGTGGAAATGCTGCATAGACCATCGTGTCACGTGCCTTGCAACCGAAGGCATCGGTCACAGTGACGGCATAGGTCCCAGAGGAGGTGGCTAGGATGCTGGAAGTGGATTGCGAGGTGCTCCAGACGTAGCTGGCGAAGCCTGATCCAGCGTTCAAGACAGATCCCGAGCTACCGCATTGATTGATGTTGGGGCCGATATTGATGTTGGGATTGGGACGCGCTATGAGCTTAATATGGGTCGTAAGCCTCGTGGTGCAGATAGGTGAACCCATCTCGAATTTGATTGCAACCGTTTTGTTGGCGAGCAGTGGGCCTGTCTGGAAATTGAGTACACCACCGTTGCCCAGCAGCGGTGCACCGATCACAGTCCCTGAAATGCTGTCGATCAGGGAATAGGTTGCGCCCACGATGGTGCTTGCAACCGTGACGGGGGTACTGTCACCGATGCAGATATTCGTAGCCGAGACGGTGACGGCATTGGCGAGGTTGGGATGTTGGTTGCAATAGGCGTATTTGGCGATTTGGATGTCTTGGCTACCTTCGAGTGGGAGGGTCGTCGCGGGCATGGTGGCAAATGCGCCGTTGGCAACTGAGTAGCCTCCAGTCACATAGACATTGTATTGGTTGAGTACTGCAAGCGCGCCGAGCCCATCGTTGCCCGTCCCGCCTGCTTGGAGGGCTAGGTTGAGTGCGCCAGTAGGATCAAACGAAGCCAAAAATAAGTCTGTCGGACCCGAGGAGGTCAAAGTGGTGGTAGGGGCGAAAATGTTGGGCAGTTGCAGGGTCGAGGCGAAGAATCCACATGCCCAGGAGTTGCCGACATTGTCAATTTCCAGGTCATTTACCGCAGACGAAAATGCACCTGCTGTCACCCCGACCATATTTGCCCACAAAGCATTTCCATTGGCTGGGTTGTGGCGTGAGATGAATCCTAGGGTGGATCCCCCAGTGGATTGTAAGCCCAATGGGGGGAATGCAACATTGCCTTTGACGCTGCCGCCGAGGTAGAGTGCGCTACCATCGGTTGCGATGGCGAGGCCCTCTTCATCGTCGCCGCCTGCCGCTCCTGCCCCATAGCCCCAGCGGGCAAGGCCGTCGCTGCGCCTGAAGGAAAACATAAAGATATCGCTGCTCCCACCGCCAAACTTGGTCACGTTCACATTGCCCGACGTGCCCAGTGCCCTGATGGTCGAGCTGCTAAAACTGCCGCAGATGAAGATGCCTGCACTATCGACAGCGATCGCCTGTGCGCGGTTGATCCCATTGCCTTGTAGATTTTCGCGCACCCAAAGCAGGGCTCCGTTGGACTTGCGGTATTTTGCGACCCACCAATCATCGGTGCCAGTGGCGTTGATAGAAATGGTAGGGCTACCTGTGGCTCCGTCAAAATCGACTTGATCGTCATAGTTGCCAGTGACATAGACTGCATTGTTGTCAAATGCGATGCCAGTACCCGATTGTCGATTTCCAGCGCCTTCACGCGCCGCCCACAAGACGGCGCCTGCAGAGTCAAAGGCCGCTACGAGGATATCCTGGTTGCCCACCGCAGCTCCTGAAAATGGCGTGCCACCTCGGCCTGTGATCGTGACCGCACCCGAGACATAACCCGTGAGGTAAAAACGGTGGTTGCTACTATCGACGGTGATATCTAGGATCTCATCGGCCCCGGTGCCAGCGATGCGAAATGCCCAGATGAGATTTCCGTTGGCTTTGTATTTCGCAACAAATCCGTCTCGGTTGCCGGCATTCAGCAATCCCAATTCAGACAAGACACCGAGGCTGGAACCTACGACATAGACCTCACCCGTTTGGAGGTCTGTGGCTATGCCAGTGCCGCTTTCTGTACTCGGTGAGTTGGCGTGTCGAGCCCAATCCCAGCCTTGTGCATGAGCCATGCCCATGATACCCAGCATCATAATGATGCAAGTCAGGTAGGCTTTGAAGCCAATCCGCTTTGAGTCCCGGTACAATTGTTTTCCCAAATTACTACCTAGAGCGGTAATTTTCTTGATTTAGGTCTGCATACTTACATGGTTGCTTCCAGCCACGTATTCAGGCGAAATAGACCTAGACGTTGAAAAATTCCACTATTACAATACGCCAACAGCGGCAATTTAGGTAGAACATTTGGATGAAGCAATCAATGGCAAGCAATTTGGTGTAAAATCTTACCACCCTCTGCGAGGGTGCTGTCCTTCCAAACCCATTTCTCCTGTGTACTGATCTTGCTCCCAGTCTGGTCAGACAATACATCTACAAATAGGGTATCTCGTCGCAGACTACCTTTGAAACTGGTATTGGTCACGGCCTCTGCACCATTGTCGGCATCGATGATCGTGCCCCGCAATTGGCCCTCGGTCATCCCATCTGCCCCGTAGGTGAGACTGCCTTCAAGCGAGGCATTGCTTTCCTTTAAAAAGAAACAATAATTGCCCGGCTTCCGATGTTCATTCCCCGGCTTGGTGGGCTCCAGGATCGGGCTTGGCGGCTTGTTGGTGTCTATGCCGGTCGTAGAAGGGTTGCAGCCGACCATGCACATACTCGTGAGGGCGGCAATGAAGATGCTCAAAAAGGATATACGGTAGCGCATGGCGACACTGGTTGATGATTTGGAGCGCAAAATAAGGATTTTGGAGAAACTAGCGCATCTTTCCTTCAAACCACGTGTTTTTGTCCTCGTCGCCCTTGATCAGACGTGCGATATTGCTGCGGTGGGTAAAGACGACGAGCAAAAACATCCCGAAGCCCACGCCCAGCAAGGGAAGATCGAGCGGCGAATGCAGCAAAAGGGAGCGCACGATGAGATAGACTGGATAGAGCAGAACCGAACCCATGGAGGCGATCGCCACATATCTATTCACATACAAAATCACGATCCATCCAGCCAGGCAGATGAGGCTTGCTTGCCAGTTGGTCACCAGCATCATCCCGAGCAGGGTATTGATGCCTTTGCCACCCTTGAAGCCAAAATAGACAGGATAAAGGTGACCGATCACCGACAACAAGCCGCAAGTGATCGCCTGCAGTTCAAGCCCCCATCCACTGAGCCAATGGCTCGTCTCAGGCAACCACCAATGCGCAAAAAAGGGTAGGGCAGAGGCCAATGAACCCTTTCCAATGTCCACCACTTGTGTCAAGGCACCCGCCTTGAAGCCAAGCTCACGAAACATATTGGTACTGCCAGCATTGAGCGACCCAAGTGTGCGGATATCGACACCGTAAATCCCACGGCTCACGATGACCGCAGCATTGATCGACCCCAAGAGATAGGGAAGCAGAATGATCGCGAGACTCAAAACGATTTCCATGCACCAAAATTAGGGAATTTTCCTTTTGGATGCAGAGCGGCCAATCAAGCAGCAGCAAATAAGTAGCCTGAGCCGAAGCCAATAAAGAAGCGTGAGCTGAAGCAGAAGCCGATGAAGAGGCATGAGCCAATAAAAGAAGCGTGAGCCGATAAAGAAGCGTGAGCCAATAAAGAAGCGTGAGCCTCCGGCTCAAACGCTGTAGTATTTGCAAGCCTCCGGCTTGCGTCAGTAAAAAGCAACAGAAATCCCCAAGGCACCTGTCCCCACAGCATAACCACTGTAGTCATCCGTCAAGAAGATCCGCCCCCCAAAAGCCCAATTCAATCCCCCGCCAAGACCGCAGCCACCTTGGCATAATACCCGTCATATTGCGGATTGCCCGTCGGCAACTTCCAGCAGGCAACCGTCGTCGCAGCTTGCGCAACATTGCCCATCGTGAGATAAATCTCCGTAAGGTTGATGCGCGCATCCCCAAAGGCCGGAAAGCGCACCAACAATTCCTCCAGTTCTCGCACGGCTGCCTCCTTGTCTCCGACCATGTAATAGGCCGCTCCGAGATTGGAGAGCACTTGCGGATGCCATGGATGTTGCAGCTTGGCCGCTTGCAATCGGGGCAATGCCGCAGCAGCATTGCCTTGGCTCAACAGCGCGATGCCTTCATACCACACGAGTGGCGTGCCCGTGAGGCGGTCATGCGGATTGTACCACGCCGCAGCTTGCGCGGCCAACCGCGCAGTGCAGGGCCAGTCTTGGCGACCCTTGGCCAGCAAGACCTCAAAATTTTGTGTATCGGCTTTGAGCTGTTGCACTTGGAGGTACAAGGTCCAGCCCGTCGCCAGGAGAAATACAAAGTAGATCCCCGTGGCTGCCTTGGCGATCCACCCACCTCGCCGATGAGCAAGGGAGGTGGCTTGCAGGGAAGGCGAAGGTTGTGCTTGGGTCGTGGAGGTCATGTCTTGCTTGCCCGACAACAAGGCTACAAATAGCAGCAGCAGCAACAGGAGATAGGGTTGCTCGGCTGGTAAATTTGTGCAGGCAAATGCGATCCAGGCTGTGAGCCCGCCCCAGGCTGCAAGCCTGCCCCAGTCTTGGGGGGCCTGACCCACGAAACGTGCACCTCTGACCCAAGCGATCCCCACGATGCCCAGAAATGCCAATCCGCCCAAGACACCGCGCTCCGCAAATTGCTGGATGAAATCGTTGTGGGCTTCCATGAAATAGCGGGTGGCAAAACCTTGATAGTTGCTCACGGTCCCCCACTTCAAGATATGGTAATGCCAATGCCCGGCCCCAATACCCAAAATCGGCGCATCCTGCAACATCTTGAACGACTGTTTCCAGAGCAGCACGCGCTCCATCGTGCTGTCGGGTTGCACGGCGATCCCCGCGTCGCCGCGCGTCATCACCCAGGCGAAGGCGAGCATGCCCATGACCAAAGTTGCGAGTCCCAGCGCGATGCGCAGCCCCTTGCGCCTTGCATAGCCAGATTGCGGGCGCAGTATCACCCAACTGCCTTCCAACAGCACGATGATCATCGCCCCCAAGGCCAGAATTGCGCCATTGCTCTTGCCCAGGACGGTGAGCACAGCACACAGCATGCAGGCCGACCAGCCGATCCATCGCCAGAGGCCGCGTGAGCGCAATGCGTTGCCGCAGCCCACAGCGGCCAGCATCACCATGGCCCCCGCAAAAAAATTGGGATTGCCCAAGGTGGCTGCTGTCGGGTCGCCATCTGCAGGGATGCCACCCACGATGCCCGCGTATTGCAGCAGGCGCAGCGCGCCCAGCAGCAAGCCTGCCACCGTGCCCGCCCGCCACAAAGCCTGCGCAAGCGACGGATTGCGCGCGATGCCATGCACCAGTTGCAGCGCCAGCCCCAAGGCCATTGCCCAGCGGGCGACATTCCATAGCGCTTCCAGTGGATGCAGGGCCGTTACACAGCCGAGCAAGCCAAGCAGGGTAAAGGCAAGCATCGCCAGCAGGACAAGTGGATCGACCGATGCGACGATTTCCCTGCGATGCGTCCAGCTGCCCAGCCATAGGGTCGAGGCGACCGTGCTCAGTGCAGCCCAGCGGATCGCCCCATAGGGATCGCCCACAGATGGCCAAAATAGCAGCGGCAAGCCGAGCAGCAGTGCCCAAGCGAGCCAAGGCCCATGTAAGATGCGATTTCCCGACATTCCAGCAATTTAAGGAACTATAGGACTGATTGAAAAATAATTGCGGTGCACAATGACAAACCAACAATGGCTGCCTTTGCAAGCAGCCATTGTTCATGATCCCTGATTCTTTGCACAAGTTATCTTTGCACGACCAGGCGCAATGTGCGCTGTAGCTCTTGCGACTCGATGCGCAAGAAATAGACGCCTTCGGCTTGCGCCGTCAGATCCAGCGGGTGTGCATAGTCGCCATTGATCGTCGTCTCTTGCCACTCTGTGACCAACCTCCCGAGGGCGTCCATGAGCCTGAAGCGCACATCTTGCAATTGTGCCTGCGCGATCAGCAATCGCACTTGATCGGCGGCAGGATTGGGCGCAAGTTGTAGGTAGGGCAGCTCGACAGGATCGATGCCGACCACCACGACGGTCACGTTTGCGCAAGTCGAATCCGTGCTACAGTCATTGCCAGCCGTGAGGCAGACCTGATAGACCCCCGATGCCGTATAGGTATGCGTTGGCCATGCCGAGGTCGATGTGCCACCATCCCCAAAGTCCCATGCCCAGCTGTTGGGAGCATTCGTGCTCTGGTCGATGAATGACACTGTTCCGCTGATGGCAGTACTGATGAATGCGCTTTGGATCTGTGCACATTGCACGACGACCGTGCTGCATGTGGTGGCGGTCTGCTGGCAGGCATCGGTCACCGTGAGGCATACTTGGAAGCTACCCACGCTCTGGAAGGGATGTGTGGGTGAGGGGAAAGTCGATGTGCCCCCATCCCCAAAATCCCAGGCATAGGTGAGGTTGGTGCCTTGGCTCTGGTTGTTGAAGCTATAGGTCCAGGCCGCATTGCTGACGGTGAAGCTAGCGGTCGCAGCGGCACAGCCCACGGGGATGGCCACGCAACTCGTGTCTCGGTTGCCACAGATATTGGTCGTGATGAGGCAGGCGGTATAAAGGCCGGGCGCAGGATAGGTATGTGGAGGACTCGCGAGGGTGGAGGTGCCGCCGTCGCCAAATGTCCAAGCATAACCTGTCGCCCCTGCGCTGGTATTCGTGAAGTTGATCGTGAATCCAGCGCCAGGGTTGGAGGCAAAGCCCGCCTGCATCGGTGCACAGTTCACAGTCACCGATTGGCAGATTAGCTTGGATCGCCCGCAGGCATTGGTTACGGTCACGCATACATTGTATGTGCCCGCTGTGGCATAGACGTGTACGGGATTGGCGCCATTGCCTGTCTGCCCATCTCCAAAATTCCAGGCCCATGTCGTGGCTCCACCTGTCGTGGGGCCATTCAGGGTTGCGGTAAGGGCATTGTGGGTATAGGTGAATGCCGTACCGAGGTTGGGGCAGATGGTACTCGATGCCCAATTGGTGACAATGGGGGCGTTGAAGTCAAAATAAATCGACGCGCGGTTTTTCAGGACAGTGCCTGTGGGAAGGCCATTGTTTTTGCGAATGGTATATTCGATCCAACCATGGCTCAGGGGCTCATTGGCAAAGCTGTCGAGCAACAGGATATTGGCGAAG
>JANORP010000407.1:0-6141 GCA_031415375.1 Bacteroidota bacterium | reverse complement strand
TTACCGTCGAAGAAGCCAAGGGCCGCGAAAGCGAGCTTGAAGTCGTCGAAGGTATGCAGTTCGACCGCGGTTACCTGTCCCCATATTTCGTGACCAATGCCGACACGATGGAAGTCGAGATGGACCGTCCTTATGTGTTGATCTACGACAAGAAGATCAGCTCGATGAAAGACCTGCTCCCTATCCTCGAGAAAGTCGTGCAGACAGGCTCTCCACTCCTCATCATCTCCGAAGATTTGGACGGCGAAGCCCTCGCAACACTGGTCGTGAACAAGATTCGTGGTGCACTCAAAATCTGTGCTGTCAAAGCCCCAGGCTTTGGTGACCGCCGCAAAGCCATGCTTGAAGACATCGCCATCCTCACAGGTGGTGCCGTCATCAGCGAGGAGCGTGGCTATCGCCTTGACAACACGACCCTCGACCTGCTCGGCCGCGCCGAGAAGATCACCGTCGATAAAGACAACACCACCATCGTGAACGGTGCTGGCGAAGGCGTCGAGATCAAGGCACGCATCTCCCAGATCCGCACCCAGATCGAAAACACCACCAGCGACTACGACAAAGAGAAGCTCCAAGAGCGCCTTGCCAAATTGGCAGGTGGCGTGGCTGTGCTCTACATCGGTGCCGCAACCGAAGTGGAAATGAAAGAAAAGAAGGCCCGCGTCGAGGATGCATTGAATGCAACCCGTGCAGCCGTCGAAGAAGGCATCGTGCCTGGTGGCGGTGTCGCCTTGGTGCGCATGATCAAGAGCCTGCTCCCAGGTGTCGGTGGCATCAACGACAACTTCCTCAAAGGCGATGTCGGCGTCGGTGTGAGCATCGTGCGTCGCTGCTTGGAAGAGCCGCTGCGCCAGATCGTCGCCAACGCAGGTCTTGAGCCAGGTGTGATCCTCGCCAAAGTCCTCGACGGCGAAGCCGACTTTGGCTTCAACGCACGCACAGAAGTTTACGAAAACCTCTATGCTAGCGGCATCATCGATCCTACCAAAGTGACCCGTTCGGCACTTGAGAATGCAGCCAGCATCGCCGGTCTGCTCCTCACAACCGAGTGCGTCATCACCGACGAACCCGACGAGTCTGGCCCAGCCATGGGTGGCGGCGGCGGCGGAATGGGCGGAATGGGTGGAATGATGTAATTTCCCTCGCTTCTTCAAAAAAGTGAATATGAAATCGGCCACCTCGCAAGGGTGGCCGATTTTTGTGGGTGGATAGCCTAGCTTAAGCGGAGCTTCCCCCTGAACTTTGCCGAATCGTTTTTATGCAATTCAAGCTTCAACAGACAGGAAAGCCATGAACCAATTGAAACTTCATTCCTCAGCTTCGTTGAGTCATTTCCCGCTTGCCCTGCTAGCATTCCATCAAAATCGCTAGATCCGTCTCCGGTGGCGATTTGTAAGGCTGGTTTTTGGCTACCTTTACAGCCACGGAGTCTATTGACCTCACTCATTTTGGCAATGTTATTTTGAAGAAGCATGAAGAAACAATTTTACCATCGATTCTGGGCCTTTCTGTATGTCTGCCTGCCTTTGGTCACCCTTGCCCAGCCCGTTTTTAGAGGCGAAAGCGTTGAGTACGACTACGTCGGCAAGCGTTGGTTCACCTCAGACAATGGGACGAGCATCATACAGCGCGATTCCAACGGGGTTGTGAGCTATTTTGGGAGCGGGCTCAAAGCTTCTTATGGCATGGAGATCATGGGAAATACGCTTTTCGCCTGCGAAGGAACGACCATCTACGGCTATGACCTCACGACGGAATTGCAAGTGATGCAGGCTCCCGTCCCCGGCTCTGCCTTCCTCAATGGCCTCACCAATGATGGCGTGAGCAAGCTCTACACCACCTGCTTCAGCAACGAGAAGATCTTCGAGATCGATGTGAGCAACCTCGCGTCCCCCGTCGTCACGGAAATTGTGAGCGCAACTGTCTCGACCCCCAATGGCATCCTATTCGACAGCCACAGGCATCGACTCATTTTGGTAAATTGGGGATCCAATGCGCCGATCAAAGCCGTCGATCTCAACGGCTTCGCCGTTTCGACCCTTGCGACGACCACGATCGGCAACATCGACGGTATCGACGACGATGGATTGGGCCATTATTACATCTCCTCTTGGTCGCCGATCCGCATCAGCCGATACGACACAAGTTTTGTCGGCGGCGCCGTGACCATCACCGCGCCTGGCATTAACAATCCCGCCGACATCTGCTATGCCCAAGGCATAGATACACTCGGCATTCCCAATGGAAATGGCCCTGTGAAATTTATCGGTTTTGGATCTGTCGTTGCAGTGGAGTATCCTTCAAAAAAGCCCTGTGCATTGACAGTGTACCCCAATCCCGCTTCTGAAGCTAGTGTGGTGAGCTTTGAACTGACCGATGCCAGCCCCGTAGTGTTGGATATTACCGACATGCAGGGACGCCGCGTCCATACCCTTTTGGACGAGGAAATGCCTGCCGGTAAACATATCGTCTTGCTCGCAGGTATCCAATTGAGCAAGGGCATCTACTTAGTTCACTTGCGGTCAGGAGTCGTCCCAATTGAAACTTCCGTCAAGATGCGCCTCAAATAAGCCGTTGCGCAAGGCAGGCAATTGCCAGCTACCAAAACGACAGGGCCCACCTAAATGACACGGGCCTTTTCGATAAAAAATAGCCTTAAACTATTTCTGTAGAAGCACTTGTGCCTTAGGTTGAATTGCCCTACTTTTGTTAAAGTATTCATCACCACCCTCTATCGCCCAATTGTCATGCATCAAGACCCCATCCAGCAGCACAAGGCTGCAAGTCCAGATTCTGCCAGTCCAGAATCTGAAGGCCAAGGCAAAAGCCTGACGCCACCAGCATTCCAGCTCAAAGCATCCGAAGGCCCCGCCGCGCCGCCACCTGCACAGCTCAAGCAGAGCAGTGGCGGCATGCCCACCGACCTCGTCAATGGCTTTGCAGCCAGCACAGGCCATGATCTGAGCGACGTGAACGTCGTGCGCAACAGCGACAAGCCCGCCCAAGTAGGCGCGCTTGCATACGCCCAAGGCAACGACATCCACCTCGCAGCCGGTCAAGACCAGCACCTCGCCCACGAGGCTGCCCACATCGTGCAGCAGCGCGAGGGCCGCGTGCAAGCCAATACCGAGGTCAACGGCAAGCCAGTGAACACCCAGCAAAGCCTTGAAAGCGAGGCAGACACGATGGGTGCCAAGGCGACGCAGATGAAGGCGGCGCCTGGCGGAGGAGTTGCCTCAACGGGTGGATATCAAAGCAAGGCGCTGCAAATGCGGGCTGGTATGAGGACCGTGCAGATGAAGTCGGCTGTAATGCAGCTGAAAGAGGACTCAAAATATGGAGCATGGTTTGACGACAAAAATAAGCTTCAGCAAGATGGAACTTCACGCGGAGCGGAAATGAAGGTGCGCTTCAAGCCCAACCTCAATGTCAATGCTGAATTGATCGGCATGGTTCAATCTGTTCGCACAATACACAATGGGGCTTCGTTTTTCCCCAACAACGATGCATTCTACAAAGGGCGGGCAATTCAGAAAGACAAGGCCATCGAGGTGAACTCCGTGAGTAAGGAGACCGACGAAGGTACGCGGATCGACCAGTCCAAAACCAATCGAAACCCATTGTATGCCCCAGAAGGTGCACCCGATACCGACATTTCACTCGACCAGACCTTGCCAGACCCTGACGTGACCAAATCGAATGGATATGGAAAACATGGTTTTCGGTACAATGAAAAGGGAGCTTCCAAAGAACAGGATGCCGAGTTGGAAGACAGCCCCATGATTCGCAGTGTGGACATGAGTAAAAATTCGGGGCAAATTTTTGAAACGACGGCATTGGCCATCAAAGGTGCCCAAAAAGACACCTATTACGGTTCAGTACAATGGGGATGGCGCACAGATGCTGCAGGCGGTTTTACACCAATCCCTTTTAAGGTCGTGAGTGAGGGAGTCCCCAGTTCTACTTTTCTCCAATCTGCCGAAGCTTGGAATGCGAGCAAGACTTCAACGGGTAAAGAGACTTTGGATTTGCCACTTGAAACCGTGTTCCTCAATGCAGCACCCACTTCCCTTTTCTCCGATGCAGAAATGAAGACCAAAACAAAGGACTTGCCGGCCAGCACACGCATGGTCAACCGCCTTTGTACGACCCATGGCTCCTACAAGATGCGTATCGTCGATGGCCCCGACGTAGGTAAGGAGGGTTATGTGGACCAGACCAAAATTCAACGTGAACGATGAGCGGTAGATTGTTGCTTGCCTTTCTCCTTCTTTCCCATGTCTGGAACATAAGTCTCAGCCAGTTGTTGCCTGTTATGAACCTTGAAACCCGCTCCATTGCCGCGCAAATCGAGTCCTCCGATTATCCGACGCTCATCTATGGCAGCACTTTTGCCGAATCTCCTAGCAACCATCAGGCCTTGCATGAAATCTTGCGTAGTGCCGATGCTTCGCACCGTGCGCGCTTCTTGGCTGCCGAATTGCTGCGTAAATCAGGCTCGCTGGAGCTGAAGGACGTGAACGGAGATGCCTTGGCCGAGGCCTATTGCCGAGCCTTGCTTACTAGCACATCCGAAGGCGGTTTCAGCCTCGGCTTGGCAGGAAATGCATGGGGCTACCTCTGGCATGATGGCACACTTGGATTGGGTCAGGTGCTGATCGACCTCGGCCAAACTAGCATCCCGGCTTTGCGCCGCCTTGCCGCACACAACGAGGTTGTGCTGTACGAAGGCAGTCGCGAGGCAACGACTGGGGACGCACTGATGCCCCGCGCAAAAGACTTCGCGGCCTATTACCTGCACCGCATCACCGAGATCGCTCTTCGGCCCTTGACATTGGGCGATCGAGACTTTGCAGCCCGCGATGCCGCCATCGCGCAACTTCTCTCTGTCATCCAAGATTGAAATTCCAATGAACGAGAACTCCTCACCCGATCCAAAAGAGCTGGAGCAGCAGGTCACCCGTGGGGCCCATTACCTTCATACGGCCATCACCCGGCAGGCGGAGCGGCTCAACGAGTCCGAAGCCTTCTTGTATGGCCTGATTGATGCATTGCTAGAAAAAGGTGTGGTCGAGGAGGCCACGCTCCAAGCCAAAATCGCTGGACTAAGGGATGAAGTGCGCAAAAAGGGAGAGCAATTCACCACCGGGGTCATTGTTCGGCAAGACCCTGCGCAGCCCCCTATCGCACCTGATATCAATTGTGCCGAGCGCCTTCACATTTGCCAAGCTGCTTGTTGCAGACTTTCATTCGCCCTCAGTGTGCAAGAACTCGAGGAAGGTAAGGTCCGCTGGGATCTTGGTCGCCCCTATATGATCCGCCACAATGCGCAAGGGCGTTGCGTCCATTTGCAAGCAGGGTCTTGTGGCTGTAGCGTGTATGCAGACCGCCCCCGTGTGTGCAAGGTCTATAGTTGCCGGGGCGATGAACGTATCTGGAAGGACTTTGAAGGTATGGTATTGAATACGGAGTGGATCGAAGAAAACCTATCTGGTGACCAGTTGGTGCTTGCGGCGATGGAAATCAGGAGTGCGGAATAGAAACCTGACAGTGTGCTTGCAAGTCAGCATTCAGCGGTGGTGACTTGCTACCATCGATATTGTTTAATTTGACCTGATTTTTGAGGGTAATCTCAGCACTAGCTGAACCTGCCCTTGAAAAGACATCTATTTCGGTATTTGCCCAAAATGTCTTCCCGATTCTAAAATAGTCGCCCGCGGGCAACCGCAACAGATGAGGATTGCAAGTACGATCAAGGCGCTGAGCGAATACATGGTCAAAACTTGGGGACCCACGCCAGTTGTTACCTTTGGGCCTGGAAGATGGTGAAATGGTTCAAAAAATTGAAATCTAGATTGTCCATTTTCCTACCATTTGCACTGCTCTTGTGGGTGGGCGTCGCATGCGCCCAAAACTCGCAAGAGGCGAATTTGACAATGGGGGATAAGGATCAAAATTCAAAAAGAATGAACGAGGAATTGCATTTGAGCTTTACAGCATTGGCAAAGCCTCCCGTGGGTTATGGCTACACGTTTGCCTGCACGTTGCAGAATGATCACCAAGCGGCAGAGTTGGTCGCCAAAACCTTCATCATGACCGTATTGGTGGATGACAAAGCGGTGTTGCAGCAAATGAATGATG
>JANORP010000406.1:0-9509 GCA_031415375.1 Bacteroidota bacterium | reverse complement strand
CAAACTTGTAGCCCGTCTTCATAATACGAGACATAGATTAAGTTGCCGGCAGCTACCGGGTTGTGCGCGATGCTATTGGAATATGTAGGCGCGAGCAACGCTGATTTGAAGAGGGATTGGAAAGTGATATTCCAAGGGTCGGTGATATTGGCGACCTTCATGCTTTTGCCAGCCGTTTCGTCGGTCCAGACCAAGTTCTTGTTGTTGTTGATTCCACAGCCGCTATGTGCAAAGCCAGACTCTGGATAGGACCAGATATAGCCCATCGCCTCAGGGTTGGCGAGATTCACCAAGTCAAAGGAGCCGATGCCACCAGATCCAAAGAAGGCGTAGAGCGTGTCATGGTGCACATAAATATCATGGGTGTATCCGCCCAATGTGAAATTGCCGCCCAATGTGGGATTTGCAGGATGCCCCAAAAGATCAAGCACCAAAACGCCACCTGGCTGCGTGTCAGCACCGCCGACATAAAGGCGACCCGTGGCGGTGTTAATAAATAGGGTGTGGGCGCTAATGAAAAATGCCTGACTGTTGAATACAAGTACAGGTGCGGCGGGCAAGCTACTCAAGTCCCAGACTTGCAGACCGCCAGTTGCACAGTTGTCGGTGATGGTGTAGAGATAGTTGCCATAGGTGGCATGATCCCTCCATCGGGTAGAAGCGCAAGAGCCATTCAAGATGGCACGCACGATCGGTGTAGATGGATTGGTGACCTCGATCACATAGTTGGCTGTGGTCGCGCCGACAATGGCATACTCGCGCCCACCTGCTTCATAACCCCAGACATCGTTGTATTGGCTACCTAGCACCGCTGGGATGCTTGCATCGTCCCAATGCCCGAGCAGCGTCATGTTAAGGCTTCCTTGCGCAGACACCTGCATCGAGGCCCCTCCAATCACTAGCAACAGGAGTATGATAGAGCTACGCGCTGACCAATTGTACCAATTATCCATACCAACACCCTTTACACGTTGACCAATCCAAAACCTTCCAGATACGACCGCTGCATTTGCTGCTGACCCATTCTGCCAATATCTCATTACAAAACCGCTACTTCCACACAACACATCTGCCAAAACCCTTCAATCAACCCTTAGCGGCACAAAACTTCTGTTAAGTTATGCGGAACTATTCTTATTTCCAAGAAAAACCTACACTTCTTGTAAGGATTGAAGTGAATGTGTATAACTTCGCATCGATTCGTACATGGTCACTTTTCGCCCGTTTGACATGAGAAAAACACTTTTCCTTTCCGCTTTCCTACTATTCGTCAGTCACATTTTGCTTGGGCAAAGTGGATACTTTCAGCAAGATTTATCCTATAAAATAGATGTAAGACTTGATGACCGCTCACATGTCTTGAGAGGCTTCGAGACGCTCGATTATGTCAATAATGCGCCAAATGCACTAGACACCCTCTTTATTCATCTCTGGCCCAATGCCTACCGTGATCAAACATCGGCTTTTGCGCGCCAAAAAAGGGAAGATGGCTCCCTCAAATATTTTGAGAGTGAGACTGCTGAAGGCGGCGCTATCGACAGCCTCGATTTCAAGATCGATGGTGTTGCGACGAGCTATGCAGCTTGGCAGGGCAATCCAGACATCGCCTTCCTGCTGCTGCCAAAGCCGCTTCTCCCAGGCGCTAAGATCCAGATTACCACGCCTTTCCGTGTCAAAATACCCAACTCATTCAGCCGACTCGGCCATGTCGAACAGCAATACCAGCTGTGCCAATGGTATCCCAAACCTGCCGTCTATGACCGCGAGGGATGGCATCCCATCCCTTACTTGGACCAAGGCGAGTTCTACAGCGAATTTGGCACCTATGATGTCTATATAGAGGTTCCTAAAAACTATGTGGTGGGCGCCACTGGAGATCTCCCAGCGGGTGATCCTGAAATTGAGTGGCTCAATGAGCGTGAAAGAATTTCTAAGGAAATGCTGAATAAACCGCTCTCAGAGGCCCTTTTTAAGCCCCAATTCCCTGCAGACCAATTCAAGACCCTCCATTTCCACCAAGAAAAGGTGCATGATTTTGCGTGGTTTTGCGACCAAAGCTATTATGTGCTCGCAGATACGGTCGATTTGCCTCAGTCTGGACGCAAGGTGCGCTGCGTCGCCATGTTTACCAACCTAGACCGCAACTTATGGACGCGCGGCTCCGAGTACGTAGCCAAGGCGGTCTATCACTATAGCCTCTGGAACGGTGACTACCCCTACAACCATGCCACAGCAGTCGATGGCGCACTCAGTGCCGGCGCTGGCATGGAGTATCCCAACATCACGGTGCTCGGCGCTGGCGGCAGCGCCTCCAACTTGGAGATGGTCACGATGCATGAGGTCGGCCACAATTGGTACTATGGCATTTTGGGTTCCAATGAGCGCGCCTATCCATGGATGGACGAGGGCTTGAACACCTTTTTTGAAGCACGCTACTGGCGCGAGCTTTGCAACGACGAGATGGAATTGATTCCCAAGGGCCTCCAAGAGCGCCTCGGCTTCAACTTCACCCACACCTTTATGGCCCGTGAGGGCTATCGCCTTTCAGCAAGCCAAAACAGCGATCAGCCCGTGGAGACCCCTGCGGCAGACTTCACCAGCATCAACTATGGTGTCGTCGCCTACATGAAGACGGGCCTATCCTTCAACTACTTGGAAGACTATCTCGGCCGCGCGCTGATCGACAAGTGCTTCCACACATATTTTGAGAGGTGGAAATTCAAGCACCCTTACCCTGCAGATGTGCAGGCAGTATTTGAAGAGGTGAGCGGGCAAGACCTCTCTTGGTTTTTTGACGCCTACATTCGTGGCACCCACAAGGTCGATTTTAAGATCACACATAGGGAGCAAAATACCTTCACGATTCACAACAATTCTGGCACAGCATTGCCCGCCTCGCTGGCGCTGCTCGATGAAGAGGGCAAGGAAATTGCCAGCTATTGGACGCGCCCTTTCCTCAAAGACACAACCCTCACAGTCGTGGAAACCGAGTTTGCCGCTGCAAAAATCAATGCCAATGGCGAGATCCCAGAGATGAACGAAGCCAATAACAGCTTCAAAAAGGGCCTCTTCCACCATCGTCGCCCGATGTCCTTGGATTTCCTCTACAAATTTCCCTCTCCCGACAAGTTCCACCTGGCATTGCTGCCGACGATCGGCTACAATACCACCGATGGGTTCATGGGCGGCATGATGTTCTATCACAACCTTTTCCCTGAGCGCCCCTTCTCGTTCCACGTCATGCCCATGTTTGGCTTCGCCAATTCCCACCTCGTGGGCAGCGCGGGCTTCACCTACAGGTGGTTGCCGAGCAAGCTATTTCGCAAGATCGAGTTGCAGGCGCGTGTCACCTCCTTTGCAACCTACCTGCGTGTGCGACCCACCCTCACCTTTTATATCAACAAGGCCCGCGAGCGGTCCCCATTTGACCACAGCCTGAGCCTCGATGTACAAGTGCTCGCCCGCCGCTATGAAAAGGGCGCCATCGCGCCCGACGACTGGTACCTGCCCGTCTATGGCGCTGCCAAATGGAAAACCACAGCCAAGGGCGCCCTCGGCACCTTCAGCCTCGATGCAGAGCTGGGCGGCAATGTTGCAGAACAGCTCGGCCGCCTTTCGGTCGCCTCGACCTATTCCCACCGCATCTTGAAAAAGATGCGCGCCTCGATTCGCGGATTCGCAGGCATGATCGCCGCCGCCGACAACGCGCCTTGGCTGCTTCAATACCGGGTCTCGGGCAGCCAAGACCCTTTTGGCGAGCACATTATCCCCGACCGTGCCGCCACCACGACCTGGCTCAGCCATCAGCTCATCCGCGACCATGGCGGCTTCTCCACGATCACCAATCAAAGCTATGACCGTGGACTCATCGCCTTGAATGGCAACGTGAAACTGCCTGGCAAGCTCATCAGCCTCTTTGGCGACTTTGCCCACGGCATCTCCAAGACGCCCACCATCCCCAACGGCAGCTGGTACGATGCAGGCATTCGCCTCAATTTCTTCAAGGAGGCACTGCACATCAACCTGCCCGTCTTGGGCACGGTCTATGGCGGCTTGCCGAGCAGCGGCAAGATCTGGTGGCAAGGCGTCAATTTCAGTTTTGACCCGCTCAAGGCCATCAACGGCGCTACCAATGGCCTTTTGAAATTCTGATGGCTACGACGATCGACCTCAGCGGGCAGCGCATCCTCGTCACTGGCGCAAGCCGTGGCATCGGTGCCGCGCTCGCACAGCACCTCATGGCATCGGGCGCCACTGTGGCATTGCATTATCACAAGTCAGAGACAGCCGCCATGGCGATGCTGCAAGGCAATGTCACCGGGAGCATCGCCCTGCAGGCCGATCTCGCCGATCCACAAGCCTGCAACGGCCTGTTGCGGGATTCCATCGCGCAGCTAGGGGGTCTTGATGGCCTCGTCAACAATGCTGGGGTCGCCCACCTCTCCCCCATGGACGGCCCCGATGCCGCTTGGCAAGCCGCATGGGATCACTCGATGGCCGTCAATCTCAATGCTGCAGCGATTCTTTCGCGCTTGGCGATCTTGCATTTCAGGATGCATGGCGGTGGCAGGATGGTGCATATCGCCTCGCGTGCATCTTTCAGGGGCGACACACCTGAGTACCTAGCCTACGCTGCGAGCAAGGCTGGCATGGTTGCGTTGCACCGCTCGATTGCACGCAGCTTTGGGAAACAAAATATCAAAAGCTTCCTCATCGCACCCGGTTTTGTGCGCACCGACATGGCTCAGGACTTCATGGATGCCTACGGGGAGGAATATGCCCTCAACGACATCGCTCTCCCCAAGCTCACTGAGCCGAGCGATCTTGCGCCCATGGTCACCTTGCTCATGAGCGGCCTCGCCGACCATGCAACGGGCTGCACGATCGACATCAATGCCGGCAGCTATGTGCATTGATCAGCGATGAGCTAGGGGGATGAAAGACGCTAGCATGGGCAACTTTGCTTCACCCCAATTCTCATGCAGTACATCGTGGGTTTACCTATCTTAGTCTCGTCATGCGCATCGCGGTATTATCTGATCCCAACAATTTTCACACACAGAAGTGGGCCAAGGCCCTGCTGTCTGCGGGAGCGGAAGTGATCGTGATGAGCTATGACGCCTATTTGGGAACAGAATTGCAGACTTTGCAGTTGCAACCTCCCATCGGTAGGCAGGGAAACTATAGCTATCTCGACTACCTGCAAGGTGGTAACGTCTTGCGTGAGGCTCTGGCGGTGCACCGCATCGACGTCCTCAACCCCCTCAATGTCACGCCTTTTGCCGTCTGGGCGCAACGCTCAGGTTTTCACCCGACCGTCGCCTGTGCATTTGGCGCCGATATCTTGGAATATCCTCCCACAGGCGTGCTGAGCCCTGCGGATGCGGGGAGGGTTTGGGAATCCTTGGATGTGGCACCGCGCCGCACGACGCGCTGGCTCATCGCCTGGAAAAGGCGTTTCTTTCGCAAGCGAGTGGCTGCCGCACTGGCACATGCCGACTTGGTCACAGGCGACAATCAGTTTTTGGTTGACTCTATGCGCGATTGGTTTGGCATCGCGACCTCCAAATTGCAGGTGCTGCGCTGGGGAGTGGAGCCGGCGTTGTTTGAGACTGCCCCAGCCACGCTCGCAGCACTACGGGCACGGTTTGGGATCCAACCTGGGCAATGCGTGGTGTTGAGCCCACGCGGGGCAAAACCCATTTATCAGACCGACATTATTTTGGAGGCATTTGAGCTGTGCTTGGCACAGGGTTGTAAGAATACTGTGTTCATTCAATTGGGAGCGGGCTATGCTGTAGCACCTGCAATAGGTGCAACCGCCAGGAAACTAGCCGCCCTCTACCCAAATTTTCAATTTGTAGCTGAGGCACTTACACGCGAGGAATTGCACGCGCTATGGCAATTGGTCGATGTATTTGTATCGGCGCCTGTCTATGACGGCTATTCGGCCGCGCTTGCCGAGGGGCGCTACGCAGGTGCCATACCCGTCGTGAATGACATTCCAGCACACCAAGAACTGATCGTGCACCAAGAAAATGGATGGATATGCACCCCTTTCACAGCCTCGCAACTCGCAAAGGACCTGTCCCACATTTGCACGCAAGTCGATGTCTATCAAGCGATTTTTGCGCCGCGCAACCGAGATTGGATCTTGGAGCACTCGCTCATCGCAGACAATGCCCGGCGGTTTCTTGCGTTAGTAGAGCAACGCTGCTTGGTTGACGGCAAAGCCTTCTAATTACTAAGCAATTGCTAGCTAGAAGAAAGAATTCTTGATAATTTGTTGACAACGAATTAGCGAAATATTTGAATCTATTGCCTAACTTGGCTCCAATCAATCAACACTCGCGCAGTAGGTAAGCCGAGCTATTTGGATAGTATAGGTACGATTAGAAATTATCTCGAATGAAAAGATTTGGGCTATTAACCTTGCTTTCAGCAAGTTATGCTGGAGTATTATTGCTTGTCTTCTCGACTGATTTCAGCCGTGAAAATTCGTTTGGATTTCATCCGATTCAAGACCTTGCCGCTGCCAAGGCTTTTGAAGCGCCCGTGATGGCCGACAATTCAGCCATCGCAGACCGCATCCAAGTGCTCACGCTCTCCAACCAAAACCGCATCTCCGATGCTGGAAAAGGCTCGTCTGGCGAGGCACAGTCGCCAGAAAGTGCCGAAGGCAACTGATTTTTCTGTCCCTCCAAAACCATTGAAATTGAAGACCGCCAAGGCAAGCTGCGCCTAGGAGATTCGCATTTTCCATACTTGCCGCTACGTAACCACCTTGGCAGCAAGTGCGTCTCGCCCATTCCCAAATGCGGCTACGCAGTGTCTTGCACCTCGCACAGCCTGTTTTGCGCTGCACAGTGTAATGCCTCAGTCAAATATGCTGCGCCGACCAAGGGCGAAGCGCCCTCAAAACCAGCCTACAAATCGATCACTACGCCCACTGAAGGCAGCAGCGTGCCCAAGGTATTTTCGATCAAGCGCATTTGGTAATGACCAGGATTGTTTGGGTCTAGGACTGGATCACCATTGGTATCACGCACGACGTCGAGACGTGGCACTCCCTTACTCTGGTAGTTGTAGGCATTTTGGAGATCTAGGTAGAGGTTGAGGGACCACTTCTGGAAAAACCACTTCTTGTCCACACGAAAGTCCATGCTATGTGCCGCCTGCAAACGCAACGTGTTGAGCTGCGTGTAGTCGGGGATTCCTTGGCCTGTGATATTCCAAACCGACACTGTCGAGCTGCGATCAATGTCATAAGGCGTGTAGGGCGTACCGCCATAGAGCCTCCAACGCACGCCCACCTCCCAATTGCGCTTGAATTTCTTGCCCAATACCGAGGTGAGGATCACCCGGTTGTCCCATGAACTCGGCTTGAATTTGCCTGTGCTGTCGGTAAACTCTGAGCGCACATAGGTAAAGGACAGGATCCCATAGAATCCCTTGTATAGCTTTTGTTGCGCCATCAACTCGACGCCATAAGTGCGGCCCTCGGAGGTTGATGAGATCGGGGCATTGCCGACCACGCCAAAGTCACCGCCAAGGTTGGCGAGCGAGATCTGCTGATTCAGCAGAAATGGATAGTTGTTGTACCGCTTGAAAAAGCTCTCAACCGTGAATCGTGTATTGATCTTCGTATTGTATTCGAAACCACCGACGATGTGTTTGGCGCGGATGTAGGTGAGTCCCATATCGCGGTTCACCAAAGCCCCTGTGCCATCACGAAAACCCATCGCTGTATAGGCTGGCAGCTGGTAATAAATGCCTGTGTTGAAGTTGAAGCTGAAGCGTGGCTTGATGATATAGCTCAAGGAAAAGCGTGGCGATAGCTGATCGAGCGGATTGGCCATCTTGGAGCTGTAGCTCGTGCCGTCCACGCGCAAGCCCAAGCCCATGATCAGGCGGTCACTGGCAAAGTTGCGGCTCATATTCGCGAATGCGCCATACTTGTGCAAATCGAGTCGTGTGCTGTAGTTGATCGTATCGAGTCCTGCTGGCGTGGCGATGCGGTTGTAAGTATCGTTGAGGTACTTGGCAAACTCATAGTTCACCCCGTATGTGAGCCTGAAGCCGCTTTTGCGCAGGTTGTGCTCAATGCGAAATTTATTCTCGATCTCCTGGGAAAGGTAGTCGAGGATCTTGCCCGATGGATTGCTCTCATCGTTGTTCAAGAACTTCAGATTCTTGTTATTCAGCATATTGCGACTGGCAACGACCGTGAGGTAGCTGTTTTCAAAGAAGTGCTTGAAATTCGCACCCACGGTATAGTTCCACTGCGTGTTCACTGGCAGATAGCCCAAAATATACTTTTGCGCGTCGGTACTGTCAGCCTCCAAGTTGAGGGCAAAGTTGTCGATTGCTCCCAAACCGATCAATGTAAGTTCATTCTTGTCATTGATTTTGGTGCGGGTCTTGAACTGAAAGTCGTTGTAATTGGGGAGAAACGGCAGTGCCAATGTCTTGAACAACCAACCCAGATAAGAGCGTCGCACGGATGCAATAAACGTTGTCTTCTTCAGAACAGGCCCTTCGAGCGTGATTCCCAAGTCACTGGAGCCGACTGTCATGTTAAATCCGAGGCGGTCTTCACGTCCCGTCTTTTGCTTGATGTCCATCACCGAGCTCAGCGCATTGCCACGGTTGCTAGGAAATGCACTGGTGAAAAAATCGACTTCGCGAATGAAGTTCACATTCACCAAACCCACCGGGCCACCACTAGCACCTTGTGTGGAGAAGTGATTGATATTGGGCACCTCGATACCGTCGATGAAAAATCGGTTTTCATTGGGGGAGCCACCTCTGATGATGATATCATTCCTGAAGGCCACTGACCCGGCCACACCAGGCAGCGACTGGATTACACGGGAAATATCGCGGTTGCCGCCAGGGCTGCGTGCCACCTCATTCACACCGATTGTGCGCATTGACACAGGACTTTCGTCGGTTTTGTTGAAAGGTGACGTTGTAATCACGACCGTATCCATCGTTGCACTCTCCTCTTTGAGCGCGATCTCAAGCTCCACAGGCTTGGAATTGGTTACTTCCAACTCAGAAATCACCTGCCCAGCAAAACCTGTATAGCTCACCTCTAGGTTGTAGAGGCCAGGCTTCATTCCCTTGATCTCAAAGCGACCAGTCGAATCGGTATAGGCACCGTATGCCTGCAACTGGATCTTGATCGTTGCAAAATCGAGGGGTTCATTGTTAATAGCGTTGTAAACGCGCCCCTTGATGATGCCATTTTGAGTAAAGGCGACACCCACGAGTGTCATCAACAATAAAAGCAGTGTAAATTTTCGAGTCATCAAATTCATATCAGAAATTGTAGCGCAAAAATAACCCGCAGGCTGACTAGATGTTTAATCTTTTTTTGATAAAATTAAACATGAGGAAAATCAGCGAGCGGTAAAACAATCGGCAACTGCTCCTTGGCGCAGACGCCTCACCAAGGCTGGCTCCCGAGCGGCGCGCTCGGCAACAAGGGCAATCGCATGAAAATC
>JANORP010000405.1:0-4720 GCA_031415375.1 Bacteroidota bacterium | reverse complement strand
GAACGGATTTCACCGGCTGTCATAGGCCCCGACGACCGGATTTCACCCGCTGTCATAGGCCCGAAGAACGGTTTTCACCCGCTGTCATAGGCCCCGACGAACGGATTTCACCGGCTGTCATAGGCCCCGACGAACGGATTTCACCCGCTGTCATAGACGCAACGAACAGATTCTACCCGCCGAACCAATGGCATCGAAAACATTCGCCCCGAAAGATTGCGCAATGCATGCGGTAGCTTCCCGATAAAAAAAGATATTTGAACCAAATTCAACTGCACAGCATAGCTTTGTGTAAAATATACGCAATTAAAAGACCTGTAAACATGGACACCCTTGCAACCCTCTACCGCCCGAGTCTGAGTCTGCTCACCGATTTGTACCAATTGACGATGGCATACGGCTATTGGAAAAATGACATGGCAGAGCGTGAGGCCGTCTTTCACCTTTTTTTCAGGAGCAATCCCTTCAAAGGTGGCTATGCTGTGGCAGCTGGCTTGGAATATGCCATTGGGCTGATGCAAGGCTTTCATTTTCCCGACGATGACCTCGATTATCTGACGACCCTCACGGGCAATGACGGCAAGGCGCTGTTTGAGCCTGCTTTCCTGTCGTTTTTGGCGAATGCGCAATTTGAATGCACCGTCGATGCCATCCCCGAAGGTACCATCGTCTTTCCCCATGAGCCGCTCTTGCGCATCCGTGGGCCACTCTACCAATGCCAATTGCTGGAGACCGCGCTGCTCACGGTCATCAATTTCCAGACCTTGATCGCCACCAAAAGTTCGCGGATCTGCCGTGCTGCCGAGGGCGACACGGTCATGGAATTTGGCTTGCGGCGCGCCCAGGGCATCGATGGCGGCCTCTCGGCCTCGCGCTCGGCTTATGTAGGTGGCTGCCACGCAACCTCCAATGTCTTGGCAGGCAAGCTGTTTGGGATTCCCGTGCGCGGTACACATGCCCATAGCTGGGTCATGTCATTTGACACTGAGCTGGAGGCCTTTCAAGGTTATGCAGCAGCCATGCCCAACAACTGCGTATTTCTGGTGGACACCTATGACACCGTCGAAGGCGTGCAAAAGGCCGCCGAAGTGGGCCAATGGCTGCGCAGCCAAGGCCACGAAATGGCCGGGGTGCGCCTCGATAGCGGTGACCTCGCCGATTTGAGCATCAAAGCCCGCAAGATCTTGGATGCTGCGGGCTTTCCCAATGCGGCCATCGTCGCGAGCAATGACCTCAACGACGACACCATCGTCGCCCTCAAAGCAGCTGGCGCCCAGATCAATATCTGGGGCGTGGGTACCAAACTCGCCACGAGTTACGACCAACCTGCCCTGGGTGGCGTCTATAAATTGGGCGCGATCAGGGGCAAAGACGGCGCTTGGGACTTCAAGGTCAAACTGAGTGAGCAGCTCATCAAGGTGAGCAATCCCGGCATGTTGCAGGTGCGCCGCTATGAGCACGCCGGCAAACCTGTCGCCGACATGCTTTACAACCAAGAGCAACCGATCCTGGAGGCCAAGCTCATGGATCCGCTGCATGCAGGCCAATCGGCCCCTTTGCCCGCCAACGATCGCCACTACGACTTGTTGGTGCCGATCTTCGAAGCTGGGAAATTGGTCTATGCATTGCCGCCGCTCGCTGCGATCAGAGACCGCAGCATCGCCCAGCAAGCTGCCTTCCCAGACGGCATCTTGCAACTGCAAAACGCAAGCGAATTTCCCGTAGGTTTGGAGGAAAATCTCTACCACCTCAAGATGTCCCTCATCCAAAAAGCCAAAGCCCAATGAACGCCACGCCCCTGATTTTTGCGACGACTTCCTATCAATACCTGCTCGACCGCATCCTGCCTACGCATCCGCAGTGGGAGACGGGCAATGTGGAGGTGAAGATCTTTCCCGACGGGGAGCGCTATCAGCGTGTACACAGCGACGTCGCCGAGCGCGAAGTTGTGATCATTGGCGGCACGCATACAGAGTCGGCGACGATGGAATTGTATGACTTGGCCTGCGCGGTCTCCAAATTCGGGGCCAAGAGTTTGGCGCTCGTGATACCCTATTTTGGCTACAGCACGATGGAGCGCGCCGTGAAGACCGGTGAGGTGACCACTGCCAAAAACAGGGCACGTCTTCTGTCGAGCATCCCCTCCGCCGCGCGTGGCAACCGCGTGGTCTTGATGGACTTGCACGCCGAGGGACTGCCCTTTTACTTCGAGGGTAGCCTCGTGCCGACGCACCTTTATGCAAAGTCTGTGATCCTAGATGGCATCAAAAGCCTTGCGACAGGCCCCTTCATCCTCGGCAGCACAGACGCCGGCCGTGCAAAATGGGTCGAGTCCCTCGCCAATGACCTCGGCGTCGAAGGCGGCTTTGTCTTCAAGCGCCGCATCGACGGGCGTCGCACTGAGCTCACGGCCATGGCAGCCCGCGTCGATGGCATGCAGGTCGTGATTTATGACGACATGATCCGCACGGGAGGCTCCTTGATGAATGCGGCACAAGCCTATCTGGACGCAGGTGCCACCAGCGTCTCCGCGATCGCCACCCACGGCATCCTCCCCGAAAACGCCCTCGAAAAACTGCAAGCATCCGGCATCTTCCAAAAAATCATCGTGACCGACACGCATCCGAATGCAATCGCCCTCCAAAACGACTTCCTAGAAGTCCGCTCAGTAGCCGGGATTTTGGGCGGCTGGATTGAGGAGCACTGGGTTTGAGTTTAGGTAGCAGTTAGCAGTTAGCAGTTAGCAGTTTCTCAACTGCTAACTGCTAATTCCTAACTGCTAACTATTTTCCCTTGACTTCGCAACAAGCTTGTTGTATATTTGCGTATGAATTACACAAAGCTTTAAAGATGCCCTTTACCTACGAATATCCCAGACCCGCGCTCACAGTCGATTGTGTGGTTTTTGGGTGGGATGGATTGGCGCTCAAGGTGCTGCTGATTCAGCGCAATGAGCAGCCTTTTGAGGGGCAATGGGCTTTGCCGGGCGGTTTTGTGCAGATGGATGAGGAGCTGGAGGATGCTGCGCGGCGGGAATTGACTGAGGAGACGGGGTTGGGCGCGATGTATTTGGAGCAGCTCTTTACGTTTGGTGGCTTGGCGCGCGACCCGCGTGGGCGCGTGGTCACGGTCGCGTACTATGCGCTCATCGACCTGCACAGGTATGCGGCACCTGCGGGCGCGAGCGATGCGCGCGATGCTGCTTGGTTTGCATTTCCTGATTTGCCGCCGCTTGCCTTTGACCATGCACATATCTTGGCGGTGGCGCACAAACGGCTGCAAGGCAAAATCGTCTATCAGCCGATCGGATTTGAGCTGCTGCCCAAGAAATTTTCCTTCACCCAGCTCCAAAATCTCTACGAAACCATCCTTGGCGAGGAGTTTGACCGCCGCAACTTTCGCAAGAAGATGCTGTCGATGAACATCCTCATCGAGTTGGATGAATATGAGACGGGCGGCCCGCACCGTGCTGCGCGCCTGTACAGCTTTGACGAGGCGCAGTACCGCGCCTTGGAAACCACTGGCTTAGAATTCAAAATATGACTACCTTCATTTTCGCAATGCGACCTTTGAACCCAAAATCGAATTTGCAATGAGAGCACTCATCTTGGTGGATATCCAAAACGACTTTTTGTCCGACGGCGCCTTGGCGGTCACAGATGGCGATCAAATCATCCCGATCGTGAACAAGCTGCAAGCGCAATTTGAGCTCATCGTGATGACCCAGGATTTTCACCCCGCCAACCATGGCAGCTTCGCAGAAAACCATCCCGGATTGCGCCCTTATGACGTGGTGATGCTGGGTGGTTTGCCGCAAGTCTTGTGGCCCGCGCATTGTGTACAAGGCACGCCCGGCAGCGAGTTTGCGATGGCTTTGGACATCCGCAACGTCGATCGCATCTTTGAGAAAGGCACCGACCCGACGATAGACAGCTACAGCGGCTTCTTCGACAACGGCCGCAGAAAAGCGACGGGTCTCGGCGATTATCTCCATGAAAAAGGCGTCACCGACGTCTATGTCTGCGGCCTCGCCACAGACTTTTGTGTGAAATACACTGCCTTGGACGCCCTTTCGCTAGGCTTCAAGACCTTTTTGATCGAGGATGCAAGCCGCGGCGTGAATATCAACGAAGGCGATGTCAAGAAGGCCGTCGCCGAGATGAAGACAGCGGGGATCGGGGTGCGGCAGTCGCGCGAAATTTTGGAGACGGTGCGGGTGAGGTAGTGTCAGACGCGCGCTGGAAAACAAAGCAGTACGGAGCTTTCATGCATCGGGAACCGTCTCGTCCAAGACGACAGGAAAGCCGGTACAGGACAAAAATGCGAAGGAATTTTTGATCGGAACCATGGGAAAACTTTGACGAAAACCAAAAGATGAGGAATCGACTGCACGCTCATCGTTGCCGCCATAGACCTCGAATTCTGGGTTTTCTGCATCAAATGATCGAAAATGCACAAAAAGATAGTTTCTTAGATTTGTGGTGTGTGGAATCGTGAAAGACGAAACATCTAGCATAAAACAGCGTTATATTTGGGTATGGTTGATGCAATTATCCCTTTACTTTCATTGATTGCCCTCGAAGTAATTCTTGGGATCGACAACATCATTTTTATTTCCATTTTGGCCGACAAGTTGCCCGATCACAAGAATTACTTCGAGGGCAATCAATGAAAGTAAAGGGATAATTGCATCAACCATACCCAAATATAACGCTGTTTT
>JANORP010000404.1:0-9955 GCA_031415375.1 Bacteroidota bacterium | reverse complement strand
GAAAAGGGTGGGAACCGTACCTTTGGAACTCTTTTTGAACATCGATGCAACTTTGATTCCCTTGCAAGCTATTAGGCAATATCCATTTTAACTAATTGATTATTAACATATTGGTGTGGATATTGGTTTTCGGAGTGGACTAAGTTTTGCTAGTATGAGATTGAGCGGCGCACAGGCTTCACCTGTGCGCCATTTGATGTTTTTTCAAGCGTTTACAATCACAAAGTATCCTCTCATGGAAACTGATCGCCTGCAACAACAGCCCAAGGTGGCGCAACCCGCCTCACAACTGGAGGCCCCTGCCCACGAGGACATCTGGACCTCGGCATTTGACAGCAAGACGGGCGTCTCGGCCCCACCGCCGCCGTTTGAAGTCACGGCTGGGCCATTGACGGACCTCGACGACGCTGGCGGGGGTGGCGAGGGGCGCTATATCGCTGGCAAGGGTTATGTGCAGCGCGACGATGCGAGCATGCAGTCCCTCACGCACAGCAAGCAGCTCGGTCAGGAGCTGGGCAGCAATCCCGATGCCCATATCAGTTATGAGCGGCATGTGATGGTCGATGCCGACGATGGGCGGCAGCTCAGGGTCACCGTCATGGGCCGCACGACGCTGGACGCGCTACACCAGGCAGCCATGCCCGGCATAGACGTGCAGGGCATGAGTTATGCCACGATACAGATCGAGGTCGTGGGCGATTTTGGAAAGAAGACCGTCTTGCAAGGCGAGCGCTTTGGTGCCGACGGCAGTGCCACGATGCGCGCACTCCTCACCGAGCTGGCCACAGAGCAGGGTGTCGCGCCCAGCCTCGTGCTGCCCGGGGTGGTCGATGAGGGTTATCTCGACGCGCTGCTCACCGTCGCCGACCGTGTGCAGCCGCTGCTGCCCCGCGACAAGATGGCACCCGTGGAGCGGCTAGATAAGCCCGAGCGTGTCGATCACACGCCGCTCAAGGATTGGGACAAGATGACCGAGGAAGAGCGCCGCGCCGAGGCATGGGCCGTCTTCAAGGATGCATTTTCTTGGGAGGACCTTGCGATGGCTGCCTTGGGTGGTGCGGCGGTATTTGCCGTGATGGCCGAGTCGCCCTACCTTGCCGTGGCCTTCACAGTGGTTGGGGCCGACATGGCCATCGCCTTTGGCATCTATACAGTGATCGCGCCCTATCTGGATGGCGCTGACCCTGAGGTCGCCGAGTGGCTCAAAGGTGGGCTGCTCGTCGTGGGCGGGGCACTTGCAGCCTTCATGTTGGCAGCTTCAAGCGAGGCGCTTGCGGCCGCAGCGGGCTTTGCCGCCACGATGGCAGCTGTCGCCTACGTCGTGACCGAGATCGTGACAGCCATCACCAAGTTTGGCGAGGCAGTCGTGGCAGGCACGCGCGACGACATGCGGCAACTTGCGAGGCAGTCTGCCACCGAGGCGCAGCACGCGATCATCGATGGTGTCCTCGTGATCCCCGCGATCAAGGCCCTGCCCAAGATGCTTCAGAAGATGGCCCTGCCCAAGACTGAGGCTCCTGGTGTTGAGGCGATGCCAGCAAGGGAGGAGGTTGTGAGTACGCCGACGGAGGATGTGAAGAATGTCGTCCCTACAACCAATAGCATTAAAAATGCACTTGGTTTGCCTGCAATTAAAAAGATGACGATCAAGTTCAAGCCGAATTCGAAACATGATGCTGCCGAGTTTGGTAGGCAAGTCCAAGCACAAGAGGATGGACTGAACAGGCTCACAGTTGAGGAATATTTCAATAATCGTAATCGGTATTTGGAAGAGGGGCGTGCGCCAGAGAGTGGGAGGGCACAGAAGAAGTATAGAGATGTAGCGTTGGAAAGAAAAATTGAAGAGCTTCAGGACCTAGATGAAAATCTAAAATTCGATGAAGCAAAATCGCAAGCTGAAAGATGGTTGGAGGGGCAAGCAGTGTTGCATAATCCCGATCAAGTAGCTGGAGGCAATCCAAACAATGTAGGTGGCCTAGGTGATCAGAGGGTGAATAGCTCACTTGGTTCACAGTGGTCACAAAAACAGCCAGGGGAATCAATATCGAGAGCAACGGCGCTTGATCGACAAGTGCGAACTCAGATGCAGGGCCTTACTCCTGAACAACGACTGACAACATACTTAAATTTTGAGCTTGCTTGGTAGGAATCCTTCATTAATCTATTTATATTAGTGCCATGTTTGAAAAATTCTTCGAGAAGCACCCAAATTATACGATCGTTTCGAGGCCAACAGTGAACGATCTTGCAACATACCGCAATCTACTCCCCATAGAAATCATTGATTTTTGGGAACAATATGGTTTTGGTAATTTCATGAATGGATACTTAAAAATGGTAAACCCAATTGAATACCAAGAATTCATGAAGGCCAGCTATTCCGTTTTCTTGGAGCCTGCCATTGTTTTTGGCGTTACAGCGTTTGGAGACCTTTTAATTTGGGAAAAAGAGTGGATTAATCAGGTCAACTATCGAAAGGCACTTGGTAAGAATCAAGGGAGCCGAATTCATTCATTTTTTAATCGGAGGCTTGCAACTTGGGGAGAGGTAGAACCCTCCATGGACGCCAAGCAATTTCTCCCAGCGCTTGAAAAACTCGGTGAATGCGCTTATGACGAGTGCTATGCCTACGTCCCTGCGCTTGCGCTTGGTGGGGCTGAGAAAGTTGAGAATCTTCAAAAAGTGAAACTACGGGAGCACATGATGATCTTGTCTGGACTTGTGGGAATTATAGAATAGGCCATTCCCGCAAGGGAGGAGGTTTTGAGCAAGCCTGAGGAGGAGACGGTAATAGTAGAAGCCAAGGGCAAACCCGCCGCGCTACCTCAGATCGACGAGGCTTACATGATCCAGAAAGGGATTGTGCTAGATGTCGTGGAGGGCAGGACATTGCTGAGTTCCACTGCCCGCAAAGGCAACTTTGGCGAGATGGCAACAGATGTCGATATGGTCGATAAAGGCTGGACTCCGCAGCACAGGCGCGTCACTGACATTGATGCGGCTACTGCCCATGGGCTAGACCATATCTTTTCCAAGCCTGGGCCACCTAAAGTTACGCTGATCGTGGATTCCAAGTTTGGGACCGCTGGGCTATCGACCTTGGCTGATGGGACGAGGCAGATGAGTGATAGATGGATTCGAGATCGATTATTCGATGCGATTGGCCGTACCAATGCCATAGAAATTTTGAACAATGGCTATGATTCAGTGGTTGCCAAAGTCGCCCTAGATGGTAAGTTGACATATAAACTTCTAGATAAGAACGGCAGAGTTGTAGGTACTTTCTTGCCTTAAAATATTTATTCCCCAAAATATTGTTTTATGCGAAACCACATAAAAACATTTCAGCACTTTGAAGGTCTGCTCCTTGAAATTCTTAGCGTTCAAAAGTCATTGGCCGATAATATTGCTAATGGCTCAACTCGGCAAGATCGAATTATGCCGTGCAAAGAGGTGATTTTTAGCGAATATCTACATTTGATACTTGCGAAATATACAAGTGGTGCTGCAATCGAGCGCCTACGGGATGATTTTCGCAACGCAGTTGCATCTATAGAGGAAATCTGGCCAGACGACGGTTCAGAGGCAATGCCCGATTACCTCAAGGACTGGTATGTAAAAATGATCTGGATGCTCACTTTCGGTATTTTTCTGAAGTGCTCAGACGAGGAGTTTGCAACAATCGTTGCCGTGCTTGATAAAAGTACCCGCAAAGATTGGCTCTTGGAATATCTGATAGCTTACCGCATTCCAGGTAGGCCATACGTTGATACTTTGATATTCCCAAAACCTTATGCCACGCTCAAAACGGCTGTCGAAGAAACCCATCCGCAAAAGCGTAGCAACATCTTGCGGCACTACCTAGAAAAAGAGTGGTATCCCGGCCATAAGGGAGTCTATTGGTATGACAATCACAAAAGTAAGCACGACATTTTCTTTGGCTATTGGAGCTTTGAGGCTGCTGCGGTCGTGAAGATTGCGGGCATCGACGACAGTAGTTTTAGGGACAATCAGTATTATCCCAAGGATATGCTGGGCTGATGTTTTGAAGCAATTTCACAGCTCACTCCCCAACCTGCTCCACAAAATAAGTCCCGCGCAGGAACCGTGCTGGCAGCGCATCACTTAGCTCACGCAAGAAATCGGCCTTCACGAGCGGCATACGCGCCCATCGACTGGGATCACGGTTGAGTCCACCTGGGTTTTGCACCGCAACTTGCAGTATATCATTTGCAGACAAACCACTCGCTATTGCGGCGGGCAGCAAAGCGATCAGGGAAGTCCCTTTTTCGGCGACATAGACCTCCTCAAGATGGATGTCTTCTCCCAAATGCACGACCGGGCTGGATTCAGTATCGTGGAATCCCTGCCCAGTGATCAAGATCACGTTGTCGCCCAATTGTCCGATATCACTGCCTGATCCCACACGCATCAAAACGATCTTATAGATCTCGAGTGGGACGGTCGGGAACGTAGGCTCGTCGTAATACACGTCATCTTTATTCCCTTGGTCGATCGAGGGGTCGTCGGGTTCATCCCCTGCATTGGGGTCGGTTACCACCGGGGATTCGTTTTGGGGGATCCTTGTTGGCGTTGGCCGGGGCAGTAGGATGCCGGGTTCGGCTGGTGAGGGCATGTGATGGCGGTCTCGCTGGGCAAGGCACATGGTCGTAGCCATGAGCAAGATCGTCAGCACCCATGCACTTCGCAGGTTCATTTTTTTCAACACAATATATTTTACAATTTTTGCCATCATTCCTCCTCAGTTTGAAAACTCCAGGTCTGTCAACTTGATGGTCCCTGATTTGTTGTCATAATCCTTGCTGACTGGGCGATCAAATACGAAGCGCACGGCGACAATTTTGGAAAAGTCCAAGCCCTTAAAATCGTATTTTGGAATCCTAAAACCGCGCATAATCTGCTTGCGATTATTGGGGTCATCGGGTGGCAACGAGCCAGATAGGTCTGGATATTGCAAGCCCCCGAGATAGTCAGACAGGCGGGCTTTGGCACTATGCCCGTTGTCATCGGTCACGACGACATGGAAATCCTTTTTGCGGTCGATCAGGTTCAGCGAATCCCCGTGTACCTGGCTCATTCTAAAGCACAAATGTGAATACGTGCTGGCATCCAAGGGTTCAAACACAAAATTGAAGTGCTCCTTGCGCCCATCCCAGCCTCCTCTCATCGCTGCTCCCACGCAATAGTCAGGCGGACCACACATCGCAACGTCGGTCAATTCACATTCCTTTTTGACTGCAGCCTTCCTTCCGATTTTGCTCACCACCTCCCTGCTGCCTGTATAGGCCAAAGGATCTTCCTTCTGAATGGGCAGGTAGTCGGCGTCTTGGAAGGAAACATAATATTCCAGTTGTTGCCCCAGTCTCGTCTCCCCCATGAGATAACTCGACCAGTAATAGCGGTCGAGGCTGCGCAGATAGCGGTCTAGCCAAGCATTGACCATGCCTTGTGCGAGCAAGTGGTGGTCGGCGCGGCTGAGCTCAGATTTTTCAGGTTCAAAGCAGGCATTGTCGGTGAAATAATAATGATTGGCACCATAGATTTCCACCAGTTCACGGGGAGCACGGCGGGTGCCGCGCGACCATATATCGGGACCCTGCCCTTCATATAAATCGCCATCCCAAGTCCCATAGAGGCAGAGATGCGGCACTGCGGCCAGCAAAGGACGCGTTCCAAAATTGGCGGGGGATAGCGTGGCGATCGCTTTGATCGGCCGCTTGCGGTGCAGCTCATTGTAGTTGGCGGCATAGATCACGGCGCCACCACCTCGGCTATGACCTACCAATGCAATTTTGGTTGTGTCGATGCGGTGGTAAAAAGGGCTGCCAAAGGTGCGGTTTTGGGCGATCATGTACTCTACGGCGTGCAGCACCAATTCGCCTCGGTGCGGAATGCCCCATTGCGTCTCGGCCCCTTGCAGCGCATTTACCACATCCAGATTTACCGACACCACAATATCGCCCCAGGAAGCCAAGTGGTTGGTCATATAGGTCATTCCCAGATAATTGTTGGGGACGCCCGCCATCACGCGCCCATGGGCCACGATCACCAGCGGTTGCAGCTGATCGTCAAAGGTAGTGCAGGTCGCATCATGGCTCACCCGATAGACGCGCGCCTTGAAATCCACCGTATCCACACCCGTCGGCACATCCTGAAATACGTATGTCTCCTTTGCGGGCACATCCCAAGTGCAGATCTTGCCCATCGTGCGTGTATCAGTCACCCCAAGGTGGCAGCTCGGCAGCAGTAAAAATCCGCCGATGCAGCACATTAGCCAAATCCACACAAGTTTCCGCTGACGTCTTAACTCTAATTTTGTCACCATCTTATCCCTTCCAAGCATAGCTGTCCAATATGCACAGGATGCAGGAAACCACCAAATTGCACAACGAGCAAGGAATTTTGGGACCTGAAATATAGGACGCATCCAAGGGGTGCGAGACAAATCCGGCAAGCATTGTGCTCGCGAGCTAGAAGCTCACGGTTCCGTCATCCGACAAGGCGGACAGAGGCTCCCGCTTCAATTGCTGGATTTAGCTTCGCTGAACACGTTATTCGTACACAATGCGGTCGGCACCCACAATTTGCGCCAACCTGATGTGTTTTGTGTAAATTGGGGGAATCCAGAAGCTGGTCTGCATGCAGGAAGAAGATAAAATATCGAGGTTGTCGCGGCTCACGGCGATTTTGCTGAAGTTGCAATCGAAACCTTTTGTCGCTGTCAAGGAGCTCGCAGCGCACTTTCAGGTGAGCAAACGCACCATTTACCGTGACATTTTGGCCTTGGAGGCATCGGGCGTGCCGATCGTGGCTGAGGAAGGCAAGGGGTTTTCCCTGGTAGATGGCTACAATATCCCACCGATCATGTTTACAGAAGGCGAGACCAATGCGCTGGTCGTGGCCGAGAAGATGATCGAAAAGACGCTCGACAACTCGCTGATTGCCGATTTCAATTCGGCACTCGACAAGATCAAATCGGTGCTAGGTCATCCCGAACGACAGCGATCGGACCTGCTGGGCGAGCGCATTATCATCGGAAAAAACTGGGCCTATGAACGCAACAGTTCCTTCTTGTCGGCCATTCAATCTGCCCTCACGAGTTTCAGTCTCGTGCGCGTCGCCTATACCAAAGAAGGTGACAGCAGCCCTACAGAGCGCCTCATAGAGCCATTTGCCATCTACCACAACACATTCGAGCAATGGGTTGTGATCGCTTGGTGCAGGCTACGCAATGATTTCCGCAACTTCAGGATCGACCGCATCTCCCGGCTCGACGTACTGAAGGAAAAATTTGCGCCCCACAAGATCAGCCTCGATGAATATGTCGAGCTCCAACGAAAAAAACATTTTGAAAAACCTGTGACATAGGGCTGTCACAGGCCCGCCGCAGATTTGTGGCATGCTCGAAAACAATGATTTTTACACCGAAATTTACATCCAAGCCCCTCGGGAGCGGGTTTGGGATGCCTTTGTCGGCCACGGCAGCTTCTTCCATGCTTATTATGGTGCTGAGCTGAGGTCTTCCTTCGAAATCGGCACACCACTTGAGTACTCAGGAATGGTCGAGGCCGACCATACGGTACATATCTATGGAGAAGTCTTGGCGTATGTACCGCAAACATTGCTCGCCTATACCGACCATCCCGGCCCCATGTATGCGGCCAACCATGCCGACTTGGTCTCGCGTGTGCGCATCACCTGGGAGACTGTCGGCAGCGCCACGCGGCTCACCCTCACCAATGACCAATTCAGTGAAAACAACTCAATGCACAAGGAGGCCGCGCAATGGTACCTGATTTTGAGTAATTTCAAGACCTTTGTGGAAACTGGGCATTTGATGATTTTGGAATAGAAAACATGCTATCGAAAATGAAGATACACACGACAAATTATGTGAATACCCTCATCGAGATCGCTGAGGACAGCCCTACCGCGATCGCCGAAGTGCCGCCGCTCAAAGGCGAAGACAAATCGGTCGCCAACCTGCAATTTGAGATGCTCATCGCGCATCCCTACCACTATACATCCGACGATGTGTTGTTTGCGGTGCACGCCATCCGCAAGGACCTCTCCCCCGCCGAGCTGGACGCGGAGCGCCAACAATTCTTTTCCAAAGGGCAAGCCTGCCTTCGGGCCTCACCGCTCACCAAGCGCTATGGCTGGGGCGTACACAGCGACGCCGAGGGCAAGGTCGCCATGTATGCGGCAGAGTCGTCAGCCTATCAGCAGTTGCTAAAAGATGATGCTACCGCCAAGGTGAAGGCGATGCGGTCTAAGCGGGGATGACCGGCCGGTTAGCTTGCCCCCTATCGACCATAGTGCATCTCTAAAAATTCATCACGGGGAGCCCGCGGCATCCTGCCGCACTGCGTCCTCGCAAAGCGGGAGGGCTATCGACCATTTGCCGCTGGCGAAGTCGCTCATAAAATACGGAGCAATACGCCCCATTGAATGTTGCCACTGATTCGAAATCGTCACCTCCAAATTCTATTCAGAGAATCGGACAAATGCCCCCCCTGCCAATCGATACACGCCTATATTTCTTGTGCCGACCCAAATAAAGCCATCCCTGTCTTCCAAGATGGTCCAAACCGCGTTCTCGCCCGGAGCGCCTTCAATGGGAAATTTGACAAATTTCTTGCCGTCATATCGCCATACCCCACCGACCGTATCGCCCAATTCCTGACCATAATCGGAGGCAAACCATAGGTTTCCTGCTTTGTCTTCCATGCAAGTCGTCATCGAATTGAATTCCATTGCGGGCGGTGTTGCGATAAAGGAAAATGTTTTTCCATCAAAGCTACACATGCCACCGCTTCTCGTGGTAAACACAATATTTCCGTTTTTGTCCTCGATGATATTTCGGATCCAGCCTTGATTGTTGGGCTTAAAATGCTCCAATATCGTGCCATCGAAGCGGCACAGCCCCTCCATGCCCGGCGGCATGCCCGATCCCAACCAAATGTTGCCTTTGGTATCCTCCAGCATGCAATCCACCATTTTGAGTTGCAGATTGTCACGGTTGATGAGCTTATAATTTTCAAGAAATCGCGTGAATGCCTTGCCATCGTAACAAAAGACGCCCTCGCCCGTGCCAAACCAAATGGTTCCTTTTCGGTCTTGCAGCATGCTCCAGACGGTCTTGGGAGTGGACCATGCATTGTAATTGCCTTCATTGCCCGTCGTCGCCACAAAACCACTTACAATCGGGACAGGAATGACCTGCTTCCCATCAAAAAGACAGGGACCTTGGCTCGTTCCAAACCAAATATTCCCGGCTTTGTCTTCCAACAATGACCAGACATTGTTGTCGATCAGGCCCTCTTGCACAGTGAATTGCGTAAACAATTGCCCATCGTAGCGATAGACGCCTTCTCCCGTCGTACCAAACCAAAGGTTGCCCGCCTTGTCTTGCAAGCTACAATGGATATTGTCATTTGGGAGAGTGCCTTGCGTCTTGACCAACTTAGGATGCCCAACAGGAATCCTCTTGGGCGACGACACGCTGGTTTCTGGCAACTTCTTGGGAATTTGCCCCTTGCAAGCAACAAAGCCCACCCATGACAAAAGCAGAACGTAGATTTGAAACTTTGCGATATTCATGCTGCCTAAACTACGCAATGATTTTGAGCGCATTTCATTTCTGCGCAAGGGCTTTGGAAAAATTAATATGCCTATCGGCTACTTTGCCAGTAGTGGTTGAAAAAAGTTTGTCATTTCGAGTGGACACAAATGGGATTTGCCTTTTGATCGAATGACAAACCCACTTGGTCATCCCGAGTGGACACAAATGGGATTTGCCTTTTGATCGAATGACAGCCTGCTTGTCATGCCGACCGAAATCGAAGATGCAGCGGAGGCATCTTGATCACAGATACAGGTAGCGTACAACAGCAACACTGATCATTTCCTCCTCAAAATTTCATTTTTGCAA
>JANORP010000403.1:0-4807 GCA_031415375.1 Bacteroidota bacterium | reverse complement strand
ATCATGCGAATCACCGTAAAGGCCGTGATCGGACTCACCCCCTCGCGCGACTCGGCCTTGTGCTCATAGAGGACATTGCCATTTTTGTCTTCGATGCGCTTGATGATGTAGGGCTTGGTATAAGTGCCATAATTGGTGAGGGCGCTGTAGGCACCGACCATCTCATAGACGCTCACGTCGCTCGTGCCCAGCGCGAGCGCATAGACACAATCGAGCGGGCTATCAATCCCTAGGCGCTTGGCGGTGCGACAGACCGCCTCGGGGCCGACTTTTTTCATCGCTGAGGCCGTAGCCTTGTTGATCGACCGCGCCAAACCTTCATAATAGGTGATCAACCCCATATCTCCGCCGCCGGAATTTTGTGGACGCCATTGCTGCCCATTGGGCAAGTCGATGGCGATGGGCGCGTCCAAAACCTTGTCGCAGGGTGCCCCCAAGCCACCCTCGATGAGGGCAGTATAGACAAATGGCTTGAAGGTCGAGCCCACTTGCCGCTTGCCTTGGCGCACGTGGTCATACTTGAAGGCATCGTAGCCGATGCCGCCCACCCAAGCCTTGATTTCGCCAGATTTAGGATCCATGCTCATGAAACCCGTCTGCAAAAATTGAATCGAATATTTGATGGAATCCAAAGGCGTCATCAAGGTATCGACCATGCCTTTGTCCCACGTAAACAAGCGCATCGAGACCTTTTCCTTGAAGGAATCCTTGATATCGGCCTCGCTCATGCCAGCGGCCTCAGAGGATTTCCAGCGCCAAGAGCGCTTCATCTCTGTCGGGACGATCGTCGGATTCTCCTCAAATGGGTCTTTGCCACGCTTCATCTCCTTGTCGAAAGTCACCTGCAATTGGCTCAAGTGCTCGGTGACCGCCCGCTCGGCATGCCGCTGCATGCGCGAGTCCAATGTGGTATAGACGCGCAAGCCGTCGCGGTACAGATCGACATCTTTGCCAGAGGCATCCTTCCAAGCGATGAGTTCACTCTTGACCTGATCCTTGAAATAGCCAGCCATCGCCGTGCTCGTGCCGCCTGCCCTGAATTTGAGTTCAAGGTCCTTGCCACGCGCCTTCTTGGATTCCTGATCGGTGATGAAATCATACTTTTCCATCTGATCGATCACCGTGTTGCGGCGATCGATGGCCCGCTCGGCATAGCGACGCGGGTTGTAGTAACCCGGCCCCTTGAGCAAACCGATGAGCAAGGCAGCCTCATGCAGTTCCAAGTCGCGTGACGATTTGGAAAACAAGGTCTGCGCACCATTTTCAATGCCGAATGTATTGCCATAGAAACTGGTCGTGTTGAGGTAGGCCGCCAAGATCTCGTCTTTGGTAAACCTGGATTCCAACACCACAGCCACAATCGCTTCTTTGAGCTTCCTGCCGATCGAGTTTTCGCGGCCAACTTGGTTGTAGAGGTTGCGCGCCAACTGCTGACTGATCGAGCTACCGCCGCGCAGCCTGAAATGAATCAGCAAATCCTTGGTGATCGTAAACGGTGTGCGCGGGTCGATGCCCGAATGGTCATAAAAACGCACGTCTTCTGTCGCCAACAAAGCATCCTTGACCCAGTGCGACATGCTGTCGATCGACATATAGTCGCGGTCTTGGCCATCGTGCATGCTCCCCATCTTCTTCCCGTCGGCAGAATAAATCTGCGTCGAGAGATCCAATTGTGGGTTTTCGATGTCATTCATCGGGGGTAAGTCGTTGAGTACAAAGAGCACGGTCACGATCGCGGAGATGGTGACAAACCCTAGAAACCCAATGATACCCCAACGCAGGTATTTGGACAATTTTGTACGCGGTTGTGATTTTTTGCTCTCAGAAGCCATGTGATCGTGCAAACGAACTGCAAATCAACGAAGAAATTGGATCAATCGAAATGGTAGCTATCCACAGGCCAGCCTACGCAATGCAGCCGAGATTGTTCGCAAGACAGGACGATTGCCAGCCGCATTCATTGAAATCCTCGTCCAAAGCTTGCTTGGTTGCTGGGAATTCGTGAAATTTCGGCATTCTATAAACTGGAACGAAGGTGACCATAGATCGGGTAAATTATCTCAACATCGGGCTCATGCTAGTATCGCTAGTCGCAGCCTTCATCCTCCCATTCGAGGTGTTTTTGCTTTCCTATGCGATTTTGGGACCCTTGCATTACCTCACCGAAATTTCATGGCTGCATGATCGGCAATACTTTTCCCCCAAGAAACTGGACTGGGTGCCCTTGGCTGTCTTGGGCCTGCTCATCCTCCTCGGGGCCAAAAGCATCATGGGCGACACCATCTACAGTGGCTTGGAGGCCATGGGGCTAGCAGACTTCGTGCGGTTTCTCGGCAACTACGGTTATGACATCACCTTTATCGCCTTTGGCTTGGCGCTGATCTTTGTCGTGTTCAAAGACTGGACCTACCGCATTTCAGCCATCATCATCCTCCTTTTTTGTGCCTACCTCTTTCACCTCCCCGACCCAGTCGTCGCCAGCGATCAACTCTCCTACGAAGCCTATCAGCGGCGTGTCATCCAGCCTTACGAGGCCAAGTGGAGCAGCCCCATTTTCAAAATCTTTGGCGTTTATGTGCCGACCCTGATCCACGTCTATTGTTTCACAGGAATTTTCATGCTGTTTGGGGCTATGAAAGGGCGTAGCACGACTGGCTACATCTCCTTTGGCATCTTTGTTTTGTGTGCCATCGCTTGTTTTGTGCTCCTCCCCAACAATCCCGGCATTCTGGCCAGCGGCTGGGCGCGAACCAATTATTCAGAAACATTTGCCCAACTCAGCATGCATTTGCTGGATGACTTTGGCGGCAAAAGCTACGATGACCTGCTTGTCAAGAGCGCCTTTGGCGGCGAGACGGACAAAGCTGCTGTGAACCAAGTGGTTTTTAGCAGCCCCCTCAGCATCATGTTTGCGCGCTTCATCGCCTTTGCCTACACCTACCACTACCTCAACTGGTTTAGCAAAACCTCCGTGATCAAGTGGCACCAAGTCCCCAAGCTACGGTTTGCAATCGTGATCGTGGCCTGGGTCGCCTCTATCGCACTCTATATGCTCAACTATGAGATCGGCTTCAGGTGGCTCTTTTTGCTCAGCTTCCTGCACGTCATGCTCGAGTTTCCCCTCAATCACCAGAGTTTCATCGGCATCGGCAAGGAATTCAAGGCCATCGTAGCAGGGAAAAAAGCCGCTCCCGCCAAGACGAAATAGACATTTCCCAGATGGCCATCGATTACCGCTACTATTTTGACTTTCGCTCAACCACAGTCGGCGTCAATCCGATCGGCTTCCATGCCCTGCGCAACGATGTGATCAAAAAGACGATCTCTTGGGATCAGATCGCCCAGATGCGCATCCTTCGCGGGATGGACTACAACAATTGGCTCATCATGCTCATCTTGGGCGGAGCCATGGCGGGCGGGGGGCTCTGGCTCATGGCTGCATCCATTGAAAACATCCCCAAGGGCGAATATTGGTTTGCTTCCTATCTGCGGTTCAATTTCTATTCCATTACCCTGATCGGGCTGGGAGCCTTGGTCTTCGTCTTGGGCCTGCGCCGCACCATGGTCGCGGAAATCAAAACCAAAGACGGCCATTGGCACCGCTACTCCCTCAGAGAGATCGCCAAACAAGACAAGGTGCGTGGACTCGAATTTTTCATCAAAAAGCATCTCCCAAAATGGGTGCCATCTGAATACTCGGAAAGTTAAAGTCTGAATAGACCCCAAAAGGTAAGACGTAGGCGCAGAATGCAAAACCGAATGCTGCCTTTGCCGCCCAACCAAAAACTTTTGGGAGCTATGTGAACCAGCATTGAGGGTCTATCCGCACATACAAAGTCCAAAGCCCATCCCTATCGCCGCTGCTTGGAGCGCCGCAATGCCTTTCCCTTGCTGTCAGTGCCTGCCGATGCCACCACTTTGGGGGGCTGTGGACAAGACAGTGGGATAGGCTCATGCAGCTGATAGGCCATCACCACCTTGCGACTCGCCAGCGGTTCCAGCACATGCTGTGTTGGAAACAGCGGCACAGGCGGCTCAGGCGAAACCACTTGCACCACCACATCGGCCACACCGAGCAAGATCATGCCCAGTTGTCGCGCTGCGGCGAGCGACAGATCGACCACGCGGCCCTTGCCAAAAGGACCACGGTCATTGACACGCACGATCACAGACGTGCCGCGTGCAGGCAAGGAAACCAATAGATGTGTCCCAAATGGATGTGTGCGGTGTGCACAAGTAAGACTATCAGGGTGATAGCGCTCTCCATTGGAAGTGTGACGCCCCTTGAATTTGTCGGCATAGTAGGATGCCTTCCCCTCCTCCACCTGCCCAAAGCAACGCAAAGAAAGCAGCCAAAGGATGCCCAAAACCATACAAAAAGTATACTTCATCTCCGAATTCCGTAACGGATCAAGACTCAAGTTACGAAAAAATTGACGCGGGCGGCATGCAGACCTCAGATTCAAAGCATGTCATCTACAAGCATAGCATCAGATGGCGCCCCTATTCGGCGCGGCGCACAAAGTCAGAACAAATGAAGATTGCATATCAGCCAATCGAACGAATGGCCTATATGCAATCTTCATTGGGGGCAAATAATCCCCAAATGCCTTCAAATCCCTCCCAAAAGATCTCAGCCCTTGAGCTTGATCATCTGGCTTTGCAGGTCCAGCACGATGCTAGCCAGCTTGGTCATGCTCATCTCTGGATCTGGGAATGCGCTGCTGATGAAGCACCTGGCTTTCCAGACCTCGACGACATCGCCGATACCCACGGTATAGGCCGGGTAAGCGGGATTGTCGCTGTG
>JANORP010000402.1:0-12735 GCA_031415375.1 Bacteroidota bacterium | reverse complement strand
CCTGCAACAGCGGGAATTTGCAATTGGCGACCAGTTGGAGAAGGATCGCAAGAATTATACCCGCATCAAGGAGGAACTGGAGTCGGTCACCGAGCGCCGCGTCGATGTGGCCAAGCTTGCTGGGGAGGCCCAAAAATTACTCACGCATCTCAAATCGGCCCGGGAGGAGGTCGCAGGACGATTTGAGGAATTGAAGCTGCAAGTCGAGGGGTACACCGAGGTACACCGCACGATGGAGCAAGATCTGAGTCGCTTGGAAAAGGAGCGCGAGATCAAGCTCATCCAAATCGAGGGCCTGAGCAAGGAAATCGAACGCAATGAGGCCGACCGCACATCCAAAACCGACGAACTCGACAGTTTTGCGGAAAACTTGGCAACGCTCACCGTGGAGGTTGCAGACCTCGAAGTCCAGGTGAATCGCCTGCGTGGGCTCAAGACCCAAAATGATGCCGACATCGAGGCGAGCAGCAAGGCCATCGATGCGATGAAAGATGCGATTTACAAAAGCAATCGCGGCCTAGATTCACGCACCAACGAGTACAACCTCACAAAGAGCCTTGTCGAAAACCTTGAAGGTTTCCCCGACAGCGTCAAATACCTGAAAAAAGAGGCGGCTTGGATCAAGGAGGCGCCTTTGCTGAGTGATGTTTTTCTCACGACCGACCAATACAAGGTCGCCTTTGAGAACTTGCTCGACCCCTACATGAGCTACTATGTCGTCGATACCCGCGCCGATGCCATTCAAGCCATTCAGCTGCTCGCTAGCGCGTCCAAGGGACGCGCCAACTTCTTCATTTTGGAGGAATTGGCGACTTACAAACCGCGTGCTGTGATTGCAGTCGAAGGTGCAAAGCTGGCCATGGAGCTCATCGAAGTGGGAGAGAAGTACCAGCCATTGGCGGCTTACTTGCTAGACGGCGTGTATCTGGTGGCGGATGAAACCAAGATTCCCGCAGATTTGCAAGAGGAGTCTTTTTTCCTTACTGAGTCGGGGTCTATGCAGCGCAAGAAGTATGCGCTCGGTGGTGGTAGCGTAGGCCTTTTTCAAGGCAAGCGACTCGGCCGTGCCAAGAACATGGAGAAGCTCGCCAAGGAAATCAAGGCCTTGGAAAAGGAGCTGTCATCCCTCAAAGCAGCTTTGATCGATCAGGAAGCGAAGCATCAGCAGTTCAAGGCGCAGACTTATGCCAAGGATCTCGATCTTCAAAACAATACCTATCAGCGCAAGCACCGCGATCTGAGCGTCTTGCAAGCGCGTGAGAAGGAATACCGTGAGTTTATCTTGCGTGCAGGCGAGCGCAGCGAGATCATCGAGCGGCAGATCGTGGAATTTGAGGAGCAGACCGAGCGTCTAGGACCTGTGATTGTGAGTCTGCGCAGGGATTTCAATGACAAAGCCGCCATCCTGGAAGAGGCGCGGCGCATGTTTGAAAATTGCCAAGCCGACCTCAACGAGAAGAGTCAGGCATTCAATCAACAAAATATCCAGAGCATCCAGCAAAAAAATCACCTGGACATGCTCGAGCGGGAGGAGAAGCAAAAGACCGAGACGCTCAAGCAGTTGGAAGACAGCGAGGACAAAAACCGTCGCGAGCTCCAAGAAACCAAAGATAACATCCACCAACTTGTGCAGACCAATCTGCAAAACGACGACGAGATGGTGGCGCTCTATACAGAAAAGAAGCTCAAGGAAGACAGCACGGGCAAGCTAGAGCAGATTGCGGGTCAGATGCGCATCAACCTGAATGCGACCGAGGATTTGATCCGTGCCGCGCGCAAGGAAAGAGAAGGGATGGAGGAGCAAAAAAATGCCATCCGCGATCGCGTCACCGATATCAAAATCCAGCTCAACAGTCTCAAGGAGCGCATGACTGTAGAGTTTCAGGTCGATATCAGCGAGCTAGACGAGGAGGACCTTTTCGAAGGTGGCTTGGCAGAATATGCCCCCAATGATGTCGAAGTCGAGATGCTCAAATTGCGGCAAAAACTGCATACCTATGGTGAAATCAACCCGATGGCGGTCGAGGCGTATGATGAGATGAAGGGGCGCTATGACTTCATCGACGCGCAAAAGACCGACCTGATGGATGCGAGGAAGACCCTGCTCGATACCATCGCCGAGATCGACACCACCGCCACAGAGAAGTTTCAAGAGGCCTTCACCCAAATACGCAAACACTTCAAAGAGGTCTTCCAGCACTTATTCTATGCCGGCGATACCTGTGACTTGGAGCTGACAAACCCAGAAGACGTGCTGGAAAGCCCGATCGACATCATGGCCAAGCCCAAGGGCAAGCGTCCGTTGGGGATCAATCAACTCTCTGGCGGCGAGAAGACGCTCACTGCCGTGGCCCTGCTTTTTGCGATCTATCTATTGAAGCCAGCGCCCTTTTGTATTTTTGATGAAGTCGATGCCCCACTCGACGACGCCAACATTGACAAATTCAACAACATCATTCGCGAGTTCAGCAAAGACTCGCAGTTTATCATCGTGACGCACAACAAACGCACCATGGCCTCCACCAACGTCATGTATGGCGTGACGATGGAGAGTACAGGGATTTCCAAAGTGCTCGCCGTCGATTTGGTTGCGCTGAACTTGGGTGAATGAAAATTTGAACAAGTAATGATCATAAGGTTTTGATTATTAATTATATAGGAGATCGAAGAAGATCGCGTGTGGCTAAAGTTGCGAAAAAAGTATTGGGGGGGTATTGAAAAACATTAAGCTATTGGTTAACTTTGTGGGGAAAAATGGAACTGACAGCAAGAGCATATCGAATCGTTGCGGATAGCCACCGCGAGTTTTGGTATGAAGAAAATTGTTGGCCCGGATTTGTCGCGTTCTTTTCACTCGACGTGCCCGACGAAGCGCTAACCAAGACACAGCGCATTCGCAAGGAAGCCTTTCGGCGAGCGATCGAGCGCGTCATTACCAATACATATACGCGTGACCTCTTTGAGAAAGAGTGCCATGGGACCCATTGTATTTGGAGTATGAAGCTTTTCAAAGGCGGTCAAAATACACGCGTCTTTTGCCATCACTCCAAGATTCATAACAAGGATCGTTTCACATTTTCGGCCTTGATCGAGAAAAAGAAGACACAAAAATTGACCCCACAAGACCTCCAACTCATCGAAAGAATCGCAAAGCATATCTACACTTACATCGAAATCGTATGAATACCCACGAACTCGACCAGCTTTTTGGCACACGCTCGCCAGAAGCACAATTGGAAGCCGATACCAGTGCGCTCATGTTTAGTTTCTTGTCTATCGTTGATCGTGAGATGGAGGCGAGGGGCATGACCAAGCGGGCATTGGCAGCAGCAATCGGGACCTCAGCCGCCTATATCACACAGTTGTTTCGGGGGCACAAGACCATCAATCTTGAAACGCTCGCCAAAATACAATCCGCTATGGGGATCCAATTTGTGGTTTCGCTTGATGGCATGGCTCACGATGCCTATCCCTCCAATTTCTTGGAGGAGGCAGAAGAGGAGCGGAGCAAGGAAGGCGTGAACTATCCATGGCAAGGCCATGATGCGCACAACATTTTCAGTATCGTCGCATGAAAATCAAAGCAATTCACTCGGACCTGCAGATGGTGAAGTTTGCGATCACCGAAATGCAACTATCCTATATTCGCCCAGTTGGCGAAGACTGGGAGGATGCCGTGACATTTGAGGACTACAGTGTGGCCTTTGACCTGGATGCACGGCATCGCCCAGAGCATCCAGACGAGTTCTATTTTTTTATGGAAGTCTGGATCAATCAAGAAGAAAAGCCGTTGCCGGGCTACAAAATCTATGTCGCTGGGAACGGCCTTTTTCGCATCGCACATTTGGGAACCAAAGACAAGGAAACGCTCCACAATTTGCAGGTGATATCACCCGCATCATTGATGGTGAATACTTTGCGGTCTGCGATCTCTGATGCAACTTCCTACAGCGTACTAGGCAGGTACAACTTGCCAGCCATCGACATCTTGAGTTTGATAAGGGCCAAGGCGGATGAGTTGGTGCCTAAAGTGGGGCATTCCCCCAAGAAACGAGGATCGGGGAAAAAGGCTTGATTGTTCGAAATCAACGATTGTGCTGTGAACGGCCTTGATTTTGAAGTGAATAAATTCGAATTTAGCAAAGACAGCAGCAGCAGGAAGGGTGTCATTGCAGGTTCATCGGGTGCCCTCATCTGTTGCTCAACATCGGAATGCCTATGAAAGCCCAAGTCGATCATCAGTCTGGTAGAGAGCAACCGTCAAGGATTGACAATGATGGATCCCGTGAACATGGGCTACCTGATACTCAGGCGCTATCCCCCTTGACGCAGCTTTTTGCGACAAGCAAGGTCGTCCAACGATTCAATGACATGCAAAGAATCGCGGATCAAAGTGCAAAGGTGCATCGACTGCAAGCTTATCGACAACTCCAAAATGGAGGGTCTGAGCGTGGACAAGCTCCGGTCCAGCGTGTCGTGAATTTCAAACAAATGACGGGCGAGATTACTACAGCGTCATTGTCCCAGATACTTGTGTGGTTGGATCGATCGATGATGGCACCTAAAATTGGCAGCCGCCCGTATGCTGCCATCGAGCGTATGATTGCAAGTGGGGCAGTGCATCAATTTGACTGGGCGTATGATCAGGTGGCATTTATGCAATCTTTGCAGGATTACATGTTTACCACATGCAGGGGGCCATTTGGGTATGCGTGGGCGGCGATGGATCCAAATGGATTGTGTCGTCTGGAGGTAAGGGCTGAAGGCGAAGCCGATATCGTGGGCTATGCCGAGATGCGAATACAGACAATAGCTACGCAGCCCCCGCCCGAGGTTGGCGCGGTTTATGGCAAGGCTGATGTGCTTGCTCGGGCTGGGAAGGTGGCTCACCTCACACACCTGTACAATACGACCTTGCTTCGCCATGGCCCGAATGACATCCATTCTGGTTTTGGGGCGGTGATGCTGCAACGTTGCGAGCAAATGGCAAGGGAGCTCTGTGGTGCACGGCTCATGTACCTAGAGGCGGCTGGGGCAGCCGTGCGCACTGATCCCAACTCTGATGCTCGGGTGATGCAAAATTCGACCTCATTTTACACCAAATTTGGCTATGGGACCGATAGCATTTCGGCGGCACACAATTGGGCCATTGCTCAGCAGGAAGGTGAGGGATTTGGTTTGGGTGGAGGAGCCTTGATCGCCTACATTCAAAAGACACTCAAAAATTATTTGGAAGGAATGCTCTGCAAGACATTGTGAGCGACTTTCATTTCTGAGGCATCTTTTAAAACTCATCAGGCACTGCGCCCTCCCTGTTTAACGAGTGCGCGGCGTGCAACTGGAAGGCGGTTCGGTTTTTTTGAGCCGATGTTGCTGCTACAAATGAGCCGACTAAAAAAACGGAACAACGCCGCATTATGGGTTTTAGAGGTGTCCTCTGGTTGGCAAGTGGGCTGTAGAAGATTGAGGCTCGAAGTGAAATAATGATGAATTTTTGGTTGCCTAAACATTGCAGCATTTTTTTTGACTTCTGTTGCGTTGCAAAACTGATACATCCTAATGGCGGGCTTGATCAGGTTTGTGCCTTACCCGTTGGGCATATATGAGGATCGCGGCCAATGCCGACATGTTTTTTTTGAGACTCATCTTGTAGGATATTCACAAAAAAGAGTTCTATTCAGTGATGTGGTGCTGGAAGGCAGCGCCTTCGCAAGGCTTTTTTCACAATACAGCTTGTTTTTTGTTTTGAAATAGCTATATTCGGATATATTTAATCTTTTTGTAAAAGTATTAGTGCTTGGTGTGCCTTTTATGCGGCATGCTAGTGATAATTGATTGGCGTTAAATTTCCGAGGTCTTGAATTTAAGTGAAAGGTAATTCCCGATCCACGCGTTGGAGGGAGCATTGAATCCTTTGTCTTTTTTCTCAAAAATGTATTCACATTTAAACGCATATTATATTATGAAAAAGAATCGAATTTTGACAAAATTATTGATGCTAATTGCATTGCTGCCAATGCTCAACACCGTGCAGGCGCAGCTCACAGTTGTAGGCTCGGGCGACGTCGGGATTGGTACGGCATCACCCTGGGCGAAACTGAGTGTCTTCAACAACAACTTAAATCCGTTTAATGTTACCATTGAAGATTACAACGCAAGTGGTTTTAAATTGGGGGTTTACAATTATTTATATGAGCCATCGGGCGGTACGGTTTACGGGGTATATAATATCGCCCAAAGTGCTTCCGTTGGTGGTTCGGGATTTGTGCAGGGTCTTTTCAACTATGCAGATGCGGGTGATGGCTATGTCATTGGTCAGCAAAACAATACGTATCAAAACGGAGGTGTTTCGCAAGGGTATGGTCTCAGAAACGAGACCTATACGAGCACGCAAGGGGATGGCTATGGCATTTACAATTACCTTTCTTCGTTTTCACGTAGCGGTGGCGGACTACGATGGGGGATTTACAATTATGTGACTACCAATCCTGGTGCAGCTCAGGCCATTGGGGTCTATTCCAGCACCGCAGGTGCCGCCAATTATGCAGGCTATTTCGATGGCAACGTGCGTGTAGTGGGTACATTTACCGTGATCTCCGATGAAAGCAAAAAAGAGAATATCGCCAAGCTTGACAATGCGTTGTCGATTGTGCAGCGTCTGAACGGTCATCGCTATACGTTCAAACCCGATGCTAACATGAACCTGCCCGAAGGTCAGCAATATGGTTTCTTGGCCCAAGAATTGGAGGCTGTACTGCCCGAACTCGTGAACACTGGCGAAAATCCCAATCATCCGTCGAAGTCAGATACCCCCTTCAAGCCACTCAAGAAGGGTGAGAAACCAACCGCAGGAAAACCCGATCCAGCATTGGGTAGCGAGACGGTAAAGTCGGTCAATTATATTGCGGTGATCCCGATTCTTGTCGAGGCCATCAAAGAGCAGCAGGTGACGATCGAGCGGCAGCAGCAACAAATTCAGGCCCTTGAAGCAAAGGTCAATAAATAATCGTGCGCAGTGCAATCATCTCCACCTAAACGGAGTGTATCGATGAGAAAAACAATTACATGGATGTGTTTGGTATTCGGGTGTGCCCTTGGCTTACAAGCCGCAGGCTACGAGTACCAATACCGTGGTGAGCCTAGGCCGCTCACGCTCCATACCGCGCGCATTTACGTGCTGCTTGAGTCTGGACAGACACAGGCAGACCTGAATACCCTTTTGCCCGATGCCAAGATCATGGCTTGGGGCGCACAAGACGCTGCACGCAGCATGAATCCTGTCGAAGGTTTTGCGCTGAGGCCAGGACGTCATTGGGCTGCCTTAGAGATGCCGAGCAGCATGACCAATGCTGCTTATGAAGCGCTGATCGAGCGGCTCAACAAAAACGCCAAAGTCGCCCTGGCATCGCCCTTTTTTACAGAGCCCTTGAGTAAGCCGATCGGCATGTCTGAGCTGTTTCGGGTCAAGCTGCGCTCAGAAGCGGATCTGAGCTTGCTCAAAAAGATGGCTGCGCAGACGCGCACCACGATCATCGGGCAAAACCAGTTTATGCCCTTGTGGTACACGCTTGCCTGTGACAAACAATCACAAGGCAATGCACTCGCCATGGCCAATCATTTTGGGAAACTCGGCAAATTTGATGTGAGCGAGCCCGATTTGATCCCGACGGATGTGATGGCTTGCACGACAGACCCCTTCTTTTCCATGCAGTGGGGCATGAACAATACGGGGCAATATGGTGGCATCCCTGGTACCGATATACGTGCCTGCCTGGGCTGGGGCAACTGGACGACGGGCGATCCCACTGTGCATATTGCGATCTTTGACCAGGGTTTTGAGGCCAACCATCCAGATCTTGCTGCTGGTGTGGTGGGCGTAGGCTTCGATGCCTACACGGGTACATCGCCAGCGATCGTGCAAGGTGAGCATGGGACTGCCTGTGCTGGCATTGCCGGGGCAAGGCAAAACAATGGCCAAGGCGTCACTGGCGTCGCGCCCAATTGCGGCTTGGTGGACATCTCGCATCCGCTCTGGTTCACCCCCAATTTTACAACTGAGCTCGCCAATGGATTCAGCTGGGCCTGGACTAACAATGTGGCCGTTATCAGCAACTCATGGGGCTGGTTTGGAGCACCGGCAGCGATTTTGGACAATGCCATCGACAATGCCCTCACCTTGGGGCGCGGTGGGCTCGGCACGGTCGTGTGTTTTGCGACCCACAACTACGATCTGCCGCAGATCACCTACCCAGCGAGCGCCAACTCCAAGGTACTGGCTGTGGGGGCGATGTCGCCCTGCGGGGAACGCAAAAATCCGGGTTCCTGCGATTTGGAAGGTTGGGGGAGCAACTATGGACCCGACCTCGACGTGATGGCGCCGGGTGTCAAAGTCCATACCACCGATCAGCAAGGAGGGAATGGCTATGACCCCACCGATTATTATGCGACGTTCAACGGTACCTCATCGGCCTGCCCGCATGTGGCTGGTCTTGCAGGACTTGTGATCTCGATGAACAATTGCCTCACGCGCGAGCAAGTGAACAATATCATCGAGCGGTCGGCGCGCAAAGTCGGGGGCTATGCCTATGGCTCACAGCCCAATCGCCCCAATGGGGATTGGAACTTTGAGATGGGGTATGGACTGATCGATGTCGATGCGGCCTTGCGCCTCACGCGCGAAGTCTATATGCAAAATGTCGCCATCAATATCGATTCGACGGTGCAAGTGTTTGGAACCATCGCAGCAGGTTTTGCCGTGACGCCGCTGGTGCCTGTCGGTAACGTCGATGTGAATGCAGGTGCGACGCTCAAGCTCTTTGCCTCGACAAGTGTCACGCTTGCACCGGGCTTCAACGTGAACCCTGGGGCAGCTTTGCAAGTGAGCATCATTCCGTTTCTCAATTGTGGCTTTTGGGATCTATCGGTGGGCCGCTACGCGCCGCCTGTTGTAGAAGCTGTAGCACCTCCTGCTACTGCGGAAAACAAAACTGCAATCGGGACTGGGACAAGTGCATTTGACGTCTATCCCAATCCCTTGCGCAACCGTGTGCATGTGGATTTTGAATTGGCAGCGGCTGCAGATGTCGCCTTTGCGCTGTATGACATCGGCACACACCCTGTGGCGGGCGTCTCAGCATCAGGTCAATACAAGGCTGGCAAGCATAGCCTAGACTTGGCTGTGAACGACTTGGCAGCTGGGGTTTATTTTTTGCGGATGCGCGTTGGAGAGACTTATACTGTGCGGAAAGTGATCGTCTTGCCGTGAGGCAATGAACGGTGAAGCCTGACCTGTAGGTTCTCTTTTTTCGCAACCGATGGGTGCAACCATCTCGGAAGCCCTGATGCAGACGGCATCAAGGACGCTGGGGTGGTTGCACCTTTTTTGTGGACCGGTGCTTGCGAATGGATGTCGGTTGTGAGAGGGTAGGGGTGACGAACAAAAAAACTGTTCTTGCCCGATTTAGCTACGCTGAATACGTGCGCCTTGCATTCAAAGTACAGCCGTTACCAACGAGAGACAAATATTTTCACAGATTATATTCTTGACAATCAATGCATTAAAAAATGATTGAAATTTTTGTCCTGCTGTCTGTCCTGTTTGTCCAAGGTCGATCGTCTTGGGGGTGTAAATCTTAAAAAAGTACATCTTATGAATACAACATTGATCATCGTCGGGGCAGCACTAGGTGCTGTATTGACTACTGCAATCCTGCTCATTTTGCTGGCACCCAAGTCTTACAAGTTGCGGAGTACCCAGCTGATCGACGCGCCCAAAGCGGCTGTGATGGCGCAACTCAAGTACATGCAAAATTTCTCTGATTGGTCGCCCTTCAAGGAGGAAGACCCTGCGCAACGGAATTGGGTGACAGGAACAGATGGTGCTGTGGGCGCGACCTTTCATTGGGAGGGTGGGAATGTGAAAAGCAAAGGATCGCAGACGATCGTGGCCCTGCGCGGCGATGATTACTTGCAATTGCAATGCAATATCACAGTGCCTTTTGAGGCGCAGCCTACATTTACCTATACCCTCCATGAAAAGAACGGGGTCACAGAGTTGATTCAGGACTTTGAAACGCATTTCAAGGCGCCCGGAAATGCATTTGCCTTGGTCTTTGGGGTCAAAGGCAAGATGTCGGCAACCAACAAGCGCGGCCTTACTTTGTTGCAGACGCTTGTGGAAGGCAAGGCTGTGCCTGTCGTGGCTATGCACTAAAATTCGTCAAAAAATTAGTTCAATATTTAGTTTATTCGTCCAAAATAAAACAGTACTACGATGCAAGAATTTATGATGATTTTCAGAATGGCGCCTATGGGCAATTACCAACCGACGCCTGAGCAATTGCAAGCAAGTGTGCAGCAATGGCAAGATTGGATTGGCGGTATCGCAGCGCAAGGCAAATTTTCCAGCACCAATCAATTGGGTTTCAATGGTAAGACGCTGAAAGCCGATGGCATGGTCACCGATGGTCCCTATGCTGAGGTCAAGGAGATTGTGGGCGGCTACATCATCGTGAAGGCCGAAAATCTCGACGCAGCTGTCGTACTTGCGCATGGCTGCCCGATACTCGCCTTGGGTGGTCACGTGGAGGTACGCGATATCATGCTGCGCAATTTCTAAAGGAGAAAACACATTCCTAAATTGCATATTTGAGAGGCGTCGGAATCATCGCAAGTGGTTTCGACGACTCTGTTTTCTGGATGGTGAAGATAGAAGGCTAGCATTTGGATATGGCACAAGACCAGGAATTGATCCCACATTTGTTTCGGACGGAGTTTCGGAAAATGGTTTCTGTGCTCACAAAGCGCTTTGGATTGGCGCATATCGAGGTGGCCGAGGACATCGTGAGCGATACCTTTTTACTTGCTGCAGAGACTTGGGGCAAAATGGGGATTCCCGAATCGCCGACGGCTTGGTTGTACACGGTGGCCAAAAACAAAGCCAAGGATACACTCAAACGCAATAAGCTGTTTACTGAAAAGATCGTGGTCGCCCTGCAAGGCGCAACTCCCAGCGCGATGGAAATAGACATCGACTTATCCGACCAAAATATTACGGACAGCCAACTGCAAATGGTATTTGCCATTTGCCATCCAGCGATACCTGTCGAGGCGCAAATCGGATTGGCGTTGCGGATATTGTGCGGCTTGGGGATCGAGGAGATTGCGGATGCTTTTTTGTCAAACAAAGAAACGATCAACAAGCGCCTCTTACGTGCGAAGGACAAATTGCGCACGGCAGGAATCAAGATGGAAATGCCTGACCATCAGGAAATTGATGGGCGGTTGGCGGCGGTATTGCGCACACTCTATTTGCTGTTCAACGAGGGTTATTATTCGGCGACTCAGAATGTCGTCTTGCGCAAGGATTTGTGCTTGGAGGCTATGCGGCTCACATTGTTGTTGCTCGCGAATGCGGCGACGCATCAGCCGATGGTGAATGCGCTATTGGCACTGATGTGTTTTCATGCCTCACGGTTTGAGGCGCGGCTCGATGCGATCGGGGAGGTGGTCTTGTATGCCGACCAAGACCGCAATCTCTGGGATGAGGAGCTGATCATGCGCGGCGAGTATTTCCTGAATCTCGCAGCGACGGGCGACCGCCTCTCCAAGTACCATTTGGAGGCTGCGATCGCCTATTGGCATACCCGCAAGACGGAGCCTGCGGATCGCTGGCAGCGCGTCTTGCAGCTCTACAATCAATTGTTGCAGGTAGAATATTCGCCTGCGGCGGCGCTCAACCGCACGTATGCGTTGGCGCAGGTGCATGGGGCTGCTGTGGCGATCGTGGAGGCTGAGAAGCTGGATTTAGGGGATTCGCATCTGTATTATTGCCTTATGGGAGAGCTGTATGGGGAGATCGATGCTGCGCAATCGCAGCGGCATTGGCGCCGGGCCTTGCAACTGGCCAAGACGGCGCAGGATCGGGCAGTGATCTTGGCGAAGTGTGTTGAGGAATGAGGGAGGCTTTTTCAGGGATGGCGTTGGGTTCCGGTTGGCTGTGAGTCCGTGGCTTGAAAGCCACGGTAATTGAGTCAGCTTTGTTTTGAGAAGCCTTTGGTTGTGAAATTGAGTCAGCTTTGTTTTGGGAAGGCTTTGGTTGTGAAATTGAGTCGGCTTTGTTTTGTTGCACGGGTAATGTGTGGGGCGGTATTGCAAAGGGCGTTGCGGGTGGTCGCAATATTGCGGATCGCGCAATGCGTTCATCGTGCAAATGCCCGCATCAACGGTGTATTCGCATTCTCAATATCGTAGGTCAAATTGCCCGAAACCGTGTCGTTGAATGGCGGGGTTAGAGGTTGGCGTCTGGCTGGGTGGAATATTTTGGTTTTTCATCCTGTTGCACGGTTTTTGTGGGTGGCGGTATTGCGAATGGTGTTGCGGGAAAGGTACCGCCGACGGTAATTGAGTCGGCTTTGTTGTGAGTGCGTTGACTGGAAGCCAAGGTAATTGAGTCGGCTTTGTTTTGAGAAGGCTTTGGTTGTGAAATTGAGTCAGCTTTGTTTTGAGAAGGCTTTGGTTGTGAAATTGAGTCAGCTTTGTTGTGAGAAGGCCTTTGGTTGTGAAATTGAGACGGCTTTGTTTTGAGTCCGTGGCTTGAAAGCCACGGTAATTGAGTCAGCTTTGTTTTGAGAAGGCTTTGGTTGTGAAATTGAGTCGGCTTTGTTTTGTGAACGTGTGGTGTTAGCAAATGTATGTGATTGTGTTTTGTTGTGGGGTGCATTGGGGGGGGGTATT
>JANORP010000401.1:0-2688 GCA_031415375.1 Bacteroidota bacterium | reverse complement strand
GACTATCATGAGGGAATGCCAGAGAACAAAGAATTGGTGTCTTTCAATCAGTTTTCGACCGATTTTGAAGATAATGCAGCATCTCAACAGCAACAGGGTCCTAGCTATGCTATAACTGGTCGTCGTCCACTCTTCCAACGTTTCAACAATTTAACTAAATTCTAGTAATGATGATTATTGGGATATCACCACTTTTAGTAGTAGTAATAATAATGTAAGAACTGAAAGAGTGCAAGGTACAGTAATGACATTGTAACCGAAGCAACGAATAATGCATTGTGATAAAACGGCTTCGTTAATGAACTAAGCTGTCGGGCAATTGTGAGCCAACAATCAACCTAAAGATCAATTGACTACGATGGTAGAATTTGGCAACGAAACGGTAAGTTTTTAGTTTTATTGTGATATCTACGATTTACTAATTTGCATCTTTACAAATGCATTTCTCAACTGACGAGTGGCGCCAAATTTCTAGTATGATTTTCATTGTTCTTGTTTGCTTGCTCTTCATTATTTTCTTCTTGCATTTTCTTTTCATAAGTCGATGCTTGAGAAACCTATTAAATAAAGTTTCTCAACTGTTTTTCTTGTCTTTGTCTCTTTCTTTTACATGTATCATTTTTATGTTGCTTTTGTCTTTTCACCGATTGTACTTTGTTGTGCGGGAGCATCATTGGCATCCCTTTTCTTGTTTATCGTGGTCACTCCGATTCGCCGACTTTTGCGTGCACGTTGTAATCATGTTGTCGCGTGGTTGATTGAATCCCACTTTATCCTAATATGTGTATTATTATCACACTCCCTCATGTCATGATGTGAAGTACAATAATGTTGTTAACTTGTGATCACCTTTCAAGAATATCTTTACGTAGTTTGGCAAACAGCGGATGTCCTAGCGGTTTGGTGAAGATATCGGCGAGTTGATCCAAGGTGCCGACTTGATGGATGGTGACAATGCCTTGAGCGACGGCCTCACGAAAATGATGATATTTAATGTTCATATGCTTGCTTCGTGGTCGCATTTTAGGTGTCTTTGCCATTTCTAAGGCGCCCGAGTTATCTTCGACGACTAAGCAGTGAACTTTGGGGGTGACAACCGACATGGTGAACCCTGCGTCATTGAGTTCCGTCACTAACCGCATAAGTGGAAGTACCTCCCTCAGTGATTGCGAAAGGGAGACATATTCGCTCTCGGTTGAGCTCAGGGCAATTTCGGTTTGTAGCTTGGAGGCCCACACGACAGGGCAGTTCGCATATTTGATGATATATCCGGATCGTGATCTGGCCGTTGATGCATCATGTTCGGCAATTAGCTTATTCCAATTCCCAGCGAAGTCAGCATCGCAGTAGCAGTGAAAAGAATCATCGGTCGGGGTGCACACAATTCCTTTATCCGCTGTGGCCTTAAGGTATCGCCCAATATACTTGACTGCCTTCGAATGCTCAATTTTGGGATCTTCACAGAATCGAGCGCATTGGTGAACGGCATACGCAATGTCTGGCCGTGTGGACTTTTCAAGGTAATTGAGCTTACCAATTACGGAGCGATAATGCCACAGACCATCGTGACTTGGACTTTCTTTGTAGCGTTGTAGAATTGTGCCTGCCAGTGCTGGAATGCTCTTCTGAACGGCATTTTCCTTCTCTAATCCAAGGCCCTTGAGAATTGATTGGATCAATTGTGGTTGCGTTAAAGTGATCTGATTGGTTTCCATATCTCGCACAATTTTTACTCCTAGAAAGTCCGAGACGGCTGGTTGCGAAGTGATTTTGAACTTCGTTCCGATATCCGCTATCGCTTGATCGATTTCTGCGGTGTTCGGCCCGGTAACGATGGTGTCGTCGGTGTAGATGATGATCAGGGTGCTTTTGTGCCAGTAAATACATGGATCGTGTTGACTTTGTGTGAATCCAATTTGTTTTAGGCCATCTGTTAAGTAAATGTTCCACACTCTACCAGCTTGCTTCTGCCCGTAGAGATTGTTTACCAACATAAGAACATGGTCCTTAGAATTTCCACCTATTTCGAATCCTGCTGGTATCTCCATGTAAATCTCTGTTTCCACTGATGCTTGCGGGAATGCCAACACAAAATCAAGTTGTCGCGTTTGCCAACCGTATAAAGCTGCCATGTTCATGATCAATCTAATAGCAGCCCATGATGCAACTGGAGCATATGTTTCCCAGTAATTTATTCCTTTCACTTGCTTTCCACCATGGACATTCAAACGAGCTTTCCACTTGTAAACTTGTTGGGTTGCAATATCGCGTTTTCGCCGCATAGCCCACACAGCTGGTAGGACTTCTTGGTGCTTTGGAACCTTTGATCTTAGCATAATCTTCCAATTAGAGTTTTCAGTGTGCGCTTGCACTTCCTTTAGCATTGCTTCCACAAATTGTTTCTTGTCAGGTGCCTTCATTGCCTGTTGCAGGTACATTACGTCAGGATCACTGCTTGCTGACAAGGAAATCGGGTGGCTGTAGTCCGTAACTGCTTCGTCCTCCACGCTGGAATCCAGTGCCACGAAATCGTCATACCGTGATGGGAGGTGCACTTCGCGACCCGATCTTGTGATGTGTACTGGGATAGGACGCGCGATCACCGGATGAACCTGCGGTACTTCGATTGCTATATCTTCGTCGTCTTCGTCCTCGTCATGCCTGTGCGCGTGTTGAAGTTGCACTTGG
>JANORP010000400.1:0-4624 GCA_031415375.1 Bacteroidota bacterium | reverse complement strand
GGACTGTTTTCTCGTCCTTCTTGGTCCTAGGGGGATCAATAGCACTTCCTTTCTTTCTCGCATTTTCCCTCGCAAGCTCTCTATCCGATTCTTCTAGTCGCTGCTGTATGGTGTCGCGCTCAGCAGTGAGAAGCACCGTATAGTCGACTATTGCATTGTACTTCATGCGCTGATTCTTCAAATTTGAAAGAAGGCTTTCGGGAATTTGGCCACAAGATGAAAGGCTACCTCACCAACGAGGCCGTCGTCGTAGCGACTGAATCGCGCACGAGTGCGCCCGTGCGCATTCCGCGCGCAGACGACACGCTCATGCACCCACAGGTGCGTGGGCTATTTCCTTGTGGTGAAGGAGCCGGCTATGCAGGTGGGATTATGAGTGCGGCCATGGATGGGGAACGGTGTGCTGAGGCTGCGATGGCAATGATTGGAAAATGAGGCAACTACCAAAGCATCATTTTTAAATAGATTCCAAGGGCTACACCGTCTCTTTGCAGGCCGCTTCCAAGGCATTCAAGAGACGCTGAAAACGTGCAGTTTGATCTTGGTAAGGCAGATTGCCCAATACCGCATCTTGCAACCTCGGGTCTTGCAAAATCAATTGGAATTCGCGGCACAAATAGGCTTTGACTTCGGCATCTGCGTGTTGCACCAGCGCGATCCATTTGGATCCGCCATCGAGCACAGTGACGAGATCCTCTAGGTCGTGGCTCATACGGGCGTCCTTGGATCCTCGGCTTCGAAAGGCAGCAAATTTCGTCGCCAAAAAATAGGCCAATGGCAGAATGCGGAATTCATACCCTGCCACGGTCACCGTTTCCGCACGCGCATATCCCAACTCAATCCAGCGATTGCTTGGTGCCCAGCCGACCGCCGATGTGGACATCACATCGACGATGAGGTCTTCCCATCTAAACCTACACACGACATCATCTTCAACCGTTTGGTAAAATCCATTCCTATAAAGTTCATTTGCAAATTGGTCGAGATCTCCATAAGTAATGGCATCTGTGACCAGATCCACGTCTTTGGTCGGGCGTACCTCTGCATGCGAGATTTTGGCATCGCAATACAAATCAACGACTGCGCCACCGACGAGCACGACATGCTTGGATAGGCTGCCGAGCGCGTCCAAGACGCGCGTGATCATGCGATGATTGGGGTGCTCCATAGCAATTGCTCAAGGTGTTGCGCTGCAAGTTGTTTTTCACGCACGTGCCCGACGCGCAATGCCTCGGTGAGCGCGAGCAGTTGATAAAGCCTGGGGTCTTGGAGCGCGACAAGGGGAACTGTCGGGATCAAAGGCACGATACTCGGCCCGCGATGCGGGCCATCCAAATAGGGCCAAATAAATGTATCTAGCCCCACGATATGCGCGCTCAAGGGTGCGGCAGAATGGGCGGTGGCCAAGCCATGCATGACCGGCCCCAACTGTGCAGGAAAGACATAACGAAGCCCATGCACCAAAAATTCAAGGAGGTTGTCGCGCATCACACGGGACTTGTCGGCGGCAATCAAGCCACCTATCGCGCTGCGTTCAAGTGACTCGGTCACCTCGCTTGCGCTCACGCGCAAGCTCATGGCGAGGTCTTTCATGAGCCACTCCTTGCCTTCTAAGGCGATGATTTTGAGTAAGATTACGACGTCCTGTGGACGCATTCCGTTGTGCTTCCGCATTTTCAATTCTCAATTTGCAAATCCAAAATTACTTCTATTTTCTCGGGTTTTCAAGTCCTCTCTACATTTTCCTCCCACTTTATTTCAACCTTCTGGATTCTGGCGTTCCCTGACCTGATCTACGCCGATCGTTGGCCTGCGACCTATAGGTTTTCGGCTTCATTTTCGGTATATTTCAAATATGAATCCTCTCCGAAAACCCCAAATCTGCCTTTTTCACACCCTTCATTTGGCTGCAAACGGCTCTTATTTCGGCCAAAAAGATTTTTCGGAGGAGACTCAAATATGATCAGGCTTGATGGCACACACATCACTTTGCGCGACTGGACATTGGCAGACTTGCCGGTCTATTTGGAATGGAATCTTCCGGGGCACCCGTGGCAGGATTTGGATGGGCCTTATTATCCGCGAGCTACCGAGGTTGAACTGATGAACAAAATGGAGCAATTGAAGGTGCAAATCGCAACCCAACAATTTCCCTTTCCGCGCACCTCGATGGTGATCGCCGAGGCGGTGAGTAACCGTCTTTTGGGGAATGTCACTTGGTATTGGCTGAGCAAGGAAACCAATTGGGTCGCGATCGGCATCGTGCTCTATGACCACAATTGCTGGGGCAAGGGATTTGGATTTGAGGCCTTGGGGCAATGGATCGACTATCTGTTTGAGTCAATGCCCAGCATTGTGCGCCTAGACCTGCGCACCTGGTCAGGCAATATCGGCATGATGCGACTGGCAGAGAAACTTGGCTTTCAGCTAGAAGCCCGATTTCGGAAGGCGCGTATTGTCGGCGGCCTCTACTTTGACGGGATGGGATATGGGATCCTGCGCGAAGAATGGGATGATCGACGATAGCTTCGACGATTCCTTTTCCATTTTGTAGCTCAGTTCCATCAGCAAAAAAATTTGAGTTTGTAACCATCTGCGGGAGCCACAGGCTCATGATTCCATCATCCGCCAAGGCGAACAGAGGCTCCCGCTTCAATTGCCGAATTTGTCGTACACCCAATTTGATTCCACCGAAAATCATAGTAATTTCGAATCAGTAGGGTCACGACTCTTTTGAAAAGGATTGGAGCAAATGGTTACTTCATGGATAGAAATTAACGTTGCCAAATTTGAACGGAAAGCTATGAAAACACCATCCCTCAACGCCGATCATCAACGCAACCGACCAAGCGCGCAGAGACATCCCATCGCCCCCTATGGATTGCTTTTCAATAAGTTCCTATGCACTTTTCGACGATGACCAGCACCGAATTCGGAAAGGGAGCCACAGGTAGAGTCTAAAATTGAAAACCATGATTGAAATCGACACGATAAAATATGCGCTCCAATTGGCGACTGGAATGGACGATGAAAACTTCGCGCTGTCTAAACCCTTTTGGCATGTCAATAGCTACAAAAAGGAGGAATTTTACAATCAACAGCATGCCGTCTGCCTAAAGCTGGGATTCATTGTGCAAGGCGTTTTCAGATCCTATATCATCGACGACACGACAACCGCAGAAAAGAACATTTTCCTCTATTCCGAGCATCAATTTGTCGTACCGTTCAGAAGTTTCATAGATCAAGTGCCTTGCGACTACCATACGCGTGCGATGACCGATGCACAGGTCATATTTATCCATCATGCAGACTTGGTACTGCTCTATGACCGATCCCACCAATGGGAACGTTTCGGGAGAATCTTAGCGCAAGGAGCTTTCAATATTGCGCTAGAGCGCACGGCAAGCCTCCTCTTCAGATCGCCCGAAGAGCGCTACCTAGACCTGATGAAAAACCATCCTGGTATATTCAACGCCATTCCGCTCTATCACATTTCTTCCTACTTGGGCATACAGCCACCCTCTCTCAGCCGCATTCGCAAAAGATTGGCGGGGAAATAAGTCGATATTAACTTGGGTTAAGTGGTTTGAATTTTGAAGCGTGGAGATTTGCGCTTGTAATATCATTGATTTATTGTGAGAAAAACACTCTTAGGCCTTGTCATATTATTGATCATAATCCCGACATGCGCGATTTCCAAAAACCCTATTCCTCAAAGTAGTATGAATCTCAACTCCACCAAAACCATTGTATTTATCCATGGCCTTTTCGTCAATCCCAAGAGCTGGAGTGAATGGAAAGCCTATTTTGAAGCGCAAGGCTTTACCTGCTACGCCCCCGCCAACCCATTTCAAGAAGGCAATCCCAAGGATTTGCGTGCCCAACACAAACCTGAATTGGCGAATGTGACCTTTGAAGACATGGTGATGCACCATGCTAAATTCATTGATCAGCTACCCGAAAGGCCCATTTTGATCGGGCATTCGCTCGGTGGATTGGTCGTGCAGAAACTCATCTCCATGGGCAAGGGGGCTGCGGGCGTATGCATCGATGCAGCAGCGCCCAAGGGCATTCTCACCTCCAAATGGAGTTTTTGGAAATCCAATTTCCCCGTCATCAATTACCTGAAAGGGAATTCGGTATTTACCCCCTCGCAAAAATGGTTTCATTATGCTTTTTGCAACACAATGACACGCGCACAATCTGATGCAAATTTTGAAGCGTTTGTAATTCCAGAAAGCCGCAATATTCCCAGAGGCACCCTTAAGAAATTCGCAAAGATTGATTTCAAAAAGGCTCACAATCCCTTGCTATTCATTGCCGGGGCAAGTGATCATATCATTCCCGCATCGCTAAATCTGAAAAATTTCAAAGCCTATTCCGACACGGGGAGCGTTCGTGAATTCAAAGAGTTTCCTGACCGTGGGCACTTCATCTGCGGGGAACCCAATTGGCAGGAAGTTGCTGGATATGTGCTGAGCTGGATCAAGAAAAATTGAATTTTTTTGTGACCAAGCTTGAGTCCCCTCTGAAAAGTCAGTTTTCGAAAAGTGGCGCATTTCAACGATGTGCATAGTTTAGGGTTGTTTCGCAGCGATGTCCAAAAATGTGAGCCGCCTTCAAC
>JANORP010000399.1:0-7248 GCA_031415375.1 Bacteroidota bacterium | reverse complement strand
CGCTGAGCAAGCAGGACATCGGGCAATGGGCGGGCGATCATGACATCAAAGTAGGGTAGGCATAGATCGTGTTTTAGGGCAGTCTAGCGCATCCCTATTGAAAATTCACTCCCTAGCCTTTGGGGCAAGACTTGCATCGCTTGCCTGTCTTATATTTTTTGCAACATTTTTTCTTGCCTTCGCAGCAGCCTGCGAGGCCGCAGGCAAACTTGGGCAAGCGGTCGTCTTCGGCGCGGCCGAAGATTGAAAGGGCGGTATCGGGAAAGCAGTGGTCCATGACGCAGATGCAATTGGATACAAATATAAGACCTTATTTAGAATGATTCCAAATAAGGATGAATGAAATGATGGAAATGACCGCTAGATTACATCGCTGTGATTTTTTGAATTTGAGTGCAAGAGATCATCGTGGACGATTGCGTGTTAGTGGTCTTTGTCAGCGTATCGAAAGCCACTTGGGCATCCCAATTGGAAATGTGCATATCTCCTCGTGGTTTGGACTGTCATTAATTTGGTGAATTCTTGGAATACCACTATCTTGGTTCTCAAGAAATTAAATGTCTATGAAAGTCCCTAGCCAAGAAGTTGCCCAACAAAAGACCAATGCGGAATCAGCAGAAGGAGCTACCGAAGGAAAGTCGTTTGCTCCGCCGCAGTTTTCCATGAAAGCCGGCCCAATCCAAGCCAAAAGCAATGCTGGCGCACCAGTTCAGCGCAAGGCCGATCCGCTGGCGGAGGCAGTGCGCCTCATCAAGGCGACAAGACCCAACACTGGTAGCACCCATCTTACGGAAAACCTCGTGCGGGGTATCATCGAAGCCGAGGGTATGTTTTTGAGAAACAACCCCTTGGATCGGTGGGCAGAATCCTTGGGCCAAGCCGGAACTGTCGGGCCTGGGCAGCTCGGTGCCCCGGCGATATCGGATGTTGATCGCACATATACGGCGGCCCAGACCCAATTTGCCACCTCGCAAGGGGCAGCTCCAGCAGGTTGGAAAGAAAAGGCAAACGATGACAATTGGAAATATTTCTATATCGCTGGCTACCTTGCGATTTGCATACAAAATGCCGACAGTACGTTCAATCCAGCAGCCACCAAGACCCTTACAGATCTGCAGATCGGTGTTGTGGACATTGGTATAGCCATGTACCACGGTGCGTTTGAAACGATCAGGGCCTTGCGTCGGCGTGTAGCCGAGGAAAACGGTGGCATCAAGCCGCAACAAGTCACGGCAGCGATGGTCAATACCGAAATGCGCTCGGGCACAGAAACATCTGGGGAGCGTGAACTCGAGCAATACACACAACTGGCCAAGGGTGGGTTTGATTTCGACTTCAATATCAAGGCAGCCACGACTTCACGCCGTTTTCAGATCTATGGCGGCAAAGTCAAGGTTCATTGCACTGGCAATTACCAGAACAGTGTGGCCCAAGACGCCAATAGGGGCAATCAGTACAAAATCAGATTGGAAAAATTTGAAATGGCCTCAGGGCCTGGCGGAGCAGTGGGAGAGGGTACCAATTGGTATAAATGGATAAGCTATGATGTCGGTCATGCGCAAGTAGGCGAGTGGACTGACTTGCCTAGGGGGGATTATCGCTTCAAGGCCGAGAAAATGGAAGACAGTTATTCGGCAGATGTGCTTGTAGGCAGGGGCAAAGTGGAGACGATGTATTGATCAGGTGACTGCATGAAGAAGATATATCGCTGGCTGGCAGTTTCACTGTTGCTCATCATCGGCTTGTTTGGGGTGACGATGGTCAAAAACAACCTGACGCATCAACGATTGCTCGACCAATTTTTGGAATTCTGCCAGCCCATGGGCTTAGAAGTCATAGATTCGATTTCATATGTGAGTGCCTCAACTGGTGATTGTTGGCACTTCGCGGGCGCTGCAATATGTATGGATACATCCGCTGAATCAATCATTCAGGCTTTCGAAGGGAAGGATCAAACAGAGCTGGGCACCAACCTTACATTTGTGTGGGCCATAGGTGACAGTTTTGCAATACAGCCGCTTGGGCTAGGAAAGACGATGTCTGCCTCCCCAATCAACATCTCCTACTTGGGTGGCGACGCCAATTACGGCGTGCGGAGATTGCTCGACGCAGGCGGTTGCAGCCTTACGCGCATGGTGCTATTCAGCTTTGCGCGTCGCTCCAACCTATTGGACCTGAGGTGTTATTAGATATGACTTTGAGGCAGGAAAATAGGTGTCGCGACAAATCGCTTTCAAGGATGACTAATTGGAAGCAGCAGCACGTCTTCATTCCACACATTTTTCCTCAGAGACAGCGCGACTGAATCACCCATGATTTGCACTACAGCCCATTTTTGTCGATTTTTAGGGCAAGAATCTTAGACCCTGATGTATCACGCCATGCAACTACCACATCTGAATCTGCGGCAGCGCCCGCCGATCCACATAAGCTGCTCTCGTCAGCCTAGCGCTGTTGCCGTCATTTTCATGCCAATGAACCGCCAACGCGCATGAGGACCATCAAAATTTTTCTGGCCTCATCCGCTGAGCTAAGCCAAGACCGCGAAGAAATCAGGGAAATGATTTCTGTCGAAAACGATCGCCTGCATCCCAAAGGCGTCTATCTGCAGTTGGTGCAATGGGAGTATTTCATGGATGCCGTATCTGATGTAAGGCTCCAAGACGAGTACAATAAGGCGATCGCGGATTGCGATGTGGTCTTGAGCCTTTTTCACACCAAGGCAGGGAAATATACCCAGGAAGAATTCCAATATGCCTTTGAGCAATTCAAGGCTACAGGGAAGCCGCTGATTTACACCTATTTCAAGACTTCCTTGAGCACAGTTGTCGCCTCAGGGGAGCACCAAAAGAGCCTTGCGGATTTCAAGGCCCACCTCAGCCAGTTGGGGCACTTTTATACAACTTTTGCCGACATCAACGATCTCAAATACAAGCTCAAGCTTCAATTGGATCGTTTGTTGGAGTCGTATGCAGGGGCAGTGCCTACTGCGCCTGAGCGCGGAGTAATGTTGTACAAGATCCCGCCCAAGATGCAACTGCAGGTCTTGCACCGTTGCTTGATCAGGGTGAGCTACGAAAAAGAAACGATTTTGCGCGATCTGCCCGATTACGCCAATGATTTTACGCTGCGTGAGCAAGTGCGCATGGCCGATAGCATGGAGGTGATTTTGGTCGAAAACACCGCTTTTGAGGTCATAGCCATCAATGCTGAGCGACAAGCGGTGGAGAAAGGCGACTATACCGAGTGGAATTTTGACGTGAGGCCACTACAATTGGGGCGGTACCCACTCACATTTCGGGTCTCAGTGGTCTTGCCCAATGGCCTGAAACAGGTGGTGCTCACCGAGGCGGTCGAGGTGGTGACCGAGCAAGTGGCCGATGTATTGGAGATGAAAGCGGCTGTTTTATCGATGGAAACGAAAAAGGAAGGGGAGACCTATCGCGGATTGGAGGCATTGCCTGACGTGCTCGGCTCAGACGACTCCACTTTTCAGCCGAGCGATTCCTCTCATATTGTACCGCCGCTCACACCTCAGCTGCCAGTATTCCCGCCACCACCGCCGCTAGAAGTGGATCCGCCGATTGAACCCCCAGTGGTCGATCCTCTGGTGATCATCTTGGATCCGCCCATCGAGCGATTGCCAAAGCAGGTCGAGCCACATCCTACACCTGTAAGCCCTGCGCCTCAGCAGAATTCACGCAAATCCAAGCGCAGCCCGCTGTCTAAATTTGGTATTGCAGCATCGGTGGTCGTGCTCATTGTATGCGCAGGATTGTTTTTGCCGCAACTCATCAATGGCCCATCGACGATGGTGCCCCATCCGCAAGATTCGCTCTCTATCGACAGCTTGGTGCCGACCGACACCTTGGGCTTGCCACCCGACAGTAGGCTGCATCCCGCCAAGCCGTAGGGTCAATAACCCCATGATCCTGCCTGTCTAGACGATCACTCCCTTTTCCTGCAGCAGCGCCTCTAGTTGCTCGGGTTTGAGGACTGCGTCATATTGCGACTTGACTTTGCCGAGCCGGCAATCTTCCTCAATGAGTTTGAGGAAGTCCTTGAAGTCACGATTTTCGGTCGATAGTCGATTGACGGTGTCCCAATCAATTTCAGGATTGATGCGTGAGGGGAGTACAATTCTACTTTCAAAGACATTTACCGCGTCCAGCTTGATCAAGCCGATCCCAAAGGCATTGTTGAGCCTACGGATTTCATCCATGAGTTCCTCATCGTCGTCGAGCTCGAGCGTGACCAGATAACCCTCGTTTGCCCAGCTAGAATTGGAAACGGCTTGGAAATAACATTCCCTCAGATTGCTAAAACCGATGCTGACCTTCATCTCAAAGGAAAACAGGCGTATTGAACTCACTGAGAGGTGGCTTTGCAACTTCAACAGTTCTTCACGGTAGTGGTCAAATGGGAAATAGACACCTACCATGTCGGGATGGAGCCATTCATTTTGTCCCTTTTTGCCCTTGGTAGAGCTTTCATGGAAAATGGTCTTGAGATATGCATGAAAATGCGCGCTTGTTTTGGCGTAGGCAACCAAAACCGGGTGCAGATCGCGTTCATGAAAACTACGTTTTCCTTTTCCTTTGTGTGTGACCACCTCGGGTTCGACGGCTTCGCTCGGTGGCTCGACCAATTCAATCGCACGTGTCGTATTTTCGAGTTTCCGCAAGGTAAATTGTGACGGCCGCTTGCTGGTTTGGACAACTTTTGAATGCAGTCCATTTTCTAGGATGTCCATGTAACAATACGCACCGATGGTATCCCAAGGCGTTTTCCCTGACGTTTTGAAGTCACCGATGGTCTTCAAGGCATGCGCCTGTTTCCAGATTTCGCCTGCCGAAAGCGGCTTGCCTGCCTTTTCCAGCGTTCGTTCGATCACATCCCACCAATTCGTTTTTGCCATGCTGCAATTTATCAAATATATGCTTGCATCCAACGAAAACTTGGCGTTGATGGCTCCGAATTTTGGTATGCCGCAAAGCACTGCTCGGGTTCAATTCCTGCGAATCCTGCCACCCCATTGCAGCCCTCCCCCAAACTCCCTATCTTCGCTGGCCAAAGAAAAAAGCTATCAAGATGCTTAGAAAGCTCATATTCTCTCTCACCCTCGCGCTCACCCTCTCGCTCACACTGCGCGCAGCGGAAGGCATGTGGATCCCTGCCCTGCTCAAGTCGCTCAATGAGACCGACATGAAGGCAATGGGCCTCAAGCTCAGTGCTGAGGACATTTACTCCGTCAATAAATCCAGCCTCAAGGATGCCATCGTGCTCTTTGGCGGCGGTTGTACCGCAGAGGTGATCTCGACCCAAGGCCTCATCCTCACCAATCACCACTGCGGCTTTTCCCAGATCCAATCTCACAGTTCGGTGGAGCATGACTACCTCACCGACGGCTTCTGGGCGATGACCAAAGCCGAAGAGCTGACCAATCCTGGCCTCACGGCCACCTTTATCGTGCGCATCGAGGATGTCACCGCCAAGGTGCTCGAAGGCACTGAGGGACTCGATGCCGCCGCGCGCGCCGCCCGCATCGCCTCCAATTTGCAGGCGATCGAGTCCGCGACCGAGAAGGCCGAACCCAAGCACCAAGCCGACATCAAGCCATTTTTCTATGGCAATGAGTATTACATGATCGTCACCAAGACCTACCGCGACTTGCGGCTCGTGGGCGCGCCTCCCGGCGGCGTCGGCAAGTTTGGCGGCGATACCGACAACTGGATGTGGCCCCGCCACACAGGTGACTTCTCCATCTTTAGGATCTATGCAGACGCCAACAACGAGCCTGCCGATTACGCCGCCGACAACAAACCTTTTGTGCCAGCGCATTCCCTGCCTGTTTCTCTCAAGGGCACCAAGCCAGGTGATTTCACGATGGTCTATGGCTTCCCTGGGCAGACGCAGCAATACTTGCATTCCTCGGCCGTGAAGTTTGTCGTGGAGGAAATGAATCCCCGCGCCATCGCCATGCGCGACAAAAGCCTTGCCCAGATCAATGAAACCATGGCTAGCAGTGACCGCTTGCGCATCGCCTACGCCTCCAAGCAAGCCCGCATCGCCAACGCCTGGAAGAAGTGGATCGGCGAATGCAAGGGACTCGATCGCCTGCATGCCATCGAGAAAAAGCAGGAAATGGAGCGCAAATTCGCAGATTTGGTCAACAATAACCCTGGACTCAGCGCCACCTATGGCAATGTCTTGAAGGAACTCGAAGGCCATTATGCAACAGGCAAGCAATACCTGATGGCCCGTTCCATGTTTGTAGAGTTCTTCTACACCGGTCCAGAGGCCCTGCGTTTCGCCTCCACATTTGCCAACCTCGCCGACAACTACGCCAAATTGGTGACCGACGGCAAGCTTGCCGATGAGATCCGCAAGCTCAAGGAGGGCACCGCCGGGTTCTACAAAAACTACGACCCGATGACCGATCAGAAGATCCTCGCCGCGCTGTACCCGATGTACATCGAGGGCTTGGATCCTAGTCTGCGTCCCGACATCCATGCCGGGCTCAGCGCCAAGTATCTCAATGATTGGAACCGTTATGCCGCCGACGCTTTTGCCAAATCGGTCTTCACCGACGAGGCACGGTTGAATGCTTTCCTCGACAAATTCAGCAAAAAAAGCCCCAAAGTGATTTTCAATGACCCCATCTACCTGCTACAAAAGAGCGTGGTGGGGGCTTGGAAAGACAAGGCAGCTACACAAGCATCTGCATTTGAAGGCAAGTTGCAAGACCTCATGCGCGTGTATGTGAAAGGCATGATGACCGTCTTCAATGACAAAAAATATTGGCCGGATGCCAATAGCACTCTGCGGGTGGCTTATGGCAAGGTCGAGGGTAGCGAGCCGCAAGATGGCGTGATCTACAAACCCTACACGACGATGGCGGGCGTTTTGGAAAAATATGTGCCCGGCGACCGCGAGTTTGACTTGCCACAACGCCTCGTCGATATGGCCCGCAGCAAGCAGTATGGACAGTATGCCAATGCACAAGGCGAATTGGTGGTGGCCTTTACGGCGAGCAATCAGACGACGGGGGGCAACTCAGGCAGTCCTGTGATCGACGGTAGCGGCAATCTCATCGGCATCAACTTTGACCGCAGCTGGGAGAGCACGATGAGCGATATCATGTATGATCCAGAGCGTTGCCGCAACATCATTGCCGACATCAGGTATGTACTCTGGACGATTGATACCTATGCAGGTGCCAAGCACCTGATCGACGAAATGAAAATC
>JANORP010000398.1:0-15345 GCA_031415375.1 Bacteroidota bacterium | reverse complement strand
GCATTGGTGGATGCATTTGGATGGCGTCGCAGGGAATATTTCAGATGGATTGGGGAGCCGGCATTAGGGCTCTTTGAACACGCGTGACTTTGACGTGGTGTCGATCACCCTGTGGACAGTGGCCAATGGCGCTGTCTTACTCAAACGACATCTTGACTACTGAAAAGATTTTGTCGCGCTCTTGGACGTACACGAGGAGGGCCTCGGTATTGCTGATTTGCTCGGAATAACGTGGGAAAAAGCTGTCGTCCATGCTGTTGTTGGTGATCAGCATATTGCGCTCATCGACTTTGCCGTCAAAATCGACGCTGTTCACATACATGGTGCGAGGGTCTTTGCGGGGCTGGTAACCGTAGATGAGAAATAGGTGGTCGCCACTCACGACGTCGAGGTAACTCAGGCCTTCTCTGCGCTCGGATTGCTGACGCTTGGGCACCACCGCGCTCCACTCGAGGTCGCCTGTGCTCGAGACAGAACTCACGATGACCTCGTCGTAGTGATAGATCTTTTGATCGACCCAATAGCCGTAGATATCGACGTAGCTGTTGAAGGTGGTGTAAAATTTCTCTGCGATCATCAAAACGCCGCCGTCTGAGCGCAAGATGATGTTGTCGAGGTAGAAGTTTTGCAATTCGCGGCCACGCTCGATCTGCTTGTCGCGCAAAAAGTTGGCGAGAAAGTCTTCGGAGAAGTGTTGCGAGCTGCGCACCTCTTCCTCCAACGCACTGTTGAATCTGAAAAAGCAGGTGCCGATAATGGCTTCTGTGCTTTGGTGGGAATAAAAACCTGCCAAAAAGAGGTTTTCGTCGCGGTCGATCTTGAGGGTGAGGTCCGTGATGTACAATTCGCCGAGATCGACCGAAACATCCTTGCCCTCGGGCTCGCCGGCTTCATATTGATAAATCTTGAAGACAAAGTCGTCGGGAGCCTTGGCTTTGTTCACTTTGAAAAACTTGCCGAGCACATAGACTTTGCCCGCATTGCTGACCATGATCTTGCGCACCTGAAACTTGTCGTCTGGGTAGGGGATCACAATTTTGCCGGGGATGGGCGCATCGGCCTTGGCATCGAATAGGTAATAGAGGATGGTTTCCTGCTTGGTGCCTTCTTCCAAGTTTTTGTAGCAGAGCAGCTTTTTCTTGTTGATGGAGCGCACATACTTGAGGTCCACGCGGTGCTCTTTTTCGTTGGGGAGCTCGGTGAGGGGTAGGCGCTGCCCGATGGCGTTGCCGTCGATGTCAAAATGGGAATAGGTCGTGCGCACGGAGCGCTCGCGGGGGAGGTATTCGGAGATGAAGACGTAGATGTCTTCGCCGAGGACGGCAGTGAGATCGACCTCGCAGTGACCATTTTGCTGGAGCACTTGCTTGGACCAGGTTTTTTTGAATTCGTCGTCGTATTTGTTGAGGGCAAGGTAGCGGCTGGATTTGCGGCTTTGGTTGGCGAGGGTGATCAAGCCGCCGTCTGCGGCGACCGATTCAATGAACTGCGGCTCAGGATCGCGGCGGTCGAGATCGAGGCGTGCGACGATGGTCTGGGCCATGGCCGATGCCATCCATAGGAGACCGAGAAGACCTAGCAAGCCCGTTTTCATTCTCCTTCTACGCTTTGCGATGTGCTGATCCATGCCCCTGTGGTCAAGAATTAAAGGTGTCATTGTTGCCTCTGAGGGCACGTATGGCCAAATAAAAGCGAAACAAGCCATACAACAAAACCGGGATGGCTACCAAGAGCCGATTTTCTCTGATGAAATCGATATGGTCTGTATAGCCCATGGCGATGCCAATCGCTCCAAAAACAAAAAGCGTGGACATAAACAACCGAAAATAGGCCCCGATACTCGGTTTGGAATTCTCACTCATAGCTGCAAATATCCTCCTATTTTCGGTTTTTCACATCGCATACAATTGATAATCTAGGTCGATGGCCCTGATATTCATTTCTTGAACGCTTTTTTCTTGTTGTACGAATTTGAGCGCCCAAAGTGCTGTTTAATGGGTTATCTAAACGAAAGATCAGCCGAGTGGGTCTTTCCATGGGCATACTTGACGTTGCTACCCGTTTATGGAGCCCCACAACGGTTCCAATCTGTTCGTTGGGCCTCCCCGACAGTTGTGGGGAAGCCCGACGAACGGGTGCTCAATTTGTCGTTCACCCAAATCCCTCCATTTTGTTGTAATTCCCTATCTTCGCATTCAGGCACGGATTTTGTAACCGTGGCTGCGTACACCCAATAGGTTGTCAATTTTGGCTATGAAACACATTGTACTTTTTTTCGCGCTCATCCTCACAGTTTCGACGGCATTTGCCCAAGAAGCGCACGTTTCCAAGGGCAATACCAATGAGGGCATCGGCACACTGATGCCTGCCTTCAAGTTTTATGACGTGAACAACAAGCCGGTCACACCTGCCAGCCTCCCTTTTGGCAAGCCGAGCATTTTCTTTTACTTCGATCCCGATTGCGACCACTGCCAGTTGATCTCCAAGTGGATCGTGGAGCAAAAGGCGCTCTTCAAGGGCATCACTTTGGTCTTGGTCTCCTGGGCTGAGATGGATGCGATCAAGGCCTATCCCGCCAAATATTTGCCTGGCTTGACCAATCCAGTGTTTGTGACCAAAGACAAGGATTACATGATCGACAAGTGGTTTGGCTACAGCGAGACCCCCAGCATCTATGTCTATAACAACAAGGGGAAACGTACGGCTTCCTTTAAAGACGAGGTGAGGCCCGAAATTTTGGTTAAGTTTGCGAAACAACAATAGTTGCTACGCATGAGTCTGAAAGATACGATCCAAACTGAGATGGTCACGGCGATGAAAGCCAAGGACGCCATCGCCTTGCGTGCCTTGCGCGCAATCAAAGCCGCCATTTTGCTGCTCGAAACATCTGAGGGACGCCCACAGGGCCCCCTCACGGAAGATGAGGAAATGAAACTCCTCATCAAGCAAAGCAAGCAGCGCAAAGACTCGATCGAGCAGTTCAAAGCTGCCAACCGCCTCGACCTCTCGGTGACCGAAGAGGAAGAGCTGGCCATCATCGAGCGCTTTTTGCCCAAGGGCCTCACACCCGATGAACTGAAGGTCGAGATCGAAAAGATCATCGCCGAGGTGGGCGCAACGAGCGCCAAAGACATGGGCAAGGTGATGGCTGCAGCCAACAAGCAACTTGCTGGCCGTGCCGATGGCAAGGAGATTTCAGTTTTGGTGAAGTCACTCCTACCCTGATCCCTCTGTGAATTTCCTAGACATCTTTGCACTGATCGCGCTGGGCTGGGGCGCCTACAAGGGCTTCAAAAACGGCGTGCTCATCGAGGTCGCAGGCCTCATCGGCTTGGTGATCGGGTTTTGGGCGGGCATGCGCTTGGCCTTCCTCTTTGCCGACTATTACCGCGATCACTTTCAATTGCCTGAAAAATGGATCCCTGCCATCGCCTTTTTCACGGCCTTTGCCATCGGCATCGGTGCGGTCTATCTGGCGGCCTGGGCGGCGACCAAGCTCCTGCAAACGGCCCAACTCAACCTCCCCAACCGCCTCGCAGGCGGAATCTTTGGGGTGTTGAAATGGGGCTTTTTGGTGGGGGCTTTTTTCACGATCGTGGGCACGTCCCAGATCCTCTCGCCCGAGACGACCGATGGTTCCAAGAGCTACGCCATCCTCAAGGGCTATAGCCATGGGGTGCAGGCCTATAGCATCGGCCTGATCCCGGCTGCACACAATGTGATGGAAGACATGGAGCGCTATTTTGTGTCGGTGGACTCTGTCCATCGGGAACAAAAAGGTGCGCCCGCAGACTCGCTCGGCCGGCCGTCTGCACAGCGATGATCGTCGTCATCGACAATTACGACTCTTTTACCTGGAACCTCGTGGACTTGCTGCGCCGCAGCGGCATGGCGATCGAGGTCTATCGCAACGATGCCTTGACGGCGGAGGCGCTGCTCGCCTTGTCGCCGCGTGGGATCTTGATTTCGCCTGGGCCGGGACGGCCGAGCGACAGCGGGATATGCCCAGCAGTCCTCAGGCTGGCGGCGGGCCGCCTGCCGATCTTGGGGGTGTGCCTCGGTCATCAACTCATCGGGGAACACTACGGGATGGTGCTGCGCGCGGGCGCTGCGCCCGTGCATGGCAAGACGAGCATGGTCATGCACGACGGCGCGGGCCTGTTTGAGGGCATCCAATCGCCCTTTCAAGCGATGCGTTACCATTCACTGGTCTTGGAGGCGGCGACCTTGCCGGCAGAATTGCTGATCACGGCACAGACGATAGACGGCGTGGTGATGGGCATCAGGCACCGCGATCTCCCGATCGAGGGCCTACAGTTTCATCCAGAGTCTGTGCTCACGCCCGATGGCGCGCGCATGGTGGCGCGGTGGGTGGATGGGCTTGGGGGGGGGTGAGATGGGGTTGTCTCTACGCTTTTTCCACATTCCTCTTTATTCTGTTGCTGACAATTCGGCTCAAACATGCTATATTGGCTGTATTCTTGATGACAGGCCCATGCAAGGTGGGGTCATCCGCATGTTTGTTTTAGAATTGTTGGGATAAAAAGGGAAGGATTATGAAATATTTATACCTCTTGCTGCTGGCAGGTATTTTGTATTTGTCACCTACTGCAAAGTCACAAGTCGTCTTTGCAACCGGGAATGCCACTGGTTCAACGCAATTGATCCCCTATACCATGCCGCTGACTTGCATTGCCAATGGTGTGGCCAATAGCAATTCCTGCGGCGTCTCAGTTGTATTCACATTTACGAATACGCAAATCTCTTCATGCCCCACCTCGGGGCAGATTGTTGCGCCAGGCTCCGTGGCCTATGGTGGCACGGGCAGTTCGGCTTCGTTTCTAGATTACCATACGCTGAGCTATTCGCCCAGCAATGAGGATCAGCGCTTGACCTTCGGCTCCAAAATCACGAAGTTTCAGTGGTCTTGTTCTGGCCAGCTGGCGCATCCCCTGAGCTTTTTCAGATTCAAGTACGCGATGGCGCAGCGCTGGTAGGCACTTTTTCATTTTTGGTGCCCGGCGAAGGACTTCGTAGGACCTACAATGTCTCTGGTCCACAATTTGACCGCATCGACTTTGTAGAAACGACGGCCATCAGTGCCGACGACGAGTTGCTGGGGGATTTTCGCATTGCCACTGCGGGTTGCCCGCTTGCTTTGGGTACCTTGAACTGTGACCTAGTGGTCTTGGGGCAGCAAAAGGCCAAGATTCACTGGACCACGCTAGATGAAAGCGATCTTGTGAGTCATTCCCTCATGCGTTCAAACGATGGGCAGATTTGGGAGCCGCTATCAGTACAACCCGCAACCAATGCGATTGGCCCCAACCACTATAGCTATACAGATGCCTCGGCGCATTCGGGTGTCAATTACTACCGCGTGCTTACGCGAGGCCTAGATGGCTTTGAGGCTTACAGCAATATCGTCGAAGCGCAATTTGGTGTCGCAGGAGAAATCAAGATTGTGATCTTCCCCAATCCCGCCAATGACCGTCTATGGGTCAACTTTGCAGGTTTGGAGGGTAAGAAAGAATTGAGTGTGGTCAATCAACTCGGTCAGGTCGTGGCTGTGCATGCAACCGACGCCTTGGAGATGAGTTTGCCTACCGATGACTTGGCAGAGGCCATTTACTTCTTGGTGGTCACGACACCTCTAGGTGTGACCACGCAAAAATTTGAGGTGAAGCGGTAGTTTTGTACATGTGGTCATCGGGCCTGCGCGTACTTGAGCGCGTACCATTTGGGGGAAGTTGATTTGGTAAGCTTGACGCGTTTTCCGAAATTCGTCAGCATACAATTCAATGCTCTTGCAGAATGAGGCGATCCATGTTCCTTTTTTCCGTATGTTGGTTGGCCATTGCATCCACCCAAGCCCAAAAGCCGCAGCTCTGCCTCAGTGCAAGTGCTGGGGCAACACGTGGATGGGTGGACAATGAAAATCAAAACACATATCCCTTTTTACCCTTTGCTACCGGCGTTGATTTGCCTTGGTCTGTCCATGATGGCACCAATGATAGCGATAGAAGTGTCGCCGTTGCAAAAGTTGGAGCCAAAACCCCTCTCTACAGTCTCACGGAGTTCAATCTCGCTGTCGTCATCCGCCAGCAGTCCAGCAACGACTATTTGTCGCCCTATTTGAGCCTTTCTGGTGGCATTTCCTCGGTCGTGGGGATGAAGGTAGCCCATCGCCTCCATCTGGGTATCGGTGCTGGGGCTGATTATACAAGTACGCTCCTGTTTTTTCCGGTGTTTGCAGACCTGCGTCTGCTCACAGGGCGTGGCAAGGATTCCCCCTTCGTGGGCATCGCAGGAGGTTATGCCTTTGCCGTACCCAATGCGCGATCTTACTTTCGTGACCATTGCTATGGCGGCTTCTATTTCAACCCGATGGTCGGCGGCCGTTTCCAGCTCAGTCTCAAAACCGCACTGCACGTTGGCATCGGCCTGCGCATACAAGAGAGCCGCTTCAGGCATGATGGATGGAGTAGATTCGGGCCAGAATATGCGCTGCGGTTTACAGCTGTGAATTTGAGAACTGGGCTGGAGTTCTGAATGTGATGGGTTCTCAATGCGCATACCTTTGTGGTCGATCAAACCGCACAAAATCCCGCAGATCGTAAACGCGAACCCGATGATCACGATTCTAGCCTAGATTTAGCGCCCGCAAAATATGAAATCTACCCGCCGAATCACGCTTGTCACGCTCTTGCTCCTGCTGGGTTGGGCCGCATCCACCCACGCCCAAAAGCCGCAGCTCAGCATCGAATGCAATGCAGGCGCATGGCGGCCATTTGTGCGGTCAGAATCCGTGTATGCTGCCAATTCCCAAAGATGGCAACCGCAAGCGGGGTTGGGTATGGGCATTGGGTTCCGGATCACTGAGTCGCTCTCGTTGACGACCCAAATTGGCTTGGCGTATAATGGACTTCGGCACATGTATGGAAGTACCAGGGATGATCGCACGATCGACTCCCGCCTTGGCCTGTTGTATGGTCGCCTATCGCCGGGATTGACGCTCAAACCGCTCAAGTTTGTTGCGATTCGATTGGGCTTGGGGATGCTGGGGTCGCTATGGACGCTGGGCGAATATTCCATCACGACTTACAACAATGGCGCATTTTCCAAGGTGAGCTACACCGATCGTTTTTCACGTATCCGGAACCCTTTCTTGATCGGTCCAGAACTCAGTATTGGTGTGGATATTCCCATCCAGAAGAGCCGTGTCTTGAGTCTGTGCTTGACTGGGTTTGTGACCAAGGGAAGCGTCTTCCGCGCTGGTTTCAATACCCTTTTTAATCCCCGCATCGCACAACTCAATCTCGGCATGGCCTATACGTTCTCCCACAAATCCCAATAAGATGAAGCCCACACCCCGATTAGTGTTGATGCTTTGCTTGCTCCTGCTCGGTGGGTTCGCATCCGCCCACGCCCAAAAGCAGCAGCTCAGCGTCATCGCAGGTGCAGGTACATGGCGGGGATGGGTCACCTACGACGAAGACTACCATACCAGTGATTTTCGCAAATGGTATCCTACCGCCAATGTGGGATGCGGAATGGACTTTGCGCCGAGGCGGGCTGTCGCCTTTGCCCTAGAGGCTGGTCTTGAGTATCTGCCGCTTACATTTACGTGGAGCAGCCTTGCTGGGCTGCGGGTCACAAGCCATCTCGGCATGCTGTCCACGAGGCTGTCACCTGGGATGAGAATTGCACCCCTAAAAGGCCTACAGATCAGGGCAGCCCTCACTTTTTTGGTTGCGAGCGGTACATTTGGCGACTATACCTCTGCCAGGAGAAGTCAAGGTGCCTGGGTAGAGACGACCTACTCCAATCATTTTTCTAAGCTCCGCACCTTGGTGAATGTAGGACCTGAACTCAACCTCAGCTGGCGAAAGTCCTTGAAAAATGGTGGGGAATTGGGTCCGCGCGTATCCAGTTTTCTGAGTGCCTACAGCGTGTTTTCGCGTGGCGCTCATGCTCCCCATAGACCTCATGTCCTCAGGTTGAGTCTTGAACTTGCTTATTCTTTTCCATACCATCCCAAAAGTTATGAAGCTCATTGAACTTGCGATCATGGCCCCTTGCTTGCTTCCCACCTGCCCGGAAAGGCAAGCATGAAATCGCCGCCCCACTCCTTTTGCACGATGTCTCCGCGACAATTGGGGATTGTAATTTCCACCCAAAAGTTTCACATCTGGTAAATCCGCATGATTTCCCTAATTTTGTCGCGGAGGGGTGAATCTCGGTAGTGTACCGCCGCCCTTCGATCTCAATTGTAACACGGGCCGACCTCCATTGGAAGGCCAATTGACAGCATGGATATCCAGGTAAAAAACGAGGGCGGTTACGATTACGTGCAAGAGGGCAGCGGTCCACCGCTGATGCTTCTGCATGGTCTTTTTGGAGCATTGAGCAACTGGAAGGCGGTTGTGGAGGCTTTTTCCAAGCGCTTTACAGTCCTGATTCCGCTCATGCCCATCGTTGCCAAAACCAATGTGAAGCCCTCAATCGTGGGCCTCGCCGAGTTTGTCGATGGCTTTGTGAAATTCAAAAACATCGAACGCTGCACGATCTTGGGCAATTCGCTGGGCGGTCATATCGGCTTGGTGTATTCCATGGCCAATCTGCACAAGGTGGATGCGCTGGTGCTCACAGGCAGCTCGGGCCTCTTTGAGTCGGGTATGGGCAGCACATTTCCACGCCGAGGCAATATCAAATACATCAAGGAGCGCGTGGAATATACATTCTACAGCCCCGAGACAGCGACCAAAGAGCTGATCGACGAGGTGTTTGAGATGGTGAACGACAACTACATGACCCTGCGCATCCTCAAGATCGCCCGCGACGCACAGCATCAAAACCTGAGCGAAGAGCTCGGCAAGGTCAAGATCCCAACGCTGCTCGTCTGGGGTCTCAACGACAATATCACGCCGCCTCATGTGGCCCATGAGTTTCATCGGCTGCTCCCCAATGCCGAGTTGCGCTTCATCGACCACTGCGGTCATGCAGCGATGATGGAGCAACCCGAGGATTTCAACTTGATCCTCAACCGTTTCCTCAACCAAATCTATCCATCTCTCCAAACCGCCTAAGAATAGTGTTGCTGGCCAAAGACCTCATCACCGATACCGTGCCCTCTGTCAAAACCAGTGACAGCGCGACGCGTGTGCTAGATTGGATGAGCGAGTTCAAGGTCATCCAATTGCCGGTCGTGAACCATGAGCACTTGCTCGGCATCATCTCCGAACAAGATTTGCTGGAGTCGGGCATCGAGGACGAATCGATCGGCACGATTCGCATGTCGCTGCCTGAGCAGACCTTTGTGCACGAAGACAGCCATTTTTACGAGGTGCTCAAGATGGCTAGTTTGATGAAGCTGGACATTTTGCCAGTACTCAATGCCCGCGACAATACGTATGTGGGCGCGATCACCAAGCACGACTTGGTGCAACGTGCAGCGGAATTCCTCAATGTCGAGGAACCCGGGGGAGTGATTGTGCTGAGCGTGCCTTACAACGGTTATTCCATCTCAGAGATCGGTCGCATCTGCGAAAGCAACGATGCCAAGATCATGAGCCTCTCTGTGAGCAACGCCCCAGAGTCGGGCAAACTGCTCGTGACCTTGAAGCTCAACATTCGCGAGTTGTCGCGGGTGATCAGCACATTTGAGCGGTTTGAGTACGAGATCTCCTTGGTGATCTTTGACACTGAGCAGCTCGACGACTACCGCGAGCGCTACGAAAACCTGCTGCGCTACCTCAACCCCTGACCGGGCTGTCTCCTATCACCGTGCGCATTCCACGTTTACATGTGATCACCGATACGGCCACACAGCGTCGTTACAGCCATTTGCAGCTCGCCGAGCTGGCGTGGACAGCGGGATCCTGCGCCGTGCAATACCGCCAAAAGGCTTATTCCAACGCCATCCATCTCCCTGAATTGAAAGCCCTTGCTGCAATCGCCCACGAGCGCGGCCAATGCCTGATCATCAACGATCGCGTCGATCTCGCTTTTGATTTGGGGGGGGCAGGCGTACATTTGGGACAAGGTGACGGCGACCCGCGTGCAGCCGCGCAACTGCTCGGCCCGCAAGCGATCGTCGGCGCGACGGTACACACGCGTGGAGAGCTGGACGCGCTGATAGGCGCACCCATCCACTACATCGGCGTGGGGCCTGTCTTTGGCACTTCGAGCAAGGCCACTGGCCTGCCCGACCTGGGCCTGGATGGCTTGGCTGCCATCTGTGCCGCCTCGCCCTGGCCGGTGATCGCCATCGGCGGTATCACCTTGGCGCATGTGGCCGAGGTTTTGGCTGCGGGGGCGCATGGCGTGGCCGTGATTTCTGCATTTTGTTTGGCATCTGATCCACAAAGTATTGCAAGGGGATTTTTGGAAAAATTGGGGCATGAATAAGTTACTGGGCATCGTCCTGCTCAGCTTGTTGTGCTTTCCTGCCTTGCTGGCACAGCCTGTGCGCGTGGACAGTGTGATCGTAGAAGGCGTGAAGAAAACCAAGCCGCTCGTGATCACGCGCCAAATGAACTTCCAAGTCGGCGACACCATCGCACTGGAAGAACTGGAGGCCCTCAACAAGGTCAACAAAAGCAATATTTATAACCTGGGCATCTTCACCTCTGTGGAGATCGCCAACGAAATCGGCGAAGGCAGCATCATCGTGCGGGTGAGGGTGCAGGAGCGTTGGTATGTCTGGCCCACGCCCTTCGTGTCACTGCTCGAGCGCACGTTCAACGAGTGGTGGCGTGACAAGGACCTCGATCGCCTTGTATATGGCCTCGGCGTCGATTGGCAAAACATCAGCGGTTGGAACGACAAGGGTTATATTTATGTCCAAAATGGCTATCAGCAGATCATTACCACGCAATACAACCGCCCATTCCTATTTCCGAAGGCCAAGATAGATGGCACGGCATCCTTTTATTATGTGAATGACAAGGAGATCGGTTATGGCACCGAAGGCGGCCATCTCAAGCTCGTGCGCCTCACTGCCCAGCGCATGCGGCAGAGCTATACCGGCCAGATTTCGCTGAGCAAGCGGCTGAGTCCACGCACGATGATCCACGGCACAGCAGCTTATCAGTCTTTTCGCATCAACGATAGCATCGCTTTTTTCAACCCCGACTACCTGCCCAACCGCCAGACCAAGACGCACTACCCTAGCCTCGGCTTGAGTTTTGTGAATGACCAACGGGACATTCGCAGTTTCCCGCTCTCGGGTTATAAGTACCAAGCCAGCATCAGGGGCTTTGGGTTGCCTGGCATCAGCAACACACAATTTGCCAAAGTCGCCCTTTCCTTTTCTCACCATATCGCCCTGAGCAAGCGTTGGAACTTTGCCTACGGCACACAACAGTTCATGCTGCTGGGCAATCGTATCCCTTATTTTGACAAATATTTCATCGGGTTTGGGAGTTTTTTGCGGGGCTATGAGCCCTACGTGATCGATGGCTCCTTCATCAATTTGACCAAGGCCGAGTGGAAATTTGGGATCATTCCCTACCATTTTGCGCACCTCAAGTGGATTCCCTTTCAAAAATTCCGTGATTTCCCTGTCGGGGTGTATATTAGCGCCTACAGCGATGCGGGCTATGTGCGCGACTGGACTTTTAACAATCAGGACAATACCCTGAAGAATAAGTTGTTGCTAGGCTATGGCGCTGGACTCAATTTCATCACGATCTACGACTTTTTGTTGCGGGTCGAATATAGCCGCAACCGCTTGGGGAACGGCGGTATCTACATCAGCACACTCGTGTCCATTCAATGAAACTTGCAATTTTTGGCCGCATTACTGAGCGCACTGACCTAGGTTTCCTAGGGCGCTTTTTTGACTTCCTCAAGGAAAAAAAGATCAGTTACCTGGTCCACTACCGCTATGCAGAGGAGCTGGAACGTGCCTTTCCACTCTGGGCAGACGTGATCGCCCCTTATATCCTCACCGACCATGTCGATCTAGAGAATTGCGATTTTGCCTACAGCTTTGGTGGTGACGGCACATTTCTCAACACCGCCATGGTCGTGCGGGGTACCTTGCCCGTGCTCGGGGTCAATTTTGGGCGCCTGGGTTTCCTCACGTCGGTCACGCAAGAGCACCTCTTTGCGGCGACCAATGAGATCATGAAAGACATGTACCGCATCGACCTGCGCTGGGGTATCGAGATCGACAGCTCCCCGACAGGTCTGTTTGGCGAATACAACTTCGGACTCAATGACTTCACGATCCACAAAAGTGAAAGCAATGAGATGATCACCGTCCATACCTATATCAATGGCGAGTTCCTGAACTCTTACTGGGGCGACGGCTTGATCATCGCCACACCGACGGGCTCGACGGCCTATTCGCTGTCTTGCGGTGGCCCGATCATCCACCCCAATGCCAATGCACTTGTGCTCACGCCCGTCGCGCCGCACTCGCTTACCGTGCGGCCCATGATCTTGGCCGACGATTGCGTGATCTCCTTCAGCCTAGAAACCCGCACGGGACGGGCCATGATCTCACTCGACACACGCACGGTTCCCGTGCAAGACAATGTCGAGATCGCGATACGCAAGAGCAAGGAGCCGATCCGCATGGTGCGCGTGCAATCAGGAAATTATCTGGAGACCTTGCGCAGCAGCCTCATGTGGGGCAGCGACAAGCGCAATTGGAAGGAAAGGATGAGCTAAGGAATGAATCGGCGATTGCCGTTCCTATTCAGTGCTTCCTTTCCCAGAGCCGCAAGCGCTCTCCTTCAGAAATGTAAGTCAGCTGGTAGTCCTTTTCTAGGCGGGTCTGCATCAATTGTACGCCATCGTATTGCTCCATGCCGCGTGCGAGGCAACATTGCAAGACGTAATCGACGTCTTTTCCTGTCTCGCGGCGAAACTTCTCAAAATCGGCTGTCGGCAGCCATCCTTCAAAACCTGGTCCCGAAGCGAGATGTACATAGGGGTCTAGCTTGGCATTCCACCGCAGCGGGAACCACTTGGTATTGCCTTCATAATTATTGAAAATGATATGGGGCTGCTGGGCACCGATGTATTCGGTCACGTGCATGAAGATGTAGGCTTCCTTGGACAGGGTCGCGGTATTGTGTGGCAAGCGACCCTCGGGCGCATAACTGAGCATGACCGCAGACGTGTAGGGGCGCATGTGGTCTTGGGCGGATACAAATTCCTCAACAGCCTCTGAAGTGACCGCATAGCTGGGGAGTCGCAGCGCAAACAGCGTCACCGTCAAGGCAAAGCCCATGACCGTGACCCCTCGCAGCAGCCACTTGGGCCAAGGCAGCGTCACCAACCAGCACAAGGCGATGAGATAGGGATAAAATTGCAGACGCTCAGGCACGATGCCGACGCCACCCACCTGGGCTGGCTGCGTGAAGTAGGCATAGATGCTGAGCGCCAACATTGCCAAAATGCCCTCATGGATGGCAGGCCGCTTGCGCAACCTGAAAAAGCCGAGCACCAAAAGCAGGGCGATGAGCAGCGACAAAACTATGGGCCAGGGTTTCTCTGTGTCCTGAAACAGCACCAAGGACTTGAGTTCCAAAAAATCATGGAACAATTTGTGCAGTTTCATTTGGCTGGGAACGCTGTCGGTGCCCTGGCGCAACAAAAACGTCGCCAACAAGGCGAGCGAAGGCAAGCCTGCGATCACTGCCCACAAGGCAACTTGCAACTGCGTTGCCAGCCGGCCCTTGCGGTCTGCTGCGCCCAAGGCAGCCGCGCATTCTCCCAACCAATGCAGTCCCGCCAACCCTAGAGCCATACAATAGCTCACAGGATGCGCCACGAGCAAGAGCAGCAGACGCAAGCCCAAACCTGCCCGCGCCCGCCATCCACGGTCTGCGCGGTGCCGCAGCCAGTAACCGATCACCCAAAAGAAGAGTACCACCGATGCCGAAAAATTAAAGAACCCCATCAAAAACACTTTGTGGAAGATGAAAGGCATGGCCAAAAAGATCAACGCATCGTTTGCGGGATAGACGCTGCGGGCCAAATAGCGAAAGCTCCAGGCAAAGCCCAATATGTACAGTGTGAGGAATAGCTTCTCTGAAACGATGGGTGGCAACACCAGCTGAAATGCTGCGAGCAAGAAATGGTTGAGCCAGTTGGGCTCGATGTCGGGATTGAGACTGAACCATTCACCAAAATATGCGGTGTTGTGTCCCAGCAGCATATCTCGCAGGATGCGGGCATTGTACAGGTGACAGGGTCCATCATTGGTGAGGAAATACGCATTTCCCCAGACGGGCCAGAGCGCTGCGGCGAGCAATGTGAGCAGCAGGAGGATTTCCAGCTGTTTCCATAAGATGCTTTGCCGATTTGTGCTCCCTTGCATCGGCCCAAGATAGGCAGAAAATGGCATCGGTTTTGCCCAGCTCCCGCTTGGTCTCGTCCAAGTTGCGGCAAAGGCCGTGTTACGCGACGGAATTTGCTAAGAATCTCCTATTTTGCGGCATAAAACGTCGTTGTCGAATTGTTGCGCATGAAAAAAGCATTGTTGGTCTTACCGTTTCTCGCTTGCCTCGTGATCCTAAGTTGCAAGGAAAAACAATACTTGGTCGGGTACTATGACTACCAGACCTTCCAAAAGGAATGCCACTGGGAGCAATTTACCGACGCCAAATACAAGCCCAATGAAAGGTGGCTGGATTCCCTCGGCACCATCGCGCTAAAGGAAAGCCTGAATGTGAAGCTGTTTCTCGGGTGCTATTGCGGTGATAGCAAAAAGTGGGTGCCCCGTTTTTTTGACCTGAAACAACGATTGCCGATCGGCCAAGTAGATATTATCTCTGTGGATACCACCAAAAAGGATGAAAAAAATATGGCTGCAATGGTGGGTTTGAAAAAAATCCCTACCTTTATCTTCTATCAAGGTAGCAATGAGGTCGGTCGTATAGTTGAGAAGCCCAAAGGCGGCTTGGAGAAAAATCTTTTCTTGCTTTTAAAAAAGTGTGAATAAGTTTTTCTTTTTAAGTCTCTTGACTATATTTGTTTCTAGGTTCTTGGTTGTTTGACGGTTTACCTGATAATTTGTAAAAGTAATATGCTGCTTCCTATGAAATCTGTTAAATACTTACTCGCGTTGATTGCACTATGCGTAGGGGTTTCTACCGCTACTGCTCAGCTGAAGACGAGGTATTTTTATGTGGGTGTGGGTCTGGGAGCCACTAACTACAAAGGAGACCTTGACGACAACTTTGCCCTGAAATTTACCAAGCCAGGTCTTGGGTTTATTGGCGGCTACAAATTTCATCCACACATGTCTGCCCGCCTCATGCTGGCCCAAGGCTGGATGAAGGCCTCTGACGCCAAGGCAGCACGCGACATTCCACGTCTGCGCCG